>URRP01000003.1 GCA_900550375.1 uncultured Alistipes sp. | reverse complement strand
ACGACAATGTCTATTTCACGCTGAGGGACGGCTCCGTAATTACGGTCGCCAAACGCACCGACTTTTACCTGATCCTGCGCAAGGCGCCCGACGTGGCTTCTTTTGTCTACGGAGAGACGAAGACTTATGAAATCGAGAGCGTCGGTGTGGTGGAGACGATCCTCACCAAGCCCGATGGCTGGCGCGTATCCTTGAAGGACAAGGTGCTGAGCGTGACGGCTCCCGCTGCCGATGCGACGGGTTACGAGGCCGAAGGAACGGTGGCCGTGATCTATTTCGACGGCGCGGAGCGCAGCTCGGTGGCCAAGCTGGGCGTGGTGGTCGAGAAGAGCCAGACGGGCGTGACCGAAGGCGCCGACTTCACTGTCGACATTACCGAGGTGACCGACAAGAGCGTCGCGGCGACCGTGACGCCGAAGGACGCTTCGATTTACTACTACGTTTCGGCGTACAACGCCGCGACGTTCGACGAAAAGGGCGAGACGGCTGTCGTCGCCGAACTGAAAGCGATGTTCGACTATTTCGTTTCGGCTGGTATGTGGGATTCTTATTACCGCGATGTGTATATGCACCATGGGACATATGCATTTGTCAATCCCGAGGCGACTCCGCTCACGGCCGGTCAGTCCTATTATCTGATCGCCTTCGGACTGGAGGAGAACGGCGAAGGAACCGCGCTTATACCCAATACCTCGGTGATGAAGGTTCCTTTCAAGACCACTGCACCGGTGGTGATCAACACGAAATATCGGGTCAACGTCGACAACATCACGTGGTACGGCGCCGAATACGATGTGGTTCCGAGCGACGATCTGCACTATTTCCACGGCATCGTCAAGAAATCGGCCTTCGTCGATAAGGAGGGCAATCCGCTCACCGACGCCGAGGTGGCCGCCGCCTATGTCAAAGGCTACGAGGAGCGTCACTATAAAGATCTGTATGAGGATGAAAGACCGGTCAAATGGACGGATATCTCCTCCTACGGTACGCAGAATCAGGGGGTTCCCCGTGCTTGGATACGCGAAAATCCGCTGGTTTCGGAGGCGATCAAACCGCTGGTATCCGAGACGGATTACTGCCTGATCGTCTTCGGTGTCGACGGCAAGGAGGTTCGCACGGATGTGGTGAAGAAGGAGTTCCGCACGCCGGCCTTCACGCCGACCGAGAATTGCACGTTCAAGATCGACGTGACGGTTTCGCGTCAGAATCTGGCCATCAAGGTCGAACCGTCGAACAAGAACCTGACCTACGTCTGCCATATCGACAAGAGCAGCAACTACTACGATTTCGAGAACGATGCGCAGTATGCGGCCGACGACCTCTTTTGGACGAAATACAACCTCGAAGAGGGCCATACGCTCTCCGAGGAGCTGCTGACGGGTACCGTCGAGATGAAGGCCGAAAATCTGTGGGCTTCGACGGGTTATGTCGTCTACGCTTATGGTTGTACGGCCGACGGCGTGATTACCACGCCGCTCATGCACGTGCGCGTGCTGACCGAGTCGGGTTCGGAAACTCCTTCCGCCGCATCGGCCCGTCCTCGCTTAGTGCGGGTGCGTTAATGCCGAACATAGAATTGAAAGGCCCCGACTCTCTTGGAGTCGGGGCCTTTTTTACGTGAGGGACGATCGACGGATTATTTCTTGTTGTAGAGATTCATCGTGCGTTCGGTACCGATCGTGGTGAAGGAGAGAATGGCCTCGGTAAAGACTTTCAGCCGTTCGGGCAGAGCTTTGCGCTCCTCGTCCGACCATGAACCCAGCACGTAGTCCACCTGCTGCCCGCGCGCGAAATCGCCGCCGATACCGAAGCGGATACGGGTGTACTCCTCCGTGCCCAGCAGCTCGGTGATGTTTTTCAGCCCGTTATGGCCTCCGGCGCTCCCTTTCTGCCGCATCCGCAGCGTCCCGAAGGGCAGTGCGATGTCATCCACCACGACCAGCAGATTCTCCGGTGCGATCTTCTCGGTCTCCATCCAGTAGCGGACGGCCTTGCCCGAGAGGTTCATATAGGTCGAAGGCTTCAGCAGCACGAGCGTGCGTCCCTTGTGCCGCAGCTCGGCCGTCGCGCCGTAACGACCTGTCGTAAAAGCGATGTTGGATTGCTCGGCTAAGCAATCCAACACCTTGAATCCGATGTTGTGGCGGGTGTCGGCATATTCGGCGCCGATATTTCCCAATCCTACAACGAGGTATTTCATCGTCGGGAATTTTTCGGGTTTGACAAAATCGCTTTAATCCCGATTACCGACTACTGAGCTGCCTGCTCGGCGGCGCCGCGCGAAGCACGCGTAACGCGGACAGCGCAGACGGCTGCGGTAGCGGGGGTAAGGAACTTCAGGTCGTCCGATTTGAGGTCGCCCACGAAGATGGTCTTGCCCACGTCCAGCGTCGTTACGTCGACGGTGATTTCGTCGGGCAGCTTGTCTACCATACCGCTGACATAGATTTTGCGGGTCGAGAGAACGAGTTTACCGCCCACCTTCACGCCCTCGGCGTTACCGGTCAGACGTACGGGAATGCTGATGGCTACGGGTTTGCCCTCCTGCACACGGTAGAAATCGATGTGGAGAATCTCCTCGCGCACGGGGTGGAACTGCACCTCGCGCATCACGGCCTTCTCGGTCTTGCCGTCGATCGTCAGCTCGACGATGTAGGAGTTGGGGGTGTAGATCAGCGGTTTGAGCGCTTTGGCGTCAACGCTGAACGATACGGTTTCGCCGCCTCCGTAGAGCACGGCGGGTACGTGGCCTTCGCGGCGGATGGCACGGCTGGCCTTCTTGCCGAAGTCGGTGCGCGGAGTAGCCTCGATTTTGAGAGTTTGCATAATTTTTTGTTTTTAGTTGTTACCTCGGGCGCCGCTCAGACCCGGCATTGTGCGGGTCCCCTCGGCGCTTGCTTTCGTGCGGCAAAGATAGCGTTTTTTATTGAAAAACAAATTCCCGCGTCCGAACTTTTCTCACGACCCGTTCGTTATCGGCTGCGGGAATCGGGAGAGGCGCTGTTCTCCGCAGCGGTCGGAGAACGGTTGCCGCAGGTTCGATTCGCCGCTCCGTTCCGATGCATGGCGGCCGTTCGGCGCTTCTGTTTTTTTTAGGCGGTTCCGGTGCGATTTTGGAGCGAAGGTCCGGTAATTTTGCTTATATTTGTCGAAATTTATCACCAGATGGAGGATTATTTATTGCGAGTCGAACACGTCTCGAAGCATTACTCCGGTCATACGGCGCTCGACGACGTGTCGCTCGACATCCCGCGCGGCTCGGTGTACGGTCTGCTGGGACCCAACGGCGCGGGAAAGACGACGCTCATCCGCATCATCAACCGCATTACGGCACCCGATGAGGGACATGTGCTCTTCAATGGACGGCCTCTCGCCTCTGCCGACGTGCAGCGGATCGGCTATCTGCCCGAGGAACGCGGTCTTTACAAAAAGATGAAAGTGGGTGAACAGGCCCTCTTTTTCGCGCGGCTCAAGGGGCTGTCGCGCGCCGAGGCGATGCGCCGTCTGCGGCTGTGGTTCGACAGGTTCGACATCGGATCGTGGTGGAACCGGCGGGTCGAGGAGTTGTCGAAAGGAATGGCGCAGAAGGTCCAGTTTATCGTCACGGTGCTGCACGAACCCGAGCTGCTGATCTTCGACGAACCCTTCTCGGGCTTCGATCCGATCAACGCCAATCTGCTCAAGGAGGAGATTCTGGGGTTGCGCGACCGAGGGGCGACGGTCATCTTCTCGACCCATAATATGTCGTCGGTCGAAGAGGTGTGCGACCATATTACGCTCATCAACCGTTCGCGAAATATCCTCTCGGGTGCCGTCGACGAAATTCGCCGCCGACACGGTCAGAATCTCTTCCGACTCGAATACCGGGGCGACGAAGCGGCGTTGAAGCAGGCGCTTGCCGGCCGCTGCGAAGTCGTGGCGTCGGTCGGCGATCTGCCGGCCGAAGAGGGAGCGGTCGTGCTGCGACCTTCGGCGGAGGGGCTTCCCGAGATGCAGTCGCTGACGATCCATGTCGCCGATGACGCTGCGCTGCGCGGGGTGATCGCCGCGGCGAACGAGACGGTGGCCCTGCGTTCCTTCGCCGAGGAGATTCCTTCGATGAACGACATCTTTATAAGGGCCGTGAACGGCTCCCTGTGAGGAGTATTTACGGCTTCGTAAAACAGTGAATTGAAAATCAAATCCGTCTGATCGCGCCGGACAAGGGCGGCGGGCGGCTGCAATAAACAGTTTAGGAACCTATGTCGAATATATGGCTGATCGTGTCGCGCGAGTTCAACGAACGCGTCCGCAAAAAATCCTTCATCATCACCACGCTGCTCATGCCCGTGCTGATGCTCGGCCTGATGCTGGCGCCGGCGCTGATGGTGCGCTACGCCTCGGGCGAGACCAAAACCATCGTCGTGATCGATCGCAGCGGGTTGGTGGCGCAGCATCTGGTGAGCAGCGACGACATCCGCTTCGAACCTTCGGAGTTGTCTGTCGATACGGCGCGGCGCGTGATGATCGACAAGTTCGGCGTGCTCGAGATCGGCGCCGACGTGCTCGCAAATCCCTCCGACGTAAGGCTCTACGCCAACTCCGCTTCGTCGATGACGCTCGAGGAGAACCTGCGGGGGCAGATCGCCAAGGTACTCGAACGCGAGAAGCTGCGCGCCTATGCCATCGAGGACCTCGACCGTATCTTGGCCGACGTGAAGACCGACGTGAAGATGCAGGTCGTCCGCAACGACGAGAGCGGCTCGTCGTCCGGTTCCTCGATGGTCGCTGCGATGATGGGCATGGTGTTGGGCATGGTGCTCTATATGTTCCTGATGATCTACGGCGCAATGGTGATGCAGAGCGTCATCGAGGAGAAGTCGTCGCGCGTGCTGGAGGTCGTCGTCTCGTCGGTGCGTCCCTTCGACCTGATGATGGGCAAGATTTTGGGCGTCGCCTCCGTTGCGGTGGTGCAGGTCCTTATCTGGGCTGTGCTGGTCTGCGGCGTGGGTGCGACGGTGATGCCCCATGTACTGCCCGACGGCGCGATGGAGGCGGCTGCGGCCATGCAGCAGGGCGGCGATGCGGCGGCGATCGCGGCGGGCGGTTTCGACGCCGAGACGCTGAGCGCCATTGCCGTTGCTACCGACATCGGTTATCTGGCGATGCTCTTCGGCTATCTGCTGCTCTTTATCGTGGGTGGGTATCTGCTCTATTCGGCGATGTTTGCGGCCATCGGGTCGGCGGTCGACAACGTACAGGACGCCGCGCAGTTGCAGACGCCGATCATGATTCCCATTATTCTGGCCGTCATCGTCGAGATGTCGGTGCTGAACGACCCCAACTCGTCGCTGGCCTTCTGGTTCTCGCTCATCCCCTTCACGTCGCCCGTGGTGATGATGGCGCGCATCCCCTACGGCATTCCGACGTGGGAGATCGTCCTCTCGCTGGCGCTGCTCTACGTTACGTTCGTGGGGATGGTGTGGCTCTCGGCCAAAATCTACCGTGTGGGCATCTTCATGTACGGCAAGAAGCCGACGCTGCGCGAGATGTTCAAATGGATTCGCTACAAGTATTGATTCAAAACCAACCGAAAAAACTATGAAAACATTTATTTTCACACTTTTGGCTACGGTAGGACTCGCTGCCGGCGCAGCCGCACAACACTCCGTTGCGGATACGACGCCGGAGGGCGAGGCGAAGATCATCTCCTACAACATTCGTCTCGGCGTGGCCGACGACGGCGCGAACAGCTGGGAAAACCGCCGCGAAGCGACGCTGCGGATGCTCGAACGCGAAGCGCCGACGGCCTTCGGCATTCAGGAGGGCTACCTCTTTCAGGTGCAGTACATCGAAGAGAACCTGCCGCAGTACGCCCGCGTGGGCGTGGGTCGCGACGACGGCAAGGAGCGTGGCGAGATCATGGCTGTCTTCTACCTCAAGGAGCGCTACGACCTGCTCGATCACGGCGATCTGTGGCTGAGCGAAACGCCCGACCGCGTGTCGCGCGGCTGGGACGGTGCCTGCAACCGCACGATGACGTGGGTGCACCTGCGTGAGAAGGCGACGGGCAAGGAGTTCTATTATTTCAATACCCATCTCGACCACAAGGGCGAGGTGGCGCGCCGCGAAGGGGTGAAGCTCGTGGTGCGGGAGGTGCTGGAGATCGCGGGCCGCAAGGCAGGTGTCGTCGTGGGCGGCGACCTCAATTCGACCATCGACGACCGGATTTTCGATCCGCTCAAGAAGTTCATGACGCCGGCGCGCGAGCAGGCTCCCGTCACCGACAACAAGGGAACGTACAACGGCTGGGGGCAGGCGCCCAACTCGATGGTCATCGACCATCTGTTCGTGCGCAATATGAAGTGTCTGTCGTACCGCACGCTCGACGGCGACTACGGCGTACCCTATATTTCGGATCACTATCCCATCGAGATCGTCGTGCGGCTGAAATAGCCGGCGCAACGGAAAATCGACAGGGCGGCTTCTGGAAAGAAGCCGCCCTGCTGCATTTGTCGCGAAGCGTTATTCCTCCTGTTCGTTTTGCCCGAAGGGGAACTGGTGTTCGTGTACGTCCTCGAAACGCAGCCCCTTTTCGTAGGTGCGCATCGCGCGGCGGCTCATACCCATCGATGAGAACCCGCCGTCGTGGAAGAGATTCTGCATCGTCACCTTGCGCGTCAGGTCCGAGAAGAGCGTCAGCACGTAGTCGGCACAGTCGTTCGCCGAGGCGTTGCCCAGCGGCGACATATTCTCCGAGAACTCCATCAGGTCTTTCAGTCCCAGCACGCCGCTGCCGGCCGTGGTCGGCGTCGGCGACTGCGATACGGTGTTGATGCGCACGTGCTTCTCGCGGCCGTAGATGTACCCGAAACTGCGGGCGATCGATTCGAGCAGCGCTTTGGCGTCGGCCATATCGTTGTAGCCGTAGAGCGTACGCTGTGCGGCGATGTAGCTCAGTGCCACGATCGAACCCCATTCGCGCAGGGCATCCTTTTTGCGCAGAACTTGGATCACCTTGTGGAACGAAATGGCCGATATGTCGAGCGTTTTTTGCAGAAAATCGTAGTCCAGATCGTCATACGTGCGGCCTTTGCGCACGTTGGGCGACATCCCGATCGAGTGGAGTACGAAGTCGAACGGCCCGCCGAAATGCGTCATTGCCTCGTCCACGAGGTGTTCCAGATCGGCGACCGACGTGGCGTCGGCCGCAACGATCGGCGCATTGCATTTGGCCGCCAGTTCGTTGAGTGTTCCCATGCGCAGCGACACGGGTGTATTGGTCAGCACGATTTCGGCCCCCTCTTCGACGGCGCGTTCGGCGACTTTCCATGCGATCGACTGCTCGTTGAGCGCGCCGAAAATGATTCCTTTCTTCCCTTTTAACAGATTGAATGACATAAATTTCAATTTTAGTTACGAGCGCCGCACAAAATGCCTTCGGGCGCCGAATCCTGTAAAACAGGGCGTAAAGGTAAGCATTTTTTTCGAAACGACCGATTCTTTCATCTGTTTGGCTGCTGTATGGCCGGTTGGTCTTTCGAAGCGCGATGGCGCAAAGCGTAGGGTTCGCGGCGGCTCGTACCGGATCGGGCGGGTTGAGGCAGGGCGTCTGCCCTCGTTCAGCGTTCGCCGCGCTTGCGCCAGAATCGCGGTGTGAGGTCTTCGCGGCGGCCATCGGGCAGGATGCGCCACAGCCGCTGGTTGGTCGCCGGATTGTCGAGCGGCCCTCGAGCGGCGATGTAGGGACCGAGTTTCACGTAGTCGAACACGCCCGTCGGATCGAATCCTTCGGGCAGCGCCGCACGACCCGAGTACCACCCCGTGCGCAGCGTGGGGCGAAGCCGGTGTGCATAGAGGGCCAGCCGCTCCGCCTCCTGCGGATCGCCGTCGCCGCCCATCAGGCAGAAGCAGGTGACCGTCGCTCCGTAGCGCGCCAGCAGCCGTTCCACGACCGCTTCGGTAAGCGGCTCGCCGATCGGCTCCTGCAGCTGCGGACTGTGACAGCCCGGGCAGCGGTTGGGGCAGCCCGAGAGGTTGACGGCGAGCGTCACCTCGTCGGGAATCTCGCGGAACACGATGTCGTAGTCGGTGTAACGGAGCATCGCCGGCGTTATTCGTCGCTGCGGGGTGCCGCTACACTGCGCGCTTCGACGCCGCCCTCGATCCGTTCCGGCCGGTTGTAATGCCTCCGTGCCGCCTCCTGCTGCCGTGCCTGCGAGAAGTTGCTGATGCGTTTCATGTAGCCGATCACGCGCGTCAGGTAGTCGAGGTTCGTCGAGTGGCAGCGGGGGCACTCCTTCAGATAACGTTTGTCGATGTGCCCGCAGGCGTTGCAGACCGTGTTGGGAATGTTGAAGGTGAAGTAGTTGCACCCCTCCTGTGCCGCTACGCGCAGCAGGTGGCGGTACTGCGGCTGCGAAAGGTGCTCTTCGAGATTCATGTGCAGTGCCGAGCCGCCCGTGAGGTGGGCGATGTATTTCGAGCCGTGCAGGCGGAACTTGTCAGCGATGTTGAGCGACGTGTCCTCGACAACGTAGAAATAGCTGTTGTAGCAGTCGCGCGGCACCTTGAAGCCGTCCTCGCGGTCCCACTTGGCGTGCTTCACCCCGACGTTCTCGGCGGGGATCATCTCGCAGTTGAACATGACCTCCTTCGAACGGTACTTGTGGTTGTAACGCTCGATCAGCCCCAGAATCTCCTCGGTGAAATGCACGTAGTCGGCATTGTCGTCGATGGCGATGCCTTTGTATTCGGCCGCCTCGACCAGTCCGTTGACGCCGATGGTCAGATACTGGCGCGAGAGGTTGATGTAGCCCGCATCGAACAGGGGAAGCATCCCTTTGCGATGCAGTTCTTTGAGGTTCTCGTTGTAGGCCATCTGTACCTTGTGTACCAGATCGACCACCTCTTCGAGGAACGACAGGTAGGGAATACCCTGCCGCTCGGCGTACTGGATGCAGCGGTTGAGGTTGATCGTCAGCACGCTCTTCGAGCCGGTCGATACGCCGCCCGCGCCCAGCGTATAGCTGAAGCCGTTGTCCTGAATCTCATTGCGCAAACGGCAGCACGACGACAGCGAGTCGGCGTTGTCGCTCATGTAGGTGAAGAACGAGTGCCCTTCGGCGTACATCTCGGCCGTGAAATCGCCCCACTCGGCGTCCATCACGTCGCCGTCTTTGGTGAGCAGGGCCATCGTCTCGACGGGGAAGGTCAGCACGGTTTTGAGACGTTCGGCGTTGAACCACTTCATGAACCGCTTCTGTAACCACGACAATCCTTCCCAATCGGGTTTCGACCCGTCGGGAAAGCGGAACTCGCCGAAGAGCGACTCGAAATAGAAACGGTCGTAGTAGGCGATATTCCAGAAGACGGCCTGAAAGTTCCGCGCGCCGGTAGGCTGGTTGATCGAGTAGACCACCTGTTCGAAGCAGTCGGTGATGACCTTGTCGATGGTGCGGCGGTGACGCGAGAGGTCGGCCGTCTCGTCGGCGCGTTTGTAGTAATCCTCGCCGAACTCTTGCCCGACGAAATAGTTCATGTACATCAGGAACTCGGGGGTGGCGCAGGCGCCCGACAGCATCGACGAGACGATGAAGACCATATTGACGAAGCCGCCGCAGAACGACTTGAGGTTCGTGGGGCGTGTCGAGTTGCCGCCGATCGAGGTCGTGCCGCTGAGCAGCCACGGGTACATCGTGATCGAGGCGCAATAGTTGGCCAGCGACGTCTCGTCATTCTTGTAGATGAAATGGCGGTTGAGCAGTTCGAGGTAGCGGTCCGACAGCTCTTTGCCGTACATTTCCTTCAGACGGTCGGTCAGCAGACGACGGTTGAGGCGGATGAAGTTCTGCTTCGGAAGCTCGCCGATGAGCGTGGCGATGTTCTTGTTTTCGACGTTGGCGTTGGCGTCGTATTTCGAGCCTGTGGCGGGGTTCTTGGCCTCGCAGTAGTTCATCAGAAATTGCAGCTTGTCGCGCACCTCGCGGTCCTCGGTATGCTCCTGCCGGTAGATGATATAGGCTTTGGCCACCTTGTAGTAGCGTTCGGCCATCAGCGCCGTCTCGACCTGATTCTGGATCTGCTCGACGGTCGTACCGTCCGCCACGCGGATGCGGCCCAGAATCTGGGTGAGCATCTCGTCGGTGGCGAAACTTCCGACCGAAAGGAACGCTTTGGCGATGGCCTCCTTGATCTTGTCGATGGAGAAACGTTCGCGTTTGCCGTCGCGCTTGGTGATGAAAATTTCAGAACTGCTCATAACTGTATAACATTAAGTCCGACGGGAAGGGGTAACTCTCTTTTATCGGACGTCGGCATGAAATCCCGTCGGATTTGCGTTACGGGGAGTGCGCCCCGCCTTTCATATCGACAATCCCTCTCAATCTTTATTTGCTGTCGCGCGGCTCGGCTTCTGCGACAATGCCTCGGCATCCTGCAAGCGGATGCACTCGGTTTGCACGCAGTTGAAAAGGGCGGCTTCAAATTCGTCTGCGACGCTGCGAAACTGCGGGAAGAATGCGATACGACGGCGGTTCCGACCGGTACGGGGATTCTCCCGCAGGGCGGTTTTCATCGTAAAGCTCTTCGACCCGAAAGCTCCGAACGAGGCGATGACGGCAGGTCTTCTGACTCCTTCCGGCCGGCACGCCTTCCCGTCGCCCGCTGGCGGCAGTGGCTGGAGATTGTGCGGCTTTGTCGTGGAAGTTACAGCTACGGGGATAGTCCCTGAATTGCACAGGCGTTCCCTTTTCATCCCTCCGCCGCATGACGCGGCGAAAGGAACCGTCATCCTTTGTATGCAAATATAGTGCTTTTGCAAGCGCCGCGGCCGTTTGCAGGGAAAAGCTATCAACATTTTATGAACAGCGGTCGTCAACGGCTTGGCGCTCCGTTGGATGGCCGCCGCCGGAAAAAATCGAGACGAAGCGCACCGTACGGAAAAATAATTGAAAAAATATTCGGTTACGATTTGTAATCAGATTTCTCCGCATACGATCGATCTTCTTCGACAATCCCGATCCGTCCTTCCGATTTGCGAGAAAACGCCTGAATTGACTATGAAAATGCAAACCAACTATTGGAATTGCAGTGGGTTACGATGGATCAACCTGAATTATTTTCACTATATTTGCCTGTGTACATACGATCCGAGGTCGGGCCGATGATTCCATTTCGAGATTTTACCGGCTGCTCGGGGATCGGAAATGTCAAAATTGGATTGTGATTTAAACAGAAAGCCGCCGTAATGCGGTGTCCCGCTTTGGCAGAGGCGTTTCGCGTGTGCCGTCGCGCGATGCAGGTGTCCAGAGCGGATGCCATCGCCGGCATCGCATCCATCGCCGGACCGGATTTCGAACGTCGGGTGTAGGGACGTGCGCGCTGTATCCTGTACGAAAACATAGTATTTACTTTTAACCGTGAATGGACGACGGGGATGCTGAAACCGCCCGTTTTGTCTTCACACAAAATCATTTGCCTATGAAACGTTTTTTGTCTTTTCTGTTTGTCGCCGCGGCGCTCGTCGCCGGCGGTTGCAGTGATAGCGGAACGGATGGCCCTATCTTCCCGGATATTCCCGATCCCGTTATCAACGTCTCTTTCGGATCTTCGTCGACATTCTCCGCGCCACCCGAAGGCGGTACGGTGCGGATCGAATACGAGATCGAGAATCCCGCCGAGGGGGGGGGTACTATCAGCGCCGTATCGCTTGATACATGGGTGCATTCGTTCGATACCTCCAAAGCGGGTGAAATCAGCTTTACGGCCGATCCCAGCGCAGGAGAGATGCGTATCGCCAATGTAACGCTCTCCTACCCGAACGCCAAGGACGTAACCGTTACCGTGATGCAGAATGCTCCCGAGATACCTGCGCTCACGTTCGACATTCAGGTGCCGAGTAAGGACGGAAGCAGCGCCGTGGTGACGTGGACGCCTTCGGACAACAGCGTGAGCTATCTGGCGATGGTGGTCGAGAAGTCGATCTTCGACGGCTATGCCACTGAAGCCGAGTATATTCAGAGCGATATCGAGTATATACAGTGGCTGGCTTCGCAGAATGAAATGACGTTCTCCGAGGTGCTGGCTCAACTTCTTACGACGGGTCCTTCTGGAGAGCAGACAATCGACGGACTCAAATCCGACACCGATTATTACGCGTATGCCTACGGCATGACCGCCGAAGGCGTTGCAACCTCGGCAATTACAAAAACCGCGTTCCGTACCGAGGCTTTCTCCTGCGAGTTCTCCATCGCGCACGAGGAGACGGATTCGACCTGCGACGTAGAGGTGACGCCGTCCAATACGGGCTGTTTCTACTATTTCGATCTGGCGTCGAAAGCGGACATCGACACATGGGGCACCGACACCGAGATCATTGCGAGCGTCATTGCCAGCCTGAAAGAGACCGTGGCTTCTTATCAGACCGCCGGCTATGACATTACCTTGGCCGATCTCCTTTCGATAGGTCCCGACAGCTATACGTTTAAGAGCCTTTCGCCCGAAACGGATTACGAGGTCTACGCTTTTGCATTGACCGAGGAGGGTGAACCGCTGACGGGTCTGACGCGTCAGGCGGTGCGTACCAAGTCCTTCGTAGTGACCGACAACTGCACGTTCGGCATCTCGTTCTCGAATGTCTCTGCGACGGCGTTCGATATTTCCGTCCAGCCTTCCGATCCCGCCACGCGTTACTATATCGGTGTCTGCACAAAGAAGTTGTATGACGAAAATACGCCGGCATCCATTGCAGATGCGTTTATCGAGATGGAGAACGGCTACAAGATCGATTGGGCCGGCAACGAATACATCTGGACCGGCAACGTGACGGTCAATTCTAAAACCGATCTCTTTACGAGCATGGATCCAGAGACCGATTATGTCACCGTCGTCTTCGGCATCAGCACAGAGGGCGTGCGTACGACGGAGGTCGCCAGCGCCGTGCAGAAGACCGCAGCGCCGCAGGCTTCGAGCATGACGATCGGTATGCAGGTTCGCGATATCACCTACGACGGCGCCGTTGTGGACATTCATCCTTCGAGTGCCGACGAGGACTATTACGTCGATTGCATTCCGTATGCTTCGTATGCGTCTTTTGCCGGAGATAATGCCGCTCTCATACAGGCGCTGATCGATCAGGCAGGCGGTTATATCCAATACTATCTGATGAAAGGCGATCAGGAGTTGGATACTCGCGGATACCTTCTTCCCGAAACGAAGTATATCACTGTGGCTTTCGGGTATGCGGGAGCTGCTACCACGCCGCTCTTCGTATCGGAGCCTTTCACTACCTTGCAGAAGCCGATCAGTACGGCGACGATCGATATTAACGTGACGGTCGAAGACGGCGACGATTATTTTGCCGCCGATGCGGAGAAATACGCCGATTTCAAGGGAAAAGCGGTACTCTACGGAGAGATAACTCACAGCACCGATGCCGCGAAGTGGTATGTAGCTGCATTCAGCGGAGACATTTCGGGGAACAGCGACGCAGATGTGGAGTCTTACCTGCTTAGCAAGGGATACGAGAACAGAGAAGCGGTGCTTTTCCTTCTCGACTGGGGCGGTCAGCTGACCTTTGTCGGTGTAGCGGTCGACGCCGATGGTGTTTCCGGTCCTGTGGTGCGGAAAATCGTACCGGCGCAGAAGAACACGACCGCGAGTTCCATGAAGTCGATGCACGCAATCGCACGTATCCCGGGCGGTAAAACTCGGATCGAGATCGGTCAGTCGGTTGACCGTATGCCTGCGAAGCTGCTGCTTCCGACAGAACATGCGACTCAGCTACCGGCGGTTGTACGGTCGGTTTTCAAACCGCGCGTTTCGCTCGAGATGTCGACCTTCTCGGCACGCGGCACCCTTGCGCGATTCTCGTCGGTGGCAGAGCTGCGCGGGCTTTCGTCGCAGGCATCCCGCAAGTCGATCGGCATGGAGTTCCGTCTGCGCCGCTTCTAAAAGGATTGTGATCTATAAAAAAGGGTTGCCGCTTATTGCGGCAACCCTTTTTTATATGCGGTCCGAGTCCGTCCGCAGGATTTGGGGTCGGAGCGTCCGGTTATTTCTCGTGTTCGAAGAGGTTGATCTCGCCCCGTTCGACCTTTCCGTACATCGAAGCGAGTTCGGCGACGACCGGCGAAATGTAGGCGATCGTGTCGTCGATGGCCTGCGCGCCTCCTTCGCCGCGGATGCGGTAGAGCATCGCGGCGTACAGCGCCCTGAAGCATAGCTCCGTGTCGTTCATCTCGCTGCGTCCCAGCACCGAACGCAGGCGGGGCAGTTCGGGTTCGAGCCGTGCGTAAAGTTCGCGGTAGCGTGCTCCTACGGGCAGCTTCATGAGTTGCAGGTGGAGGTTGTGCAGGTCGCCGATCAGATGAAGCGTATGGTCGAGGTGCCCCTGTTCCTCTTTGCCCTCCTGCCGCAGCAGGTCGGCGATATCCATATACCACTCCAGATAGAGCCGCTGCTCCGGTTCGGAGAGGTTGCGGGGTGCGATCAGCTGGGAGTAAACGGCTTCGGGGCTGAATTGCAGCGCCCGCAGCAGGTCTTCCAACTGCCAGAGGTAGAGAATGTATTCGGCGATGTTTTCGCGCCGTTTGTTTTTTGCGATATCCATACTGTTCGTTTTAGAGACCGGAGGTTTGCACTCCGGCCTGAGTTCCGCCTTTCATCCTGAGAAAATCGGGCCGTTCCTGTCGAACGACCCGATTTCCGGGATCCCGACGTCCCGACAAAGATACGAATAAGCCGCGGGCAAAAGCAAATTTATTTGCATTTTGCCGAGGCGGAGTATCTACGGCGCAGCCAAAGTACGAATAAGCCGCGGGCAAAAGCAAATTTTATTTGGATTTTGCCGAGGCGGAGTATCTACGGCGTAGCCAAAGTACGAATAAGCCGCGGGCAAAAGCAAATTTATTTGGATTTTGCCCGCGGCGAGTATCTAAGGCGCAGCCAAAGATCGTGAATGATTCCGCTTATTTGGAGTAATAGAGCCAGCTTTTGATGACCCCTTTCGTCTCGAGGAAGTGGCGCTGCGCTTTGAGCAGATTGCGCAGCTGGAGCACCATCGTGCGCGTTTCGTTGAGAATCGTCAGGTAGAGCATACTGGCCTTCGTGCTCCCTTTGCCGGAGGTGTTGAAACGCCGCAGTTCGCTCTTGATGGCGTCCGAAATGGTCTCGAAGAGGCGGTCGCGCATCGAGAGTACCAGATCGATGTCGCCGAAGTCGTTGGTCGTGAGCATGGTGTTGATGCGGCGGTAGATCGCCTCCACCTCGTCGCCCACGCGGATCAGGTCGGACGTCTGCTCGCGGGTCAATCCTTCATGGTTGTTGTCGATATGGCCGTAGGCGGGCCGCACGATGTGGGTGAGCGCCTTGGTCAGTTCGTTGAGGTAGTCGACGACTTGCACGTAGTATTGCGCCGTATCGAGATCGCTCGCGCGCAGCATCCGCAGCGTCGACATCATGCGGTATTTGCGTTCGTGCATCCGCTCGTACAACTCCGACGATTCGCGGTTCAGGTCGCGCAGCACCTTGCGGTTCTCCTTGAAGACGGCCAGCAGTGTACGGTCGTAGATGCGCGTGGCGGTATTGATCGTCGAGCTGACCACCGTGGCGATCTCCTCCACGACGTTCTCGTGCGTGATGGCGGTCGTCTCTTCGGTGTTCTTCGTCTTTTTGATGAAGTTGCTGTGGATGAGCATGTAGGCAGCCAATACCGTCAGCAGAATCAGCACGACGGTTCCTCCGTAGACGAGCGCCAGTCCCACGACGTAGGCGATGATAAAGCCGCCCAGCGCCGTCACGAACCATCCCGCCACGACGGTCATCACGCCTGAGATGCGGTAGACGGCCGTTTCACGTCCCCATGCGCGGTCGGCCAGCGACGAACCCATCGCTACCATGAAGCTGACGTAGGTGGTCGAGAGCGGGAGCTTGAGCGAGGTCGCCACGGCGATCAGCAGTGCCGAAGTGGTGAGGTTGACCGTGGCGCGGATCATGTCGAACGGTGCGCCGGTATGTTCGATGTCCGTCACCTCGAAGCGGCGGGAGATCGCCTCGCGAAGCCCTTTGGGTATGACCCGTTCGATCGCGTGGTTGGTGTTGAGCGTTGCTCGGACGATAGCGCGCGAGAAGGCCGACGAGCCGTATTCGCGCTGCTCCTGCTCGTCGCTCTGACTGGCCAGCGAGAGTTCCGTTTCGGTGACGTGCATCGCCTTGCGCGAGGTCCAGAGCGTGAGGATCATCACCACGCCCGCACCGACGAGGAAGGCGAAGTTGGCCGGGACGTTTTCGTTGAGCGCATCCATCGACATCGAGGCGTCGCCGGCGTGGCGGGCGATCTGGAACGAGTCCCAACCGGCGATCGGCACGCCGATGAAGTTCACCAAGTCGTTTCCGGCGAAGGCGAGGGCGAGGGCGAACGTGCCGCCCAGAATCGTGATGCGCAGGATATTGATTTTAAAACGCTGGATGAAGAAGAGGATGAGGCTGCACGCGAGCCAGCAGATCAGCAGCGACAGGACGAGATGCGCTTCGATCGTGTGGATGAACGCCGTCTGGGACAAGGTCCCCTTGAGTCCTTTGAAGAGGGCGAAGTAGACGATGGCCGTCAGCGATGCGCCGCACCACAGTGCACCGTAACGGTTCAGGACCCGCGTGTAGCGGAACGAGAAGATCAGACGCGAGACATACATCACGATCGTTCCTACCGTCAGCGCGATCACCACCGAGAGCAGGATCGCTGCGACGATGCCGAACGCGCGTCCCGAGTGGATGAACTCGCCCAGATCGCCCATCGAGAGGGCGTCGTCGCCGGCGATTTTGTAGGTCGAAACGGCCACGGCGGCGCCCAGCAGGCAGAAGATGAGCGATACGGTGGTCGAGGTGGGGAGTCCCCACGAGTTATAGAGGTCCAGCAGGATGATGTTGGCGAACATCACGCTCAGATAGAGCAGAATCACCTCGTGGAAGGAGAACATCGCCGGATTGAACATTCCGTTGCGGGCCACCTCCATCATACCGCTCGAGGTGAGCGTGCCGACCAGAATGCCGATCGACGCCACGATCAGAATCACGCGGCGGGGGGCTGCTTTCGATCCGATGGCCGAGTTGAGGAAGTTGACGGCGTCGTTGGTAACGCCGACGAAGAGGCCTGAGATGGCCAGCACGGCCAGAATGGCGATAATTACTGTGTAAATCGGGTCCATAAATCCGTTTTAATCCGTTTTCTGCGGTCGGGCGTGTGCCGGCCGGTTTCGAAAACGCTTGTTTCGCAGGACAAATTTAGGTCGAAAAGTCGGTTCTCACGCGCAATGCGCGGAAAATTAACACAAAGGTAAGGATTCCTTAACGCAAATTTAACGTTCGTTTTCTGCGTTCGACGAAACGGTGGGCGCTCTATGGCCCTCGTTCGCCGCAGACGGGCCTTTCCGATCAGTAGAGGTAGAAGACGATGGCCGTGAAGTGGCAGATCGCGGCCAGATTGATGAGCAGGTGCCACACCATGTGGTGGTAGCGGAATCCCTTGCGGGCGTAGACCCATGCGCCGGCGGTGTAGAGAAGCCCTCCTGCGGCGATCAGCGCCAGCAGCGGCACCGAAGCGTGGCGCACGAAGAGCGGCATGAAGAAGACGATCGTCCACCCCATCACCAGATAGATCGTCAGGCTGATGGCCGGAATCGAACGGCGTGCGAGCGACTTGTAGACGATGCCGAAGAGCACCATCGCCCATTGCAGGATCGTGATGAAGGTTCCCTGCCACCCGCCGATGACCGACAGGGCGATCGGGGTGTAGGTTCCCGCGATGGCGACGTAGATGAAGATGTGATCGAGGATGTGAAATACCTCCTTGTGACGCGATGCGGGGTGCATCGAGTGGTAGAGCGTCGATCCGAGAAACATGAGCAGCAGCGAGATGACGAAGACGCTTGCGGCCACGGCGGCCAGCGTTCCGTCGTGGATGTAGGCGCGTACTGCGGCGAAGGGAAGGGCGGCGAGCGTCAGGCACAGCATCACTCCGTGCGACACGGCGTTGCCGATCTCTTCCCCGACGGTCGGGATGTAGACTTTCTGTTCGGCCATGAGGTGCTTCCATTTGGTTTTCACGCCAAATGTAGCAATAAAATTGGTTGTATGGATCATCTTTGTTCCGTTTTTCCACTGTCGGAACAAAGATTGCACCGTTTTCCCGTGACGGAGAATCATTTCCGTCGCGGAATGATCCGCGTGCGGATTGTCGGGGCGCGCCGTTCCGGTGCGGATGCGCAGCGTGCGTTCGACCAGCCGCCCGAGCAGGTAGAGGTCGCGGATGGGGAGGAAGGGCGCCGACGTGTAACGGCCGCTGCGCACGACATACGACCGTTTTTGGCCCGGCAGCCGCACGATCTCCGTGTCGTCGTATGCCGTCGCGTCGTCGATATTGTAGTTCGTCGCCGAGCAGTCGAGTTCGAACGATGTGTCGTCGCGGTAGCGGATGCTGTCCACCAGCACGTCATCGGCATACCGTCCGATATCGGACCGGCGGTCGCGGCGGAAATCGTCCGCGTCGCGCCGCACCACGCGGATGCACAGGTCGTCGGCCGCCAACTCCAGTGGGCCGCACCCGCGCAGCAGACCGATGATGCGTTCCATATACCGCCGGAACAGCGTGTCGAGCAGCAGTTCGTCCTGCGCGTTCGTCAGCAGAGGTGAAGTCATTTTTTTCATTTCGATGCGGGGATCAGCAGATGCGGGAAGTGAATCGGGGGATTGTGCCGTCGGTCAGATCGCGGTCGATGGTGTCGATCACGGCGTCGTAACCGGCGATGTCGAACAGATCGAAGGAGCGGAGCTGCTCTTTCGCGCCGATCTTGCGCAGCGTGAAGATGTAGCGCACGAGTGTCTGGAACTGCCAGAACCGCCGGTGGAAAGCTTCGGCTTCGGCGCGGAAGGCTTTGTCGGCGGTGATGCGTGCGAGGATCGCCTCGTCGTCGGGATCGCTGTCGAATGTCGGCGGCACGAGCTTTTCGTAACGGTCGTGGTGAACGAAGACGAAGACGTTGAGCGGCAGCTGACACAGCACGCCCTCTTCGTCGGAGTGGAAGGCGGCGGCGATCTGCCGGAATTCGGCGTCGTTGCTGCCGACGGGCACCTGCCAATACGTCAGGAACCGATCCGGCACGTCGGTCGACCGGACGCTGCAATCGCAAAGGGCGAGGTAACGTTTCGAATCCTCGAAACGCTCGTCGAAAAGCTCCTTATCGGAGGGGGCGGATTCGTCGGATGCAGTGACCTGCAAGAGAAAATCGATAGGGTACATCATCGGAAAAACGGTTTGGGTGCGCCGTGCCCGACAGAAGCAAACGCATCGCGCTGCAACCGACCGGTTCGCACGGAAAGTTAGGTGAGAGGTGCGCCCGTCGAATTCCGGCAATATTATATTGTATCAGAGGGAAATAAAAACGGGCGCGGATAACAGCTTCCTCCTGAAGGCATGGGCTACCCGTAATCGGAAAATGTACCGCGCCCTTGAAAGTCCTATCCCACTATGGGACAGGACATATCAAGGACTGGCAACTTTTATACCCGATTACGAAAAAATGCCCATTTTTTCAGGAAGGTATAAAGAGTTGTTTACCCTTTATAGTTATGTCCGTCGTTACGACGAGTTATTCAATTGCAAAGGTAGCATAATTTGTGCATTTAGAGATTTGTATGTGACAAATATAGAAAATTTTATGCAATCAAGCACTATCGTGCATATTAAAATAGTGATTTCATTCATTTATTTGTTTCAAAAATAAATTCACTGCAACGAAAGGATAAAATATTAAGAGATTGGGTAGCTCGACGAATGCGAGAAATTCGGGAACAGCATAACCATACGCAGGAGTTTCTCATCGAGAATACACGCCTGCATATTTCGCATTATGAGAACCAACAAAAGTTCCCATCGTTGGAAACCCTTTCTTTGTTTTGCAAGTATTACAATATTTCATTACGTGAATTTTTCAAAGGGACAGATTATCCAAAACAATAACGAGGATGGGAAAAGTTAAGCGGGAAGAACAGCCTTCCGCTTTTTTTATGATGCTTATCCGCAACGTTCCCCTCCGTCCGATTTCGGAAAGTCTCGACATTGCCGCGCGATGTCGGCGGTTCGGCGCCGCCCCATGCGGCGGACGGCACTCGGTCGAGCCTCGTTCCGTTCCGGCCGCCGGCGCCGAACCGCAAATGCGGCGAAAGGTCCGCTCCGTGCTATATCTTTGACATTTTTGCAGATAAGTATTTTTTATTGCATCCGAATGGGTTGCATGAACGTTAGGTGAGAGATGTACCCTCTGAATATACAATATCTTATTGTATGTATCGGAAATAAAAGAGGCGGCGGAATGCATCTTTCCTCCTGAAGGTATGGGCTGTCCGATGCAAGAACGTGTACCGCGTCCTAACGAATTTGACGGGTGGAGAACATCGAAATTAAATTGGGATTCGGTGCCGATTGCTCGCCTTTTTTTGCTATTTTTGTGATAATTACACCGGAACCTAACCGCAACCGCTTCGAACCCCATGACCGAAATCGCCGTTATCCAAAATAAAATCTATGAAATCCGCGGCCAGCGTGTGATGCTGGATTTCGACCTCGCCGCTCTATACCAAGTTGAAACTAAACGTCTGAAAGAGGCCGTGCGCCGCAATATCGAACGTTTTGAAGGAGAGGAATTCATGTTCAAACTCACAGAATCGGAATACGATCTGTTGAAAATAAACTTGAGGACGCAATTTGCGACCTCAAGTCGGAACTCACAACATGATATATCTGGTTGGGGCGGTCGTCGGTATTTGCCGTTTGCCTTTACAGAATTGGGCGTGGCGATGTTGTCGAGTGTCCTTCGCAGCAATACGGCCATATTGATAAATAGGGCCATTATGAAAGCCTTCGTGGCCCTG
This sequence comes from uncultured Alistipes sp., assembly GCA_900550375.1. Taxonomy (GTDB): domain Bacteria; phylum Bacteroidota; class Bacteroidia; order Bacteroidales; family Rikenellaceae; genus Alistipes. The sequence continues at coordinate 74,582 of URRP01000003.1, read as the reverse complement.
CGCAGCTACATCACCTCGACGACGACCGTCACGGCCGAGCTGTCGGAGATCCGTGCGAAACTGGCATTGCTGGAGCGCTCCGACGCCGACAACGCCGAAGCGATGAACGACTTGTCGGAGGATATGCGCAGGGAGCTGGACACGATCTACGATGCGATCGCCGCACTGTCCGTCAAGATTCCGCAGGCGCAGCCTTCGCGCCGACCGATCGGTTACATAAAGCCGAAGGAGTAGCGAAAATCCGCCGCAGTGTTCGACGGCCCCAATGGCGACGAACCGGCCTGCCGCAGGCCCCGCAGCCCGTACCCGACGAAAATAGAGACCATGCCGGCACAACAAGGCACAGCGTTTGTGAAATTTTTGTAACTTTGTTGCGTTAGGTAGAACGGGGTATCCCATTAAATCGTGCAGAGCTATGGAAACGACACGTTACGACGAGTTGCGGGCACTCGTCGCTGCAAATTTTTCCGAGACGACGCAGCGGCTGGTCGGCGAGGCGCTGACGTATGCCGCCGAACGTCTCGGGAAGCAGGTGCGTTACGACGGGCAGCCGTTGCTGGATCATGCCGTCGGCGTCGCCCGTATCGTCATCTCCGAGATCGGACTGGGCCGCAACTCCACGCTGGCGGCCATCCTGCATGATGTGGTGCGGCTCGCCGCCCGTGACGAGGCGGGCGATCTGGTGGGTGTCACGGCCGAAATCAGCCGCCGCTTCGGCGACGAGGTGCTGGGCATCGCGATGGGGCTGAGCAACATCTCGAAGATCCGGCTGAAGGTCTCGAAGGAGCAGGCGGCCAACTTCCGCGATCTGATCGTGAGCTACTCCGAAGACCCGCGCGTGATCCTCATCAAGTTGGCCGACCGCCTCGAAGTGATGCGCAATCTGCGGATGTTTCCCCGCGACAAGTGGCGCAAGAAGAGCTGGGAGAGCATGAACCTCTATGCCCAGATCGCGCACAAGCTGGGTCTCTACTCGATCAAGAGCGAGCTGGAGGACATTGCCCTGAGCTACCTCGAACCGGCCGAATACAACCTTATCCACCGTAAACTCGAGGAGACCGAGCGGGAGCGTCAGACTTTCATCGGCCGTTTTCTCGAACCGATTGTCGAGCGGCTGGACAAGCAGGGATTCAAGTACCATATCAAGAGCCGCACGAAGTCGATCTTCTCGATCTGGACCAAGATGCACAAGCAGCACGTGCCGTTCGAAGGGGTCTACGACATCTTTGCGCTGCGCATCATCCTCGACTGCCCGCCCGAGGAGGAGAAGACCCAGTGCTGGGCCGTCTACTCGATCGTCACCGACTACTACATCCCCAATACCGAGCGGCTGCGCGACTGGATTTCGATCCCGAAATCCAATGGCTACGAGTCACTCCAAACCACCGTTTCGGCCGGCGGCGGCCGCTGGGTCGAGATTCAGATCCGCACGGAACGGATGGATGCCGTGGCCGAACGCGGTATTGCGGCCCACTGGCGCTACAAGGGGGTCAATCAGGGGGCGCTCACGAGCGAGATATGGCTCGGCCGCCTGCGCGAACTGATGGAGGATACGCCCCACGCACTGGCGCAGCGGTTCGACTCGCGGCCCGCATCGGGCGAAATCTTCGTCTTCACGCCCAACGGCGACCTGCGCAAGCTGCCCGAAGGGGCGACGGTGCTCGATTTCGCCTTCGATATCCATTCCAATCTGGGGTGCAGCTGTGCGGGTGGCAAGATCAACGGCCGTGCCGTGCCGATCAAGGAGACGCTGCACAACGGCGATATCGTCGAGATTCTCACGCAGAAGAACCAGACGCCCAAGGCCGACTGGCTCTCGGCGGTCAAGACCGCCAAGGCGCGCAGCAAGATCAAGGCCTTCATCCGCGAGGAGCAGGCCAAGAGCGCGCGGCTGGGGCGCGAGGAGCTGGAGCGCAAGCTCAAGAACTGGAAATTCAACCTTTCCATCGACGAGGCGGTGGCCTACCTGTGCAAATACTACAAGCTCAAGGCCGGCACCGAACTCTACGGGCTGATCGCCACCGAGAAGGTCGATCTTTCTACGATCAAGGAGATTCTCACCCGCTGGCAGTCGGGTGAGGCCGACGAAGAGCGTCGGGCCGCGGCCGCCGCGGCCGAGCAGGCCAAGCTGCAAAACGCCGCCGCGCGGCCGGTACACTCGACCGATGCGCTCGTGATCGACGACAACATCAATCAGATCGAGTACAAACTCGCCAAGTGTTGCAACCCGATCAAGGGCGACGATATTTTCGGCTTCGTGACGATCAGCTCCGGCATCACGATCCACCGCATCGACTGTCCCAATGCGCGGCGGATGCGCGAGAACTATCCCTATCGGGTCATCGACGCCCGCTGGCGGCAGACGGCCGAAGGGGCGTTCCGCGTGGCGATCCGCATCGTGGCGGCCGATACGATGGGCATGGCCAACCACATCACCGAGACGGTGATCCGCGACCTGAAGCTCAACATCCGCTCGATGAACCTCTCTTCGCGGGGCGGGCTGCTCACGGGTACGATCGACGTCGAGGTGCCCGCCACGAGCGTCGTCGACACGCTTATTCACGCCATCCTGCGCATCAAGGGCGTGCAGAAGGCGTTCCGCGTGAACGGGTAACGATCGGACGATGTCCGACGGAAATTCGTTTCGCCCCGTTCGGCCCTGATGCGGCCCTCGGAGCGGCGGGCCGCAGGCGTGTTTCGCAGGACAATCCGAGTGCTTTTGAAACAGCAAGGCGGCCGACTTTTACATCGGCCGCCTTGAAACGTTGAGTTTCTCTCTTCGTTTCCCCGCCTCGGCATAGCCCGCATAAGCGCGCCTCTGCACTCGGCTTAACGAAAACGTTCGTAATTAATTGGCGCGCGCCCGCTTCGGGACGAGCGTGAAGCCCCAGTCGCGGAGCTTCTCGGTGCGCAGTATCACGGCTTCTTCCGGGTGTTTGCTCCAGCTGTCGTAGCCGCCGAGTCCCATCTGGCGGTAGTCGAGACAGACCTCGACGAAATCACGCACCGGAATGTCGTTCACGTGAGTCTGGCGGCGCATCGTGTTACGCGCTTTGTCCACGTCGTTGGGGTCGCTTTTCGTCCAGTTGTGCCACTGGTAATCGCGTTCGACGGCCTGCTCGCCGTCGAGATCCTCGACCGAGCAGCGCAGGGCGTTGAACTCCATCGCCGAGTCGGCCACGACGAGCAGCTCGCCGAAATCGATCCACTCGGTGTCGCAGTGGTGCCCCGTCTCCTGCGGCCGCACGTAGGGGAAGCACTCCTCGCGTGCCGAAGTCGCATAACGGCCGATGAAGGTTCCCGCCTTGCGGTCCCAGTAGTTCTCCTCGGGTCCCCGTCCGAAATAGGTGAAGGCGTCCATGCGTTCGGGCAGGCGGAAACGCACGCCGTAGCGCAGCATCTCGGGCATTGGATCCTCCCCGCGCGAGAAGTGCATCCGCACGTTCACCGCACCCGACGGATGGACCGTGTAGATCATATCGAGCCGATTGCTGCCGGCGAAGGCGTAGGCGGCTGTAATCACCGCCGCATCGCCCTCCATGCGGCCCGTAACCTCGGCTTGGGCGTCGCGCGTCGCCTCTTTCCATATCTGCGTGCGGCGGGGTATTTTGTCGCCGTAGTCGTTGTCGACAGGTGCCCGCCAGAAGTTGTGCCGCACGCCGAACTGTTCGGCGAAGAGTTCTTCGCCGTCGATTTCGTAGCTCAGGGCCGCTCCCGTCGTGCGGTTCACGGCAAAACGCACGTGATCGTTCGCCGCTTCGATCCGGTCGTCGTTCGAGGTGACGGTCAGTGGCTTGCCGCTCTGTTTATAGGCGGGCAGCGTGCCCTTCTGCATCGGAAACTGCTCCTCGGCGACGATCGTGCCGGCGGGCAGTCCCGGCCGTTCGGTGCGCGTCACGGCACGCAGCCGCAGGTAGTAGCTGCGTCCGGGCTTGAGTTTCCCGACGGCGACGTTGACGGTTTCGCGCTGCCGGGGTGCAGTGTGCAGCCGCACCGTGCCGCTGCGTACCGGTACGCCGTCGGCTTCGACCGTGTAGACGATGTCGTAGCCGTCGAGCGTCCTGAAATAGAAGCGGTTTTCGACCTCGAACGACCCTTGTGCCGGCCCGACCGGCCGGAAGGCGATGTCGGCATAGGCGTAACGCACCTCGGCCATGGCGGGATGGGGCGTACGGTCGGGCGAGACGAGTCCGTTGCAGCAGAAGTTGCCGTCGCTCGGCTCACGGTCGCCGTAGTCGCCGCCGTAAGTCCAGTAGGGAGTCCCCGCTGCATCGTGACGTTCGAATCCTTGATCGACCCAGTCCCAAATGAAGCCGCCCTGCAGATTGGGATATTTGTAGATCGACTGCCATTGCAGCCACAGCGAGCCGTTGGAGTTGCCCATCGCGTGCGAATATTCGCATGGCACGACGGGACGGTCGGTGCCTTCGCGGCCCCACGTTTCGAGCATCCCCGCCGTGGGGTACATCGGCACGAACATATCGGTGTTCCACTCCCACTGCGCACGTTCGTAGCAGATCGGGCGGTTCATGCGGCTCTCGCCCTTCTCGCGGGCTTCGAGCCACTCGTAGGCCTTGTAGAAGTTGTAGCCGTTGCCCGATTCGTTGGCCGGCGAGAAGATCGAGACCGAGGGATAGTTGTGCGTACGCTCGTACATATTGCGCAGGCGAGTCTCGTGCGCCGGCCACCACGCGCGGTTGTTGCCCAGCGTGCGGCCCGCGTCGAGGCTGTAACCCATGCCGTGGGTCTCGACATTGGCCTCCGAGTAGACGTAGAAGCCCAGCGAGTCGCACAGTTCGTAGAAGCGGCGCTGCTGCGGATAGTGGCAGGTGCGGATGGCGTTGACGTTGTGCGCCTTCATCAGCAGCATATCCTTGAGCAACAGCTCTTCGGTAACATAGTGCCCCGTGCGGGGATCGTGTTCGTGAAGGTTGACCCCCTTGAACTTAACGGGTTGTCCGTTGACGAGCAGCACGCGGTAGGGGCGGTCCTTGGCGTCGCGCTCGGCAGCGTCGGTGAACTCAAAGCGGCGGAATCCCACGTTGAAGGGGATGTAAACCGTCCGTTCGGGGGTCTTGACGTGCATTACGAGCGTATAGAGGTCGGGCGTCTCGGCCGTCCAGTGTGCCGCGTCGGGCAGCTCGGCGTGAAACAGGGCTTCGCCCGTCGCCTGCTGCCGCCCCGAGGCAACGGTACGTCCCTCGCGGTCGAGCAGTTCGTAACCGGCTTCGACCGCTTTGTCGCCTGAAAGGAGCATCTTCAGCGTGAAGAGTCCCGTGCGATAGGAGTCGTCGAGCGTCGAGACGACGTCGAAGTCGCGGAGCGCGCCCGGAGTTTCGGCCGAGAGGTAGACGCTGCGTTCGATGCCGCTGATGCGCCAGAAATCCTGCGCTTCGAGGTAGGAACCGGTGCTCCAGCGCGTCATTTTGAGTGCCAGCGTATTTTCGCCCGGGCGCAGATAGGGGTCGATACGGTATTGCGCCGGATCTTTCGAATCTTCGTTGTAGCCTATTTCTCGGCCGTTGACGTAGACGTAGACGCCCGATTTGGCGGCGCCGAGTGTCAGATAGACGTTGCGTCCCGCCCACTGGTCGGGAACGCTGAAGGTACGGCGGTAGACGCCTGCCGGAATCGCCTCGGGCAGCTGCGGCGGCACGGGGTCGATCGTGGCGAATTCGAAACGCGTATTGACGTAGATCGGCGTGCCGTGCCCTTGCAGCTCCCAGTTGCCCGGGACACGGATGTCGCTCCATGCGGAGGTATCGACTGCGTCGGCCGTCGCATCGGCGGGCAATGTGCGCAGATCGTCCGTATAGCGGAATTTCCACACGCCGTCGAGCGAGCGATAGGCGTCGCTTTGTTCGAAGGAGCGCGTGAGGGCCGCTTCGCGCGAGGCGAATTCCATAAATTCGGTGCGGGGTGCTTCACGGTTGACCTCCAGCACCGCGAGGTCGCGGTGGTAAGGTTCTTGGGCTGCGGCCGCCGTCGAGAGGGCGAGTGCCAGCAGAGCGATAGTTCGTTTCATGAGGTAGCGGTTTGGGGTCGGTTTTATAAAAAACAGGAGCCGTCCGATATACGGAAAGCTCCTGTTCGGATGTCGTGGGCAATCAGGCTCCGTGCTGCACCTCCTGCCAGATAAGCGCCGCAGCGCCGAGGATGGCGGCATTCTTGCTCTGTATGCCGCTGGGCAGGAGCTTTACCTTGTTCTTGAAGACGCTCATCATGTTCTCCTCCATGTACCACTGCGTCGGTTCGAAGATGTATTTTCCGGCTTTGGCCAGTCCGCCGAAGAGGAAGATAGCCTCGGGCGAGGTGATCGTCACCGCATCGGCGAGTGCGTATCCCAGCAGTTCGCCCGTGAAACGGAAGGCTTCGAGTGCGACGGGATCGCCGTGCGACGCTGCGGTGGAGATCATCGCCGCATCGAAATTGGCGAAGGGAATGTCGCGCAGTTCCGAAGGTTCGGTCATGGTAGCCATCAGCTCGAAGGCGGTACGTTTGATGCCCGTTGCCGAGACATAAGTCTCCAGACAGCCCCGTCGGCCGCAGCCGCACTGACGGCCGCCCCGCACGGCGATCACGTGACCGAACTCGCCGGCGAAGCCGTCGTGGCCGTAGATCATCTCGCCGTTGGAGACGAAGCCCGAGCCGAGACCCGTGCCGAGTGTTATCATGATGAAATCCTTCATCCCCTTGGCGTTGCCGTAGATCATTTCGCCGATGGTCGCGGCGTTAGCGTCGTTGGTCATCCGGCACTCCACGCCCGGAAAAGCTTTCTTGATGTCGTCGACCAGCGGAAACATGCGGCGGTTTTCGTCGAGATTGGTTTCGCCGGCGGGAAACTTCCACAGGTTGGCCGGATGCTCGATCACTCCCGTATGGTAATTGGCGTTGGGCGCGCCGATGCCGATACCCACCAATTCGTACTCGAACGAGAGACTGTCGGCCAGCGCGTGCATCGACTCGGTCAACTCGGCCACGTAGGCCGGATAATCCGAGAAGAGCGGGAACTTTTTGGTCGATACGACCGAATCGGCATAGAGATCGCCGTTTTCGTCCACCAGTCCGAAAGCCGTGTTGATCCCGCCGATGTCGATTCCTATTGCAAGTTTTTTCATCGTTGCTGAAATGTTGGTTTGTGGCGCCAAGCGCCGTTTATTCGCATCCAAAGTTACGAAAACTTCTCACAACTCCAAACTTTTTCGTATATTTGGAGGCGTATTCGCCGACGTTTTCGATAAGCCGAGCGCAGAGCCGCGCTTGCGCGGGCTATGCCGAGGCGGGAAAACGACTGTTGAAAACGAACGATCAAACGTAAAAAAATGCAGACCAACGAACGGCTTCTCGAACTTCTTGAAAATTACCTCGCTCAGCGTGAGCTGCCTACCGAACCGGAACGGCTTTATGATCCGATCCGCTATTCGCTCGCCGGCGGCGGCAAGCGCCTGCGGCCGATGCTGCTGCTGCTGTCGTGCGGCTTGTTTACCGACGATACCGACGTCGCGCTGCCGGCTGCGGCCGCCGTTGAAGTTTTCCATAACTTCACGCTGCTGCACGACGACATTATGGACAATGCCGCCGTGCGCCGCGGCAAACCCTCGGTCTATGCCCGCTGGGGCGGCAATGTGGCCATCCTGTCGGGCGACGCGATGCTTATCAGCGCCTACCGGCTGCTCGCGCAGGCTCCGCCAGCGCTGCTGCCGCGTATCTTGGAGGTCTTCAACACGATGGCGCTCGGTGTCTGCGAGGGGCAGCAGTACGATATGGATTTCGAGCGCAAACAGAAGGTTTCGGTCGTGGAGTATATGTCGATGATCGAGTTGAAAACCTCGGTGCTGGTGGCCGGTTCGGCCATGATCGGTGCGATTCTGGGCGGTGCCGACGAGGAGCAGAGCCGCCGTCTCTACCAGTTCGCGATCGAACTGGGCATGGCTTTTCAGCTGCAGGACGATCTGCTGGACAGTTACGGCGACGAGGAGCTGGGCAAGACCATCGGCGGCGATATTCTCGAAGGAAAGAAGACTTATCTGATGATTACGGCCATGAGCCGCGCCGACGAGTCGCAGCGTGAGGTGCTGCGCCACACCTACAAGGATGCGGCGCTTTCGGCCGAGGAGAAAATCTCCCGCGTGCGCGCCGTCTTCGACGCCTTGGAGGTGCCGCGTCTGACGGAGCAGCAGATTTCGCTGCGTTTCGACCGTGCGCTGGCTACGCTCGACGGACTGGATGTCCCCGATGCACGCAAGGAACCGCTGCGCGAGTATGCCCGCAGTCTGATGGGACGGAAAAAATAATTGAAAATGAAAAATTAAGAATTAAAATTATAATTCTCGTGTGAAAACCGAAAATGCCGTTCTGTCCAAAAGCATGGACTTTGCCGTTCGCGTCATCCGGTTGTGCCGCTATCTGCGGGAGACGAAAGGCGAATACGTGCTGGCCAAGCAGTTGCTCAAAGCGGGGACGAGTATCGGAGCGAATCTGCGGGAGCGGTTGGCGGTCAGTCGCGCAACGATTTTACCGCCAGACTGCATATCGCACTCAAAGAGATCTACGAGACCTCCTATTGGCTGGAACCGCTCTATCGGACGGAGTATCTGTCTCAGGCGGAATTCGACAACATCGCTGCCGATTGCGGGGAGTCGACTGGTATCGTCGTAAGGATTCTGAAACCCACGAAACAGGGTGCATCGTAATTTTTAATTCGAAGCGCAGTGAAACGAAGCGATATAGAACTGATGGCTCCCGCCGGAAGCTACGAGGCGTTGCAGGCGGCCATACAGGCCGGTGCCGACGCCGTTTATTTCGGCGTGGGGCAACTCAATATGCGGTCGAAGTCGGCCGCCAACTTTACACCGGACGATCTGGAGCGAATCGTCGGGATCGCTCATGCAGCGAGGGTGAAAACCTACCTGACGGTCAACACGGTGATCTACGAGGACGAGTTGCGGCAGATGCACGCGCTCGTCGACAGCGCTCGCGCCGCAGGCGTCGACGCAGTGATCGCCTCCGATCTGTCGGTGATTCTCTATGCGCGCCGCATCGGGGTGGAGGTCCATATCTCCACGCAGTGCAACCTCACCAACAGCGAGGCGGTGAAGTTCTTCTCGCAGTGGGCCGACGTGGTGGTGCTGGCGCGCGAACTGTCGCTCGACCAGATCGGCCGCATCGCCCGTGCGATCGACCAGCAGCATATCTGCGGCCCTTCGGGCGAGCCGGTGCGCATCGAGATGTTCGCTCACGGCGCACTGTGCATGGCCGTTTCGGGCAAGTGCTACCTGTCGCTGCACGAGACGGGTTGTTCGGCCAACCGCGGCGCCTGCCGCCAGATCTGCCGCCGCAAGTATACGCTCACCGACGTGGAGACGGGCGCGCAGCTCTCGACCGACGGGCAGTACCTCCTTTCGCCCAAAGACCTCTGCACGATCGATTTCCTCGACCGGTTCCTCGCCGCCGGCGTGCGGGTGCTCAAAATCGAGGGACGTGCACGCGGCGCGGAGTACGTCAAGCGGGTCGTCGGATGCTACGACCGTGCCCTGCGGGCGATGGAGGCGGGCGAATATACTCCCGAGCTGGCCGCTGCGCTGAAGGAGGAGCTGGCGACGGTCTTCAATCGCGGTTTTTGGCAGGGCTATTACGCCGGTGCGCCGATGGCTGAGCATACCGAGCACTACGGATCGTCGGCCACGCGCCGCAAGGTCTATGTGGGTAAGGTAACCAACTATTTCAAGAAGCAGTCGGTGGCCGAGGTTTATGTCGAAGCGTCGCCCGTGCGGCGCGGCGACGAGTTGTTCTTTCAGGGGCCGACTACGGGCGTGGTCGAACTGACGGCCGCCCCCTACGTGGGCAACGCTCCGGCGGCAGAGGCCGTGCAGGGAGTCTTCTGCTCGCTGAAAACCCCGACGCTGGTGCGACGCGGCGACCAGCTTTACAAGTTCGTCGCCTCCGACGCCTCGAATTCGCAGCCCGACTGATCCGCCGCACGCCTTTTGCATAGAAAACGGAAGAGAGATAACAATTTAAAAATCGATACGATGGAAACAACCAAATCAACGCTGACCGCCGCCCGCCCCGACGCCGCGCGCGTGACGCTTTTCCGCAGCGTCTACCTCTGGATGACGATGGCCCTCTGCCTGACGGCACTGACGGCCTATGCAGTTGCCGGCTCCGAGAGCTTGTTGCAGGCGATCTTCAGCAACCGGTTCATTTTTTACGGCCTGATTATCGGCGAGCTGGTGCTCGTGATGGTGCTCGCGGCCAATATCCTGCGCATGTCGTTCCTGACGGCTACGCTGCTGTTCATTGCCTATTCGGTCGTCAACGGCGCCACGTTGTCGGTCATCTTCCTCGTCTACGACCTCGGCTCGATCGGACTGACGTTCCTCGTCACGGCCGGTATGTTCGGCGCGATGTCGCTCTACGGCTTCGTTACGGGCCGTGACCTCTCGTCGTGGCGCAACCTGCTGGTGATGGCGCTCGTGGGGGTCGTCATCGCCTCGCTGGTGAATCTTTTCCTCCGAAGCGAAGCGCTCATGTGGATCGTCACCTATATCGGCATTCTGCTCTTCGTCGGGCTGACGGCCTACGACACGCAGCGCATCAAGCGTATGATCTACTCCGGCGCCGAGGTCGACGAGACGATGCAGAAGCTGGCGCTGCTGGGTGCGTTGTCGCTCTACCTCGATTTTATCAACCTGTTCCTCTATATGCTGCGGCTGCTGGGCAACCGCCGCTAACGGAGGCGACTTAAAAACAGAAAACTGCCATGTTTCCGGTCAAAACCTACGTTTCGCGCCGCGCCGAGCTGCGCGCCAAGATGGGCGGCGGGGTGATCCTGCTGCCGGGCAATCCGCCTGCCCCCAACAACTACCCCAATAACGCTTATTATTTCCGTCAGGATTCGACGTTCCGCTACTATTTCGGGCTTAACATCCCGTCGCTGGTCGGTGTCGTCGATGCCGATACGGGCGAGCAGATGCTCTTCGGCGACGACTTCACCGTCGACGACATCATTTGGACCGGCCCGCAGCCCACGCTGCGCGAACTGGGAGCCGAGGTGGGTGTCGCCGATTGCCGTCCGCTGGCGGCGCTCGCCGACTATCTGGCCGCCGCGATCCGCCTCGGCCGTCGTGTGCACTACCTGCCGCCCTACCGCGGCGAGACGAAGCTGCAACTCTCGGCGCTGCTGGGAATCGCTCCCGCGCTGCTGCACGACTACAAGTCGGTCGACCTGATGTTCGCCGTCGCGGAGATGCGCGAGATCAAGAGCGCCGAGGAGGTGGCCCAGATGGAAGACGCCTTCCATATCGGCTACGCCATGCACACCACCGCCATGCGGATGTGCCGTGCGGGCGTCGTCGAGCGCGAAATCGCCGGTACGATCGAGGGCGTCGCCAAGTCGATGGGACTCGGCGTGTCGTTCCCGTCGATCGTCTCGCAGCACGGCGAGACGCTGCACAACCTCAATTCGGAGGGGGTGCTCGCCGACGGACGGCTGCTGCTGGTCGACGCCGGCGGCGAGAATCTTATGAACTACTGCTCGGATCATACGCGCACCTACCCCGTCAGCGGCCGCTTCACGGCGCAGCAGCGCGAGATCTATGACATCGTGCTGGCATGTCACGACCATATCGCACGTATCGTGCGCCCGGGGATGATGTATATGCAGGAGGTACACCTCGAAGCCTACCGCAAGCTGGCAGAGGGGCTTGTGGGCGTGGGACTGCTCAAAGGTTCGGCCGAGGATGCTGTCGCCGCGGGTGCCATGTATCTCTTCATGCCGCACGGACTGGGTCACGGGCTGGGCATGGACGTGCATGACTGCGAGAATATCGGCGAGCGCAGCTTCGACTACTCGCTCGTAGCCGAGCGCGCCGCACAGTCGGCCACCTGCCTCCACCGTGCTACGTGGCGGCTGCGTCCGGGCACGATCCTGAGCGACGAGCCGGGTATCTATTTCATTCCGGCGCTCATCGACAAGTGCGAGGCCGAAGGCAAGTTCCGCGGCATCGTCGACTACGACCTGCTGCGCAGCCGCTACCTCGATTTCGGCGGCATCCGCATCGAAGACGACCTGTTGGTGACCGACTCCGGCTGCCGTATCATCGGCGACCGTACGATCCCCGTGACGGTCGAGGAGCTTGAGGCCGTCGTCGGCCGATAATCCCATGCGCACGGTCGTCCTCTTTCCCACGGCAGGCGAAGCCGAAGCTTTCCGGCGGCGTTGTCCCGACGTTGCGTGCCGTATCACGGGTGTAGGACTCGCCGCTGCCGCTGCTGCGACGGCGCGAACGATCGTCGCCGAACGCCCCGAACGGCTGCTGCTGGCGGGGATTGCAGGAGTGTATCCTGTGTCGAATATCGCGCTCGGCGAGGTGGTTGCCGTGGCCGAGGAGCGTATGGCAGGACTGCCGGCGAAGTATGCCGACGTCTACCGTCCGACGTCTGACCTGCCGGGCCTGCGCACGGCGGTGTCGAACAGCGTCGCCCGAAGCGGCGCCGAGTCCGCCGGTGCCGACGTGGAGAATATGGAGGGCGCTGCGTTTTTCGCCGTCGCCGCGGCGCTGGACGTACCGGCCGCCGAGGTGCGTGCCGTCTCGAACCGCGTGGGCGAACCCTTCGCCGCATGGCGTGTGGCGGAGGCCTGTGAGGCGCTGGCGCAGGAGTTGGAACGGATTGTCAACGAAATTCAAATTCGATAGGTTTATGAAAACATCTACCAAATGGATGATCGGCATCGCCGCAGCGCTGGTGCTCTTCTTTCTGTTGATTTTCTATTCGAGCGAGATCTATGTCTGGGCTATGGGCAAGATCACGACGCTCGTTATCTGGGTGGTGATCTTCTTGGCGGGCTTCCTGATCGGCCGTTTCGGCGGTCGGAGCAAGTCGGAGAAGACGGTCGCCAAAAAACGGCTTTCGGCCGATGATGATGACTGATCGGCTGCGACTCCGCATCTCGCCCTGCCCCAATGACACCTTCATGTTCGATGCGCTCCTCAACGGCCGCATCCCGACGCAGGGGTTGTCGTTCGAGGTCGATTTTCAGGATATCGAGGAGTTGAACGAGGGTGTCGCCTCGCCCGACGGTCCCGATATCTCGAAGATCAGCTATGCCGTGCTGCCGGCCGTCGTCGACCGCTATGCACTGCTCGACAGCGGATCGGCGCTCGGACGGGGCAACGGGCAGCTGCTTGTGCGCCGCCGCGGCGATCGGTCGCCGATCCGGCGCGTCGCCATCCCGGGTGAGCTTACTACGGCCAACGCCATGCTGCTGCGGTTCTTTCCCGAGTTCGTCGACCGCACGCCGGTACTCTTCTCCGAGATCGCCGCGGCGGTCGAACGGGGTGCTTTCGATGCGGGGGTGCTGATCCATGAGGGGCGATTCACCTACGAACGGCACAATCTGGAGCTGGTGGCCGATCTGGGAGCGCTCTGGGAGCAGCAGACGGGGTTGCCGCTGCCGCTGGGAGCCATCGTGGCGAGCCGTGAACTGCCGGCGGAGGTGCGGCGTACCTTCGAAAAAGTATTGCACGACAGTATTGCCTATGCCCTCGAACACCCGACGGTGTCGCGCGCGTTCGTCAAGGAACACGCCCGCGAGCTGGAAGACGAGGTGATCGACCGCCATATCGCGCTTTTCGTCAACCGCTGCTCCCTTTCGCTGGGCGAGGAGGGCCGCCGCGCGGTGCGCGAGTTGACGGGGCTTCCCGATCTGCGATTGGACTGGGAACCCCTGCACGGTCGTTGATCGGCCGGAGTACTTCCGCCGCTGAGAATGGATTTCACCCCTGCTGCAATCTGCGGCGGGGGTGAATTCGTTAAAACGTTCATCTTGTGCCGAACGGAGGATCGTCGCATCCCCGCCGGGCATCGTGCGAGCGAAGCGGTGCGTGGCGCGGAACCTGCGTGCAGCGGCGTTGTTCGCCGTGTTCCGGCCGGGCAGCATACGACTCTGCGACAAGCGGGCGGCCGCCTGTACAAACCTGCCTATCCGAGTATATTCCGTTCGGCTTGTATCTCGCGTTCGAAGTCGGGGTCGGCGGCAGCCAGACTCTCGGGCAATCGCTCGTACAACTCTTCATAATCGTCCAGATCGAAGAGGTCGAAGGGCGGGATCAGATCGGTTTTTTCGTGTACGTGGAAATAGAAGATGCTTGCCAGCAGGACCTGAAACGTGGTGAACGCTTCTACGTAACGCTGCTTCGTTTCTTCGTCGATGGCGGGCCCGAAACGCTTCTCGCAGGCGTAGGCGAAAATATCGAAGGGGAGGTGTACGAGCACGCCCTCCTGCTCGGAGAAGATCAGTTCGCGGAAGTGTTTCCGCTCGGCTCTTCCTTCGGCCGAGGGCATCCGCCATTTCCAGAGGTATTCGAGCGGCAGTTCGGTCGAGAGCACCGAATAGCGATGTGCGTCGAGGAATTCGGTCGAGTCGGTGTATACTTGGTCGTAGAGTTCGGGATCGATGAAGAGATCGTCCGTCGCCTGCGGACGCTCCGAAGCGGAAGTTTTCATAAGGAATGGGGTTTGGTGAGTAATTTCGTCTGTCGATTTGTGAAATCTCTCTGTCCCCGCGATCTCGGTATGCAATGCAATATTGTAATATCGGAAATAAAAAAGCAAGGGACACGGTTGCAAATTCCATCAGAAGGTATAGGCTACCCGAAGCAAGAAAATGCACCGCGCCCTTGCAAGTCCCGTCCTTTCGGACGGAACAAAACAAGGGCTGGCAACATTTATACCTATGCTTCAAAAAGTGCCTATTTTTCTGATGAGGTATAAAGAGTTGCTGCTCTTTATTATGTCTGTCGGCTATGCCGAGCTATTCCATTGCAAAGTTAGCATAATTTCTGCATTGTTAAGGTTAGCTATGCAAATATAAGAAAACTTTTCGAATACACGTGATATCACGTGTGCCAAAATGCCGATTTGAGTCTTTTTTTGCAATCGTGAAAGAAAAGGCAGCTAAATATAGAGATAACTCATTTCAAAAATTGCTGGTTGAGCGGATGCAACAACTACGCAAAGAATATGGTTTTTCTCAAGAGGATGTTATTGAGTTCACACATTTGGATATTTCACGATATGAAACAGGGGATTCTACTCCGACATTATCGTCCATATTAAAGCTTTGTACTTTATATAAAATCACTCTCGGCGAGTTTTTCGCTCCGTTGAATTATCCTCCGAAAGAGGAATAACCTCCCGATCGGGAGGTTATTTGTTTGGGAGACCGAAGTACAATTAAATATTGTATTATCGGAAATAAAAAACAAAGCGTACAGAATCGTTTCGGCCAGAAGGTATTAGGAACCCTGAATAAGAAATACACCGCACCTTTGCAACTCCTGTGTTCTGTCCGCGACGGGCAGGACGGATTCTTTTTGCGGCCCGATGATACAATGTATAATTGTATTTCACCTTCGAATACACATGCAAATACAATTGAATATTGTATGACTTTGAGACGTAGCCAAATATGCTACTTGCTATGTTAAATTGTATATACCCGACTCATAAATTAATACAATGTAATATTGCGATCGTCCTTTGCGTGGGTGATACGATATTAGATTATGTCAAGTTGTTGTATACGATCTGTTCAAGAGTTTATGCAATACGATATCGCATGAGCTTCAGATAGCAGGATGAATACAATATTATATTGTGTTGTGTATCTTGGGTTTGTGTGAATCTATGCAATCTAATGTTGTTTGACCTCGCGCGCGAAGTCAAATATATGGTTGTTTATTCGCCGGCGAGCGACGGATAAATGCGAGCTATTATTATTCTCTCTCGATTGGGAACACGGAAAGTGCAATAATATATTGTTTTCGAGGAGAATAATGCAATATTACATTGTTGTAACGGTACGATATAAATGATGCATATCTCGGGGAATCGGGAATAGAGACCGGCGCGGAAAGGCTTGCTTCTCTTCCTCAAAGAACATAGACGACGATCAACCCCTCGCGCAGTTCGAGCTGCATCGGGATCGGTTCGCCGCCGCAGATGCGGCCGACGACCTCGCCCGCCACGAAGTCGATCCGTTCGACCGCGAGGTCACGCAGCAGGTCGAGTCCTGTCCGGCGGGCTTGTTTGTAGAGCGTCTCCTTGGCGCACCAGACGACGCCTGCAGTGCGGGGATCATCGGCGAGTACGGCTTCGGCCGGAGTGAGAAAGTGCGCTGCCGCACGGGAGAAGTTGCGGGTTTCGGATTCGATGTCCACCGCGCAGGGGCGGTCGGAGATCGCGACGGCGACGTACCCGCCGCCGTGCGAGACGCCGATCTGGCGGGCATCGTCGATCAGTACGGGACCGCCCGCCGCGTCGTAACCGATGTGCACCCTCCCCAGTTCGCGATAGACGACGGCGCGCCAAGTGAGGTATTCAGCCTGTCGTCGGGGCGGAAGAACGGCTGCGGCGGTCCAGTCGTCGCCGGTCACCTGCCCGCGAAGGGTATCGGGCGAAGCCAGCGGGGTGAGGATGCAGCGAGGGATCATCTCTTGAGGGATTGAATCGGTTCGGCAGTTCCGGCGTGCGGCCGGTTGGTTATTCGGGAAGGGTCACCTGCACCTTCTCGATGCGGCGGCCTTCGATGGTATGGGCCGTGAAACGGAGGTCGTGCGTCGTGATGGCATCGCCCTTCTTCAGAAAGTCGCGTCTGATTTCGAGCATCAGCCCCGCGAGCGTCTCGGCTTCGCCCTTGACGTCGGCGAACGTGTTCTCGGGAAGTTGCAGGATACGTTCGAAATCGCCGATGTGGGTCTTGCCGTCGAAGAGGTAGTTGCGGTCGTCGAGCTGGGTGTAGGCGCTCTCGACGGCGTCGCTCTCGTCCGAGATTTCACCTACGATCTCTTCGAGAATATCTTCGAGCGAGACGATGCCCTGCGTCGAGCCGTATTCATCGACCACGACGGCCATGTGCACCTTGTTCGACTGGAACTCTTCCAACAGGTCGTTGATCTTCTTGTGCTCGGGTACGAAGTAGGCCTTGCGCAACAACTGCTGCCAGCCGAATTCGTCGCCGTTGTTGATGTAGGGCAGCAGATCCTTCACGTAGAGGATCCCCTTGATGTTGTCCAGATCCTCGTCGTAGACCGGAATGCGCGAAAAGCCCGAAGCGATGATCCGCTCCTTGACGCTCAGGTAGTTGTCGCCGATTCCGACGGCAACCACATCCACGCGGGGTTTCATGATCTCCTGTACCTCGGTGTTGACGAATTTGACGATTCCCGAGAGCATGTTGTGTTCCTCGGCCGACGAGGTGGCGGCCATATCGACGGCATCGGCCAGTTCGTCGAGCGAAATTTCATTTTTGCGGCCGGCGTGCTCGCTGATGGTGCTGCTCGTGCGGATCAGGATATAGGAGAAGGGGCGCATCAGCCAGCGCAGTATCAGAATGGGGCGCGCCACCGTACGGGCGAATCGCAGCGGACGGCTCTGTGCCAGCACCTTGGGGATGATCTCACCGAAGAGCAGCAGCAGGAAGGTGGCGATGACCGATTCGAAAAGGAACTGCATCCCGACCGATCCGAACGTGAAGAGCGTGTCGATGATGCGTGCAGCCAGAATGACGATGCAGATATTCACCAGATTGTTGACCACCAGAATCGTCGCCAGCAGCTGATCGACGTTGCCGAGCAGTTGCAGAATCGCATCGTTCGACGATTTCTCGGGATGCTTCTTGATTTGCCGAATATCGTGCGGCGTAAGCGAAAAGAACGAAGTCTCGGCGCCCGAAACGAGGGCCGAGACCACCAACAGGCACGCTGTAATGGCTCCCGGGAGGAGTAGACCGATGTCTACGGGGTTGAGTGTAACCAGACTACCTTCCAAATTCGTCTATTTTCGTTTTATACTGCTTGCCGGCGATCAGTCGAAGAGCGAACCGCCCTTCTCCTCTACGGGCTTCGCGGCGGCATCATTCTCCTCCTTGAGCACCTCCTTGCGGCTGCCCGAGGTCTCGACGACCAACTCGGCTTTGCGCGTGCGGTAGGCCGGCACGGCGAGCTGTGCGTCGATATTCTTGTAACGCGTCGGCCGGTCGCCCAGCATCACCTGTGTCATGGGACGCAGCGTCGGCACGGGACGCGGTTTGATCGGTTCGAGCACCGTATTCTCTTCGCGGGGCTGCACGGCGATGGTTTCGACGGGCGAAAGGGTCGGTTTTACGGAACGTTCGGCCGCAGTGCCGTCGAATCCCGTCGCCACGACGACCAGTTCGATGCGCCGTCCCAGCTGCGGCTTGACGCTCGTGCCCCAGATGATGTTGGCGTCGTGCACCGTGCCGTCGGGAGCCTGTACGCTGGCGTGCGACTGGATGTATTTCAGGATCTCCATCACCTCGTCCAGCGCCAGCGAATCGGCATCGGAGGTCGAGATGTTCAGCAGGATGTTCTTTGCGCCCGAGATCAGCGTATGGTCCAGCAGCGGCGATTCGAGCGACGCACGAGCTACCTCCGTGGCGCGGTGTTCGCCTTCGGCCGTAGCTACCGACATATGGGCGCGGCCGCTGTCGCGCATCACCTTCGACACGTCGGCGAAGTCGACATTGACCATGTCGCTCTCGACGGTGATGATCTCGGCGATGCCCTTGGCCGCCGATGCGAGAATGTCGTCGGCCTTGCCGAACGCCTGTTTGAGCGAGAGACGGCCGTACATCTCGACGATGTTCTCGTTGTTGATGACCAGCAGCGAGTCGACGTTGCGGCTCAGCTCGTCGATGCCCCGAAACGCCTGTTCGTAGCGGATCTTCCCCTCGACGGCCAGCGGCGAGGTGACGATGCCGACGGTGAGAAGGCCCATTTCGTGCGCCAGCTTGGCGATCACGGGCGAAGCGCCCGTTCCCGTGCCGCCGCCCATGCCTGCCGTCACGAAGATCATCCGCGTGCCGGCCGCTTCGAGTCTGCGGCGGATGTCGTCGAGCGACTCGATGGCCGCCTTGCGTCCGTTTTCGGGGTCGTTGCCCGCGCCGAGTCCTTCGCGGCCCAGCTGTACCTTCTCCTCGACAGGACTGTTTTCCAGCGCCTGCGCGTCGGTGTTGCAGACCATGAACCCGACATCCTTGATGCCGAGATTCCACATATGATTCACGGCGTTGCCGCCTGCACCGCCGACGCCTACCACCATGATTATCGAAGATTTATCTTTTGCCGCAGCAATTTCGTTCATCAGATCGTCACTCATAATTCCTTAAACTCTTTTTCCTCGGGCGTTCGTCTCGGTAATCTGCCGAAAACGCGATTTCCCGATCCTCGTTTCGACTCTCGCCGCTCTTCTCTTCTGCTCCTCCGCCGTCGTCGGGCGACTTAAATCTCTTCGTCCTCCGATCCCGTGAAGAAATCGTCCAGACGGGTGCCGAGCGACTGCTTGAGCTTGTCGAGCAGCCCTCGTTTGGGACGGTGCGGGGTCTCCGGCGCATCGGTTGCCGCTGCTTGAGGCGCAGCCGTATCCTCCGTTGCGGCGTTTGCCGCGGGGGCAGCAGGAGCCGGAGCAACAGCAGGCCGCGGTGGGTAGGGCGTTTGCGTCGCAGCGCCTGCGGCCGGTTTCCCGATGCCGGAGTAGGGCGTTGCGCGCGGGATCGTCGGCCCCGCAGGCTGCGCTGCGGCCGCTTGCCGCGGAACGTCTGCCACGGCGCAGTCACCGTGGGAGGCGCCGCTGAGCAGCAGTCCGATCGCCGTCGAGTAGGCCGGCGAGGCGGCGCACGCTTTCGACGCTTCGTCGACGACCTCTTCGGCCGTGCCGATGCGTACTTCCATGCCCGTCACACGGCGGAACAGTTCGTCGATATGTTGCAGCTGCGCCGAGCCGCCCGTCAGCACGATGCCGTAGGCCAGCTTGTCGCCGAATCCCGAATCCCGGATCTCCTGCGCGACGTACTCCGCGATATCGCGGGCGCGCGATTCGATCACCACGGCCAGATTGCGCAGCAGAATCTCCTTGGTCTCCTTGGCCGTGCGGCCTTTGACGCTCACCATCTTGTTCTCGGGCGCCAGCTCGGCCACCGCCGAACCGAATTTGCGCTTGAGGCTGTCCACGTGGCGCTCCAGAATCCCCAGTGTGCGGATATCGTTGTTGATGGCCCCCGCTCCCATCGGGATGGTGGCGATATAGCGCGGCACGTTACGATAGTAGACCGCTACGTCGGTTACGCCGCCGCCGATATTGACCACGGCCGCACCCTCCTCCTTCTCGTCCGGCGAGAGAACGGCGGCGCCCGTCACCAGTGCATTGGCATACATTCCCAGCGAGCGGATGCCCAGCCGGCGCAACGCCAGATTGAGCCGTTCGATCGGAGTTTTGGCCGCGAGGATGAAGTTGAAGGTCGAAGCGAGCCGCTTGCCGAACGAACCGACCGGGTCGGCCACCTCCTGATTTTCGTCCACGAGGTAATTTTGCGGGATACGCTCCATGATGGTCTCGTCGTCGGGCGCCTGCACGTTGCGCATACGGTCGAACAACGCCTCCACGTCGGCGCGGTTCACGCCGTTCTGCGGATCGGAGGTGAAGACATGATCGGTATGACGGGCACAGCGCACGAATTCGCCCGAGATGCCGGTATAGGCTTCGGTGATGCGGATGCCCAGCTCCTCGCCGACAGCCTCTACGGCCTCCTTGATGGAATTGCTCACCTGCTCGATATTCGTAATCATGCCCGCCTTCACTCCCTGCGAAGGTTTCGAGACGATGCTGCGGATGGCCAGACGCTCCTCGGCGTCGCGTTCGGCGACGGCCACCACGACGTTCGACGATCCCAGATCGATTGCGACGATGTAATTCTTCTTCTCCACGTTTCTCAGCTTTGTTTTCAGCGGGTGTTTGCACTGCGGGCGGTTTTTCGTTGCCGCTCGCTCGCAAACGCCCTATTTTGTGCACACCACTTGTTCCTTGTATTTGACGTTGATCGTGCGGTACGCTTCCCATCCGATGTTCCGCAATCCGCAGCGGTAGAACGTCAGCAGTTTCGCGAGTTTCTCCTCCGCGTCGTCGGGGCTGCCGAAGATCACCGTATGGCTACCTGTGCGGGGGACCAGTTCGATCTCGGGCGCTCCTCCCGGGCCTTTTGCCACGACGATCTGGACGATCTCCGATCGCCAGAAATCGTCCTTTTCGACGAGCACCACAAAGTTAAGCAGTTTAAGGAAATCTTCGCAGTTTTTCCGTAACTTTTTTTGTTTTTCCATTTCGGCCGCCTGACGGGCGGAGATTTTATCGATACGCTCCTGCAAGACCCGCGCCGTATAACGGTATTTGCGGCGCAGCTGGGCCTTTTTTTCACGCAGCTCCTTCACACGCCGATCGAAGTTTTCGGAGCGTTCTAACCAACCTTTTTTGATCGTCATACGCCGCAGCGCCTTGATGTTCTCGTCGTTCTCGCGTTCGGAGCGGTAAAGGGGGTATTTTTCGCGTTCGATCTCGGCGATGCGGCTCTTCGCCGCCGCGATCTCGGCGGCAGCGTAGTCCGTCACCGATCCCGTGTAGGAGGCCGGAACGGGCGGGGCGTAGGAGCCTGTCATCACGGGGACGTAGAGCGCCGACGACTGCGGCGCGGCAAAGAGATAGCCCTCTTCGGTCGCATAGGCGTTGCAGCCGTCGAAAAGCAGCCGCACGATGGGCCGGCGCTGGTTGACCGTGATATGCAGCACGCCGCCGTAATCGATCGAGACAGTGGCGTCGGCAACGAATCCGTTACGCAGGATCAACGCTTCGATGGCTCGTAGATCGACTTCGCGCGCCGCTGCGCCGACGGTTTTCATTCCGCTGCGGGCGAGCCACTGCCGCACCATGCCTCCTGTGACGAGCTGCCCGTGCGAGGAGCTGTCGGCGATCTCGATTTCGAGCCGCTGCACGACGAGCTGCCGCCGGTGGACACGCACCCGCGCCGCCGAGCAGACGATGTACCCGATTACGGCGGCCCACAGCAGCCCGACAAGCATATATCGCAGCGGTCTGGGCATGGGTCAGGCTTTTTTGCGCAGGACCTCGGCCAACGCTTCGCAGCAGGCGTCGATATTGCCCGCTCCGAAACTCACGACCACGTCGGTATCCATCTTTTCGAGGGTCGTCGCCAGCGTTTCGCGTTCCACGATGCGGCACGGAACGGCGACCCGTTCGGCGATGATCTCGGAGACGATCCCCTCGATCGGCTTCTCGCGCGCCGGATAGATCGGCAGCAGCACCGCCTCGTCGGCGTGCGACAACGCTTCGGCGAACTCGCGGTAGAAGTCGCGCGTGCGGGTATAGAGATGCGGCTGGAAGATCGCCGTCAGACGCCGGCCGGGGAACATTTTCCGTACCGAGGTGAGTGTGGCGGCCAGTTCGCGCGGATGGTGGGCGTAGTCGTCCATATAGACCTGCCGCGGGGTGTTGACATAGAATTCGAAGCGCCGTTTGACCCCCGTAAAAGCCGCCAGCGCGCAGCGCAGCCGCTCCTCGTCGAGCGTCCGCCCTTCGGCGCGGGCGGCGCACCACATCGCCGCTACGGCTGCCACGGCGTTTTCGACGTTGATCCAGCCGGGAATACCCAGCGTGCAGTCGGCGATCGTACCCGAGGGCGTGACCAGATCGTAGCGGTAGTGTCCGCCCTCGATGAGCCGCACGTTGCGGGCGTAGAAGTCGCAAGGGGTATCGTAGGCATAGCGGTAGACCGCGATGGCGTCGTTGCGCAGCGCCACATCGACGCCCGTCTTGAGTATCAGCGCGCCGTCTGGCCGGATGCGCTCGATGAACTGCGCGAAGGCCTCCTTCACGGCCTCGTGCGTGCCGTAGATGTCCAGATGATCGGCGTCGACGGCCGTGACGACCGCCACATCGGGCCGCAGGCGCAGGAACGAACGGTCGAACTCGTCGGCCTCGACCGCGAGACGCGGTCCGTCGCCCAGCACCAGATTGCTGCCGAAGTTCTTCGAAATACCGCCCAGAAAGGCGCTGCCGGTCCCTTCGACGGCGTGGTTGAGCCATGCGATGAGCGTCGAGGTTGTCGTCTTGCCGTGCGTGCCGGCGACGGCCAGCACGTATTTGCCCTCGGAGAGATGCCCCAGCATCTGCGACCGCTTCTCGACGGTGAAGCCGCGGCTGCGGAACCACGCCAGCTCGGCGTGGTCGGCGGGCACGGCGGGGGTGTAGACCACCACGGTGCCCTCCCGCTCACGGAACGGGGCGGGAATGGCCGCCGTGTCGTCCGTGTAGTGGACGGCGGCCCCTTCGGCTTCGAGCGCTTCGGTCAGTGCCGAACGGGTGCGGTCGTAACCGGCCACTTCACGGCCTTCATGCAGAAAGTAACGTGCCAGCGCACTCATGCCGATGCCGCCGATGCCGATGAAATAGATGCGTTGTATATTCATCCTTACCAGATTTTTTCGATTTCGTTGACGATTCGCTCCGCAGCATCGGGCACGGCCAGTGCGGCGATGTTGCGGCTCAGCAGGGCGCGACGCGCAGGGTCGGCCAGCAGTTCGCCCGCCGTCTCCATCGCCCGTGCGGGAGCCTCGGCGTCGGCGACCATTACGGCCGCCTGCTTCTCGACGAGCGCCTGCGCATTCTTGGTCTGGTGATCTTCGGCCACGTTAGGCGAAGGGACGAAGAGCGTCGGCTTGCCCACCAGACACAGCTCCGAGACGGAGCAGGCGCCGCTGCGCGAGACCACGACGTCGGCCGCGGCGTAGGCGCGGTCCATGCGGTCGATGAAGGCTCCCTGCCAGACGCCTTCGGCCGGATGCTCCTCCAGAAAGCGCCGCATCTCGGCCTCGTAATACTTGCCTGTCTGCCAGATTACTTGGAACGGCGGCCGGAACTCCTGCCGCATGAGCCACGCCTTCATCGTTTCGTTGAGCGTGCGGCAGCCCAGCGAACCGCCCACGACGAGCACCGTGGGACGTGCGGCGTCCAGCCCGAAAGCCGCCAGCCCCTCCAGCTGGTCGGTGTCGGTCGGCGGTGCGAAGCGTCCGCGCAGGGGGTTGCCTGTGCGCACGATCCGCTCGGCGGGGAAGAAACGTTCCATGCCGTCGTAGGCCACGCAGATGCGCCGCGCACCGCGCGCGAGGATCTTGTTCGTCAGTCCGGCGTAGGAGTTCTGCTCCTGAATGAGCGTCGGTACGCCCGCCCGCTGCGCCGCCCATAGCACCGGTCCCGAAGCGTAGCCGCCGAATCCGACGACGACGTCGGCGCCGAATTCGCGGATCGTGCGCCGTGCGCGGCCGAGGCTTTTGAATACCTTGAAGGGCAGCGCCAGATTCGACAGCGCGAACCGCCGTTGCAACCCCGCTGTCGGCAGCCCCACGATGCGGTAGCCCAGCGCCGGAACCTTCTCCATCTCCATTTTGCCCTCGGCCCCGACGAAGAGCAGCTCCACCCCATCGCCGTAGCGGCGTTGCAGCGCTTCGGCCACTGCTACGGCAGGGTAGATATGGCCGCCCGTGCCGCCGCCCGAAAGAATCACCCGTTTCATCTGAATTTAATATTTAATTCTTAATTTTTCATTCGGTTACCGTCCCCACGACTCGCGGTCGAGCGAGCGGCAGGCGATCGCTTCGGCGATCTGCGCCGTGCCGATCCGCTCTTCGGCGGCCAGATCGGCGATTGTGCGCGCCACCTTCAGGATACGGTCGTAGGCCCGTGCCGAGAGGCTGAGTCGTTCCATGGCCCGTTCGAGCAGCGTGCGCGCTGCGGCGTCGATCGGGCAGTATTCGCGTACCATGCGGCTCGTCATCATGGCATTGGTATGCACACCTTCGACGCCCTGAAAACGTTTGCGCTGCACTTCGCGGGCGCGGACGACCCGTTCGCGGATCGCAGCACTCGATTCGCCGCGCGCGCCGGAGGTTATCTCTGGAATCGACACGGGCGTCACCTCGATGTGCAGGTCGATGCGATCCATCAGCGGACCGGAGATGCGTCCCAGATAGCGGTGCACGGTACCCGGCGGGCAGGTGCATTCGCGCGTGGGATGATTGTAGTAGCCGCACGGGCAGGGGTTCATCGCTGCCACCAGCGTGAAGTTGGCCGGATACTCGACGCTGTAACGTGCCCGCGATATGGTGATACGTCGCTCTTCCAAGGGCTGCCGGAGCACTTCGAGCGCATTGCGGCCGAATTCGGGCAGCTCGTCCAGAAAGAGGATGCCGTTGTGTGCCAGCGACACCTCGCCCGGCTGGGGCGACTGTCCGCCGCCGATGAGGGCCACCTGCGACGTGAGGTGGTGCGGTGCGCGGAAAGGCCGTTCGGCGAGCAGCCCCCGATGCGCTGCGATCTTGCCCGCGACGGAGTGGATTTTGGTCGTTTCGAGCGCCTCTTCCAGCGTCAGCGGCGGAAGGATCGAGGGCAAACGGCGGGCGAGCATCGTCTTGCCTGAACCCGGGGCGCCGATCATCAGTACGTTGTGGCCGCCTGCCGCAGCGATCTCCAGCGCCCGCTTGACGGCCGCCTGTCCCTTGACGTCGGCGAAATCTTCGGCGGATCGATCCGTTTGCTCCGTGAAGCCGGCCGCGGCCGTCGCCGGTGCGATCTGCCGGTCGCCGCGCAGGTACTCGACGACCTCGCCGAGCGAGGCTGTGCCGATCACCTCCAGCCCCTCGACTACGGCCGCTTCGCAGGCGTTGTCGTGTGGAACGATCAACCGCCGCAATCCCTCCTCGCGGGCTTTGACGGCCATCGGGAGTACGCCGCGCACCGGTTTGAGCGTCCCGTCGAGCGACAGTTCGCCCGCCAGCATCGTTCCGTCGAGCGATTCGGCCGGCACCTGCTCCGTGGCGGCCAGAATGCCCACGGCGATCGGCAGATCGAAGCCCGCTCCCTCCTTACGCAGGTCGGCCGGAGCGAGGTTGACCACCAGTTTCTTGCCCGTCATCCGCAGTCCCGTGTTTTCGAAAGCCGAACGGATGCGCTGCTCGCTCTCCTTGACGGCGTTGTCGGGCAGCCCGACCAGAAAAAGTCCCAGCTGTCCTGCCGCGGCGACGTTCACCTCGACCGAGACCGTTACGGCGTCGATGCCTGCGATGGCTCCTGCTGCGGTACGGACGAACATGGCCTTAGAAGGGTACCTCGTCGCTGAGCGGACGGGGCGTAATATCGAATTCGGTGGAGACCAGCGAGCCGGGGCCGGACGCAATGCCGGCTGCGGGAGTATTCGAGTCGCTGGCGAAATCGTCGTACTGTTGTCCCGGTGTGGGCGAACCGCCGGGCAGCAGGTCGGCGTCGTCGATGTCGGCGAAGCGCGCCTGATCCTTCAGGAAGCGCAGTTTGACGTCGGTCACGGCGCCGTTACGGTGCTTGGCGATAATCAGTTCGGCCATACCCGCCGTGGGCATTCCGTTCTCGTCCTGATTGATGCCGTAATATTCGGGACGGTGGATGAAGGCCACGATGTCGGCATCCTGCTCGATGGCGCCCGACTCGCGCAGGTCCGACAACTGCGGCCGCTTCGAGCCGCCGCGCAGTTCGGTCGATCGGTTCAGCTGCGAGAGGGCGATGATCGGGACGTTCAGCTCCTTGGCAATGGCTTTGAGTGTACGCGAGATGAACGAAACCTCCTGCTCGCGGTTGCCCCCTTTGGCCGCCTGCGGGCCGCCGGTCATGAGCTGCAGGTAGTCGATCATGATGATCTTGATGTCGCTGTGTATCTTCAGGCGGCGGGCCTTCGAGCGGAACTCGAAGACCGACAGCGCCGGCGTATCGTCGATGAAGAGTTTGGCGCTTCCCAGCGGCTTGGTGGCCGATTCGAGGTGGCGCCACTGTTCGGGCGAGAGCCGTCCCAGCTTGAGGTCGTTGCCCGGGATGCCCGTCTCGGCCACCACCAGACGCATCATGAGCTGGTGCGCCGGCATTTCGAGCGAGAAGAAGGCGACCGCCTGCTCGTGGTCGACCGACATATTGCGCGCCATCGTGAGCGTGAAAGCCGTCTTTCCCATCGAGGGGCGGGCGGCGATGATGACCAGATCGGAGGTCTGCCACCCCATCGTCACGCGGTCGAGTGCCATGAAACCCGACGGCACGCCGTTGAAGGCACTCTTGTTCTTGGCATTCTCCTCGATCTGCGCCAGCGTGCGGGCCAGTACGTCGGCGGCCGACTGCACGGAGCGTTTGACGTGCCCTTCGGCCACCTTGAAGATCTCCTGCTCGGCGAAGCCGATCAGATCCGTCACGTCGGTCGATTCGTCGTAGGAGCGGCGTTGAATCTCGGTGGCCGAGCGGATCAGTTCGCGCTGCACGTACTTCTGCGCCACGATCTTGGCATGGAACTCGATGTTGGCGGCCGATCCGACCTTCTGCGTGAGCTGCGCCAGATAGGAGGCGCCGCCTACCTTCTTCAGCTCCTTCTTGACTTTGAGCCGTTCGGTGACGGTGTAGAGGTCGATCGGTTTGAGTTCCGACGACAGCTCCTCGATGGCGCGGTAGATCAGCCGGTGTTCCTCGGTATAGAAGGAGTCGGGGTTGATGAACTCCTGCACGGTGATGATCGAGTCCTTTTCGAGCATCAGCGCGCCCAGCACGGCCTCCTCGAGTTCGACGGCCTGCGGCGGGACGTTGCCGCCCACTTCGGTCAGTGCGGCGTAGGCTTCGCGGTTGCGCGCGGCCGGTGTTGTATTGTTCTCTTGTGACATGATATTCGGTTTCGGATTCAAAATTACGCAAAGCTGCGCAATAATCAAAAAGGGCGGAGGGAAAGTTTGTTGATTTCTATGTTTGTAACATAGAAACGGTCGGCCAGCACTGCGCTGCCGGAGAAACGGGGTGTTGAAAAAAGAGGTGATTTTGTCGATAAGTATTCCGCAGGAAGAATCCGCTTTTATCCGTCGAGTCCGAACTCCCGCTGCGGGACGGCCAGCACCGCGACGCTCAGATGGCAGTCGGGCGCGGCACGCAGAATCGTCTCGGCGCACGAGAGCAGCGTGGCGCCCGTGGTGAGCACGTCGTCGACCAGCAGAATATGACGTCCTGCGAGCCGGTCGGGGCGGCGCACGGCGAAGATTCCCTCGACGTTGCCCCATCGCTCCTCACGCCGGTGCAGCGCCTGCGCGGGGTTGTTGCGGATGCGGCGGACGCTGTGCCGGTCGACTTCCGCTTCGAGTGCGCCGGCGATTCCTTCGGCCAGATACTCCGCCTGATTGTAGCCGCGGCGCAACCGTTTGCGCCAATGGAGCGGCACGGGAACGATCGTATCCACCGCGTCGTAGAGGCCGCTCTCCGAAAGACAGTGTCCGTACCACACGCCCATGTCGCGCGCCAACCGCCATGCGCCGTCGTACTTGAAGCGGTGGATCAGTTCGCGCCATCCGCTGCCCGGGATGAAGTAGAGGAAGGCCGAAGCCTGTTCGACGGGGATCAGCGCCGAGAGCCGTTCCCACAAGGGGTTGTAAGTCGCGTAGCAGAATCCGGTGAGCGGTACGGCATAGCGGCAGCGGGTGCAGACTACACGGCTGCCGGGCGGCATCTCGCCGCCGCAGACCGGACACCGTACAGGGAAGAGCAGCCGTCCGATGCCGTGTGTCACGTCACTGAGGATCGACATCGCAGCTGACCGTTACCGATTTGAACTCTTTGCTGCCGAGCGTCTGCCGCAGGGCCTCGCGCAGTACCTCGCGGGCACGTGCCGCTGAAGCGCCGCTCTCGATCTTGAGCAGGAATTCGGTGATATACTCTTCGCGGATGCGGTCGACGGCAGGTGCGATGGGACCCATTGCGCGGCGGCCGAAACGATTGCGCAGCGCGATAGCGAGGGCCGCCGAGGCGCGGTAGAGCAATTCGCGGTCACGCTGGCGGAGCGTCAGGCGGATCAGCCGCGCATAGGGCGGATAGGCGAATGTGCGCCGTTCGGCGAGCTGCGTGCGGGCCATCGCCTCGTAATCGCCCGCCGCGACCTGTCGGATGACGGGGTGTTCGGGCTCTGAAGTCTGGATTACCACTTCGCCCGCCGCGTCGCGCCGTCCGGCGCGTCCTGCCACCTGCGTCATCAGCTGGAAGGCGCGTTCGGCGGCCCGGAAGTCGGGATTGAAGAGCAGGTTGTCGGCGTTGAGGATGCCCACCAGCGAGACCCGTGCGAAGTCGAACCCCTTGGTAATCATCTGCGTGCCGACCAGCAGGTCGCTCTGCCCGCTCTCGAAGCGGTCGATGATGGCGCGGTAGGCACGTTCGGAAGTTGCTGTGTCGCGGTCGAGTCGTTCGATGCGCGCTTCGGGGAAGAGCCGCGCCAACTCCTCCTCGATCTTCTCCGTGCCGAAGCCTGCGGGTGTCACCTCGCCCGCTTTGCAGGCCGGACAGCGGGTTGGGACGGCCTCCGTATGACCGCAGTAGTGGCACTGGAGCCTGTTGTCGCGCTTATGGTAGGTGAGCGTCACGTTGCAGTGCGGACAGCGGGCCGTCCAGCCGCAGGCGCGGCACTCGACGTAGGGGGAGAAGCCGCGGCGGTTCTGGAAGAGCATCGCCTGCTCGCCGCGGGCGATCGTTTCCTCGATTTTATTGAGCAGCAGGAGGTTGAAATGGGTCTTTCGCTCGTTGCGTTTGACCGCGCGCAGCGTGTCGGAGACGATGATCTGCGGCGGCCGTGCATCGCCGTAACGCTCGGCGAGCGTCGCCAGTCCGTACTTGCCGCTCAGTGCGTTGGCGTAGCTTTCGAGCGAGGGGGTGGCGCTGCCCAGTACCGTGCGGGCCTCCCACAGGCGCGCCATGACGACGGCCACGTCGCGGGCGTTGTAGCGCGGCTGCGAGTCGGTCTGCTTGTAACCCGTGTCGTGCTCCTCGTCCACGACGACCAGTTGCAGATGCCGCAGCGGCAGGAAGAGGGCCGAGCGAGCGCCGACGACCAGCTCTCCTCCCTCGGAACCCGTGAGCCGCAGGTAGTTTTCGGTGCGGTGTGCGAGCGTGAGTTTCGAGTGGTAGGCCGTGACGCGGCTGCCGAAGATGCGTTCGAGCCGCGCGATAAGCTGCGCCGTGATGGCGATTTCGGGAACCAGCAGCAGAACGTCGCCGCCGCGGGCGAGCGCCGCGGCGATCAGGTGGATGTACAATTCGGTCTTGCCCGAGCCGGTGATGCCGTGCAGCAGCACGGTGCGCTGTTTTGCCGCGAAATGGCTATGGATCGTATCGAGGCAGGTTTGCTGAGCCGCCGTAAGCGCGGGGAGCTGAAAACGGACGGTGCCGTGTTCGACGCTCCGCTCGCGGCGCACGAGGGTGATGAAGCCCTTCTTTTGCAGCACGGCGAGCGTCGCGGCATCGGCCGCGAGCAGCCGGCGGGGAACCTCGTCGGTCGAGATGCGGTCGCCGCCGGCCGAGGCGATTTCGAGCAGTGCGGCGTACTGGCGCGGTGCCCGCCTCGAAAGCCGCTCCATCGTGTCGTGGAACCGCTCCTCGTCGTGCAGCGAGGCGTCGAGCGCCGCATATAGCTCGGTGCGGGGACGGTATTCGCGTTCGGAAAACTCCTCTTCGCTATTGCCCGAGGGCTTGATCGTCTGCGGCAGGGCGAAGCGCATCACCTCGCCCAGTGTACACATATAGTAGTCGGCCATCCACTCCCACAGGGCGTGCTGCCGCTCGTCGAGCAGCGGACGGTCGTAGAGAATCCGCGAGACGGTTTTGATGCGGGGAAAGTCGGGCCGCCGGTCGTGGATGCGCCAGACGATGCCCGTGTAGATGCGCCGCTGCCCGAACTGTACGGCAACGGCCTGCCCCTCCGTCAGTTCCAGACCATCGGCGACGGCGAACGTATAGGCGGGCTGCGCCAGCGGCAGGACGATATCGGCGTAACGCTCCATCGCCGCGATCAGTGGAGTTGGGTCAGTTTGCGGAATCCTTCGCCGTAGGTTCCCGAAACCGAAGCGATGGTAATGAAGGCTTTGGGATCGATGTCGCGGGCCAGACGCAGGATGTGCCCCGCGTCGCGCTTGTAGCAGACGACCATCACGATGCGGATTTCATGACCCGAATAGCCGCCCGTGGCGTCGATGAGCGTGACGCCGCGATTGGCCTCGTGCAGCATCGTTTCGGCCATGCGGTCGTAGTCGGCCGTGACGATGAAGATCTGATTCGACTGCTGGCTGCCGGCCATCAGCAGGTCGACCGTCGTGCCGACGACCACCGTGACGATGTAGCCGTAGACCACGTCCGAGAGGTGGTAGCCTACCAGCAGCGTCGACCCGATGATGACGATATCGCTGTAAATGATTACTTTGCCGTAGGCGACACCCCAGTATTTATGGACGATTTTGGCGATGATGTCCGTGCCGCCCGTCGCACCGCCCGCCGTGAAGCAGATGGCCATGCCGGCACCTGCCAGCAGGGCGCCCAGAATGATCGTGAGCAGTTTGTCGTCAAGCCCCAGCACCTCGCCCACGGGCGGGTAATGCGTCATGAAATAAGGCTCCATGAGAGTCATGAATCCCGATGCCACGATGATGCAGAAGAGGGTTTTGAATCCGAAATTCCACCCCACCGTCAGCCCGGAAATGAGCAGCAGGAAGGCGTTGATCGTGAGAAAGACCGTACCGATGCGGATGTCGATCCCCCACATTTCGAACGCCGTGTGGCTGACGATCATCGCCAGACCCGTGCCGCCGCCCGCGGCCACCTCCATCGGTTTGATGCAGGCGATCCATCCGAAGGAGTAGATGAGCAGTCCGGCCGTCATCAGGATATATTCCCTGACGGTTTTCAACAGATTGGTGGAGGTGAGGTTTCGCATAGGGTTTATCGTTGGCAGACCGAGCGGTCAGGGTTTCGGATGCGTAAGGGGTCAGACCTTGTTGAGGGCTTCGAAGCCCTTGCCGTAGACGCCCATGACCGACCCGACGGAGATGAAGGCGTCGCCGTCGACGTTACGTACCAGTTTGAGCATCTGCGAAGTTTCGCGTTTGCGGCAGACTACCAGCACGACCTTGATATCCTTTTTCGAGTACCAACCCATGGCGTCGAGAATGGTAGCGCTGTGGCGTGTGGTGGAGATGATCTGTTCGGCCATCGCCTCGTAGCGGCGCGTGAAGACGAAGATCTGACTCGACTGCTGGTTGCCGGCCTGAATCACGTCGACGGTGTAGCCCAGCACGGCCGTGACGACGAAGCCGTAGATGACCGAATCGACGCCCATGTCGCTTACGAACAGCGACGAGAGGATAATCATCGAATCGACGGTCATCACGATGCGGCCGTAGCTGATCGTCTTGTACTTGTTGACGACCATGGCGATGATGTCCGTGCCGCCCGTCGAACCGCCCTGCCGGAAACAGATGGCGATGCCGATGCCGGCGATGATGCCGCCCAGAATGACCAGCAGGATGCGGTCGCTGACGGGGTCGAGTGCGAAGAGCGTCTCTCCCGCCGGCGTGATGACGGCCAGCAGCGGTTGCAGCACCGACATCGTGACCGCGAGCATCCCGATACAGAAGATGGTCTTCATGCCGAAGTTCCACCCCACGATCATACCGCCGATAAGCAGCAGCACGCCGTTGACGATGAGCGTCAGCATACCGATAGGCAGTCCCGTGATGTGGTAGAACAGCAGCGACAGACCGGCCGCGCCTCCGCCCAACGTGTTGGCGGGCATGATGCAGGCCAGCCATCCGAAGGAGTAGATGAACATGCCGAAGGTCATCCAGACGTATTCGAAGAGGGTTTCGACGACAGCCTGACGGTTTACCCGAGGTCTTTTCATGGTTGCGAACAATTAACGCTGCGAAGATACGAAAAAATCACCTTGGTACGCGTTTTTTTCGGCGAGTCTTTTTTCGAGCATCCGCCACAGCACGTCGCTGCGCAGATTGCCCCACGGCCGCTGGCAGCGGATGCGGGGCGGCGTCTGGCCCGCGATGCGTTCGACGGCGATGTCGGGGCGCAGTCGGCGCACGATTTCCGTCACGAGATCGATGTATTCTTCGGGTGTCCAGCGGCGGAAAAGTTCGGGCCGTGCGGCATACAGATCGGCCATGCGCGTGCCCTCGACGATTTGCAGCTGGTGGAACTTGACCGTCGTAAGCGGCAGCGCGTCGATCGTCTGCGTGCGGTCGAGCAGTTCGCCGTCGCTTTCGCCGGGCAGTCCGAGGATGAAGTGCGCGCCGACGGCGATGCCGCGTGCGGCCGTCGCTTCGACGGCTCGCCGTGCCGCGGCGAAATCGTGTCCGCGGTCGATGGCGCGTAGCGTGGTGTCGGAGGTCGATTCGATGCCGTACTCGACGCAGACGTAGGCGCGGCGGGCGAGGTCGGCCAGATAGTCCAGCTTGGCCGTATCCACGCAGTCGGGACGGGTGCCGACGACGATCCCCGCGACGCCCGGGCAGGCCAGCGCCTCCTCGTAGAGCTGCCGGAGCCGTTCGAGCGGTGCGTGGGTGTTGCTGTACGACTGAAAATAGACCAGAAAGCCCGTTCCTGCCGGAAACCCGCGCCGGTGGAAGGCGATCGCGTCGTCCACCTGCTGCCGGACGGTGCGGCGCGGGTCGCAGTAGGCGGGCGTGAAGGCTTCGTTCGAGCAGAACGAGCAGCCGCCGCGGCCCACCGTACCGTCGCGGTTGGGACAGGTGAAGCCTCCGTCGACCGGAAGCTTCTGCATCGACCGGCCGAAGGTGCGGCGGCAGTAGGCCGCATAACTGTGGTAGGGCCGCGTGTCGCCCCAGAGGTACATATCTGACGTTCGATAAGTGAGAAAGGCCGCCCCTTGGGGAAGCCTTTCATCTGCTGTCGGGCCGATTGTCGGCCGATCGGTTAAAAATTCCAGTCGCTTGTTTTGTACGTGTCTTTCGGGGCGTTGGGAACGTTCATGAAGAACTTGTGTCCCGTCTTTGCTTCGAGATCGGAGACGCGCATGAAGATCCCCTTCGACTCGAACTGGGAGGCCGGAGTCACGGTGCCTTTCGAATAAGACTTGTGTTCGATGAACATGGCGATGCATTGCAGCTCGTCGCGCGTGCAGTTCACCACCCATTTCTTGCCGGCGCTCTTTTTTGCTTTGAGCAGCACGGTGAAATAGTGGGTCGGGATCGTCGTCCCAGAGACCTGCTTGTTGGTGTTGGCCCAGTAGCAGCCCACTACCTGATAACAGGTGTCGGCCAATCCGCGCCATTGCTTGTCCACCCAGTCCTCGGCAGTGTTCCATTGGCCGCCGCTGCTGTTGAAATAGTCACTTTGGCCGAGTTGAGGCCCGATGTTTGAGAAGTACATTACTTGGTTGTTGGCTTCGCGGCTCACCAGCCGCTCGGCGGAACCGAGCATGTGACCGCGCGTGTAGCCGTTCCATTTCCCGACTTGCTTGTAATTCAGATCGGGATCGTCCTTGTAGCTGTTTTTACGTTCGACGTTCTTCTTGGCATAGGCGTCGTGCAGCGGCGCGGCGACCCATACGGGACAGAGTTTCGATTTGCTGTAACAAGCGGTGAAATTGCGGGCTTTGGTGCCGTTGTTCATATCGCATTTGTGGTCGACGTAGAGGTAGTCGCCGTTCGATACTTCGTTCGGCAACTCCGCCCAGCCTTTGTAGCGAGTGTTGTTGTCGGGCGGCGGTGTGACGCCTCCCGATTCGGTCGTGAAGGGGACGGCTGTGCTACGCCACGTCTTCGACGGCGTGACGACGTAGGCCGCGACCTCGTAGGCCGTGCTTTCGCTCAGATTCGAGAACGTGTAGCGCAGCGAGGTCGTCGCCGTGCCGCACGACTGCTTGGTCTCGGCGCTCTGCCCCGCCTTCTTCAGGAAGAAACCCGCGTCGGTGACCTGCTCCGTACCCTCGTGGGTATAGGTCGCGGCGACGGCGGCCGAAGAGGTCGTTTTGTCCGATACCGTCACGGCGCCGAAGGTGACCTTTTCGTCGGGTGTCGGGTCGGGATCGTCGCCCTTGAGCGTGGTGAAGGCGATCTTCTCGCTGCGGAACGTATGGCCGCCGGCAATCACGTAGCAGTAGAGTTCGTAATTGGTTTCGGGGGTGAGGCTGCTCAGCGTGCAGGAGGGTTCGGTCGACCGTTCGCAGACGACCGTCACGGGCGAACTGCCTCCCGCGGGCGTACAGACGAAGCCGTTCTCCTTGACCAGAAAACCGCCCAGATAGAGATAGCTGGCCGAGAAATCGGCCGAGGTGGCCGCCGGCGTGGCCTTGACGTTCGAAAATTGACAATCCTCGCGCGGATCGGAGGGCGAAGGTTCGTCGCCCGGCGTGTCGCTGTCGTTACAGGATGCTGCCAGAAGCAGAATCGGCAGCGTGAAAATCAGAAAAAAGCGTTTCATCGTATAACTGGGAAAAGATAGTTTTACTCTTTGTTTTTCGAATCGATCCAGATCGTCACCGGACCGTCGTTGACCAGTTCGACGGCCATATCGGCGCCGAATTCGCCCGTGCGGACGGGACAACCGCTCTCGGCGGCCAGCGCCGCGACGAAGCGTTCGTACATCGGTCGTGCGAAAGCCTCGCCCGCTGCGCGGATATAGGAGGGGCGGTTGCCCTTGCGCGTCGAGGCGTGGAGCGTAAACTGGCTCACGACGAGCAACTCTCCGCCCGTCTGCCGCACGTCGAGGTTCATTACTCCCGCGTCGTCGTCGAAGATGCGCAGACGCGACGCCTTTCCCGCCAGAAAGTCGAGATCCTCCTGCGTGTCGGCCTCTTCGATCCCGACGAACAGCAGCAGTCCCGTTCCGATCGACGCATACAACGCGCCGTCGATCGTGACCGAAGCACGGCGGACACGTTGAATCAGCAGGCGCATGGCTCCGAAGCGTTTTGGGCGAAAAAGGCCCACAGGTTATCGCCGGCGGGGACGGGTGCTGTAATGCGCACCGGCTCCCGCCGGACGGGATGCGTGAATTCGATCGTCCGCGAATGGAGCGAGATGCCGCCGTCGGGGTTCGAGCGGCGCGCGCCGTATTTGAGGTCGCCTTTGATCGGGCAGCCGATCTTCGAGAGCTGGGCACGGATCTGGTGATGGCGGCCCGTGAGCAGTTCGACCTCGACGAGCGTATAGTTGGTCGAGGCTCCGAGCGTGCGGTAGCGCAGCCGCGCCTCCTTGGCTTCGGGCTTCGGCGCGTCGTAGGCGCGCGAACGGTTGGTGCGTCCGTCGCGCAGCACCCAGTGGCGCAGCTCCCCTTCGAGCGGATCGGGACGCTGTTCCGTAACGGCCCAGTAGGTCTTGCGGATCTCGCCCGAGCGGATCATTTCGTTGAGCCGCACCAGCGCCTTCGAGGTCTTGGCGAAGAGCACCGCGCCGCTCACGGGGCGGTCGATGCGGTGCACGACGCCGAGAAAAACCTCGCCGGGTTTGGCGTCGCGCTGCTTGATGTAGGCTTTGATCTGATCTTCGAGCGCGCTCTGGCCCGAAGGATCGGGCTGCACCAGATCGCCGCAGCGTTTGTTGACCACCACGAGGTGGTTGTCTTCGTAGAGAATATCGTCGGGAGTAAACATTTCAGAGCTTGAAGGTGAAGGGGAGGAGTTTCTCGGCCGTATCGACCACGCTGGCCGTACCGCCGCCCGACATGACGATGCGCATGGGGTGACCCTGCCGGCGTTCGACGTCGACCATCACCTGCCGGCATTGGCCGCAGGGGTAGCATTCGCGCTGCGACGGCTCGGAGGCGATGGCAAGCGTCTCGATCGGGTCGTCGGGGAAGTTGGTCTCGACATAGAACAGCAAGGAGCGCTCGGCGCACAAACCGGCCGGAAAGACTTCGCTCTCGAAATTTCCGGCGTGGAGTACCTTGCCGCTCGCAAGACGTGCGGCCGCCCCTACCCGGAATTTCGAGTAGGGCGCATGGGAATGGCGTGTGGCGCGCTCGGCCTCGGCGACCAATACTCGGTCGGATTCCGGCAACTCTGCCGGCGAGGCGTAATGCTCGTAATCGCAAATGAGTTTCGTCTTCATAGGCACCTCCTCTTAAAATAGGTGGAAAAGTTTGTAAAGATAATACTATTTTTTCGAACAATCTTGCAATAATTCGGAAATTTAAGTTTCGAATCGCCGGAAAATACACGTTTCGAGTATCGACAAGGTCGTAATCGGTCGGGAAAACGTACCCTTGCGGAGATCGTGCGGCGGCTTCGCTTTCGCCGCAGGCGGAGCAGACCGGCGGGAATCCTGCGGCTGAGCCTTCCTGCGCGGGGTCTTCACATTGGGGTCGGGGTCGAAAAACGGCCCGACGAGTCGTCTCGCCGGACCGGAATATCGGGGAGTTCGGCGACAGGGATTATTCGAGCACGAATTTGGCCTGTACGCTGTATTTGAGTTTGATGGTCTTGAAGTCCAGACCTGCGGCCTCGCCTGCCGCTTCGGCTGCGTCGTTGGCCGCCGAAGCCTTCATGCTGCGCGCCATGAAGACGTTGCCGTAGTAGGGCACGATATCGTTGTTCGAGTCGTAGATGTAGAAGCACTTGCCGGCCTTCTGTCCGATGGCGCCGGCGAGCGTCTGGGCGTTGGCCTGCGCGCTGCGCATGGCGGCGCTGCGCACCTCGTTCTTATACTGATCCAGCTGCGAGTGGGTCACCTTCTCCATCGAGACGTTTGAAATGCCCAGATCACTGAGCGACGCGAAGACTTTCGCAACTTGTTCGGGCGTGTTCAGCTTGAGCTGGAACTGTTTCCATGCCAGCGCATTGCCCTTCTTGAAATATTCGCTCGACAGATCCACCACGCGGAGTTGCTTCTGCGTGTCGACGCCCAGCTGTTTGAGCGAGGAGAGCATGGAGCGTTCCTGCGTCTCGATCGAAATTTTGCCCTTCGAATCCTTTTCGTTGATCGTAATCGAGAGGTAGAATTCGTCAGGTGTGATCTCCTTTTCGGCCTGTCCCCAGACCTGAATATAGCTGGCATCGAACTTCGAAGCCTGTTCCTGCGCCGCCGCGGGAAGCGCCAACAGCACGACCGCAGCCATTAAAATGAGTTTTTTCATTGCATTTTCGTTTTAGGTAACACCTGCAAATAAAACGCCGTACCGTGCGGAATCTTGCACGGAGAGTCGATAAAAATTAACGATCGTCGATGTGCGAAGCGTATTGTCGCTCCGTCGTTGCCGTCGCCCGCGGTTTTTCGCCGTGCTTGACTTTTGGGTCAAGCCAAAAGTACAGTTGTCGCTTTTTCTGGAAAAGGGGGTAGATTCCCACGCTCCGTTTCACTCCGCTCGGAATGACGATTCCTCTCTTGTCATCCTGAGGAGGAATCCAAGAGGATTCCGACGTGAGGATCCAAAACGGGTCAAGCCAGAAGTACGAAGGAAAGGTAGGAGCAGGGAGAATCCTGCAACGACCCTCTAAATATCTTGCAGCAAATTCAGAGATTCGCGGCTGCGTTCCGGTGTTATCGCCGCACCAGCTTCACCACGTTCTCCACGTGGTGCGTGTGGGGGAACATATCGACGGGCTGCACGGCTTCGACGCGGTAGGCGCCGTCCATCAGTGCCAGATCGCGCGCCTGCGTGGCGGGGTTGCAGCTCACGTAGACGATCCGCTCGGGGGCGGCGCGCAGGATGACGTCGATGACGGGCTGGTCGACCCCCGCGCGCGGCGGGTCGAGGATGATGACGTCGGGGCGGCCGTTGGCGGCTACGAAATCGTCGCTCAGCACCGCCTTCATATCGCCGGCGTAGAAGTGCGTGTTGCCGATGCCGTTGAGCGCCGAATTAACGCGGGCGTCGTCGATGGCTTCGGGAACATACTCCACGCCCACGACCTTGGCGCAGCGTGCGGCGCAGAAATTGGCGATGGTTCCCGTACCGGTGTAGAGGTCGTAGAGCGTCTCGCCGCCGGTGAGCGCGGCGAATTCGCGGGCCACTTTATAG
The DNA here is from genome assembly GCA_900550375.1 of uncultured Alistipes sp. Lineage (GTDB taxonomy): Bacteria > Bacteroidota > Bacteroidia > Bacteroidales > Rikenellaceae > Alistipes. The sequence continues at coordinate 35,861 of URRP01000003.1, read as the reverse complement.
AGTTCGTAGGCCTGTGCGGAATTGGTCTGATAGAACGATTTGGGGCCGACCTTGAATTGCAGCCCCTCCATCTGCTCGAGGATATGATCCTTGCCGCGGTAGAGCACGGGCGTGAGGTCTGCGAGCGAGTCGTTCCACTTGGTGTTGACGACGTAGAAGAGCGACGTGATCTCGGGGAAACGCTCCGCGACGTGTGCCATCAGCGCCTCGATACGGGTCGTGTCCTCCTCGCCGAAGACGACGATAGCCATCACCTCGCCCGTCGAAGAGGTGCGGACGATCAGATTGCGCATCAGCCCCGCATGTTCGCGGATGTTGTGGAACGAGTAGCCGTGCTCCAGCGCGAAACGTTTGATCTCATTGCGAAGCGTGTTCGACGGCTCGGGCTGCAACCAGCACTTCTCGATGTCGAGCACCTTGTCGAAGAGGTTGGGGATATGGAAACCCAGTGCAGGTCCGGGTTCGATGTCGCCGCCGGCAGCGATCTCCTCGTAGGTCATCCAGCGGCGCGGCGCGAAGGTGAACTCCAGCTTGTTGCGGTAGAATTGTGTATGTGCCGAAGGGAGGCAGGGCCGGATCGCGGGCAGTTCGATGCGGCCGATGCGGGTAAGCTGATCGCGGACCTGCTCCGTCTTGAAGCGCAGCTGCTCGGCGTAGGGGAGGTTCTGCCATTTGCACCCTCCGCAGACGCCGAAATGGGCGCAGAAGGGTTCGACCCGCAGCGGCGACCGATGCACGTAGCGCACCACCGTCCCCTCCATGAAGCGGCGGCGTTTGCTGCGGATCTGTACGTCGACCACGTCGCCCGGTACGGCCATCGGGACGAAGACCACCTGATCCTGCCACCGCCCCATCGCCTTGCCTTCGGCAGCGAGCGTCGTAATCTCCAACCCTTCGATAAGAGGGTAGTTCTGTTTTCTGCGAGCCATAGTTTTTCCTTTTACGTCCGCAAAAATACAATAAAATTGGGATTCGTCCGAATCGATCACTCTTTTTCCGTGCGGCCGGCCTTGCGTTGCCGCGTCCGTTCACGCCAGCCGCCCGCCCAGAAGCCCAGCAGGAAGGGCAGTCCGACGAGTACTACGACCAGCAGGATGATCCACACGACGATCTTGCCGATGAGCGCCGGCAGTGCGGCGAAAACCTTGGCGATCGCATCGTCGGCGGCCTGCTGCGCCTGTGCGACGAGCGCTTCGCGTTCGGTGGAGACATAGTGTTGCAGCGCCATGCGCTGACGGTCGACGTCGGCGAAGGCGTTGTCGACGCTGGCGTTGAAGGTCGCCATCGCTTCGGCGAGCGCTGCGTTCAGTTCGGCCGTGACCTCGCGCGAGACGCCCGGCAGATCCTCGGCCACGGCCGTCAGACGGTTGAAGTCGCGTTCGAGCGAGTCGAGCTGCATGGCAAGCCGGTCGCGCAGACTGTCCTGCCGGATGCGCAGCGCCACCAGATCGCCCGTCCAGTCGAGGGCGTTGGTCGTCTGCTGCGTCACACCGCCGATGCGGTCGCCCATGTCGGCCATCACCTCGGCGATGGTGCCCACCGGATAGGCCGCCTCGATGCCGTTGGCACATAGGAAATCGACCCACGGCAGCATCGTGCGGTCGGGCTGCACTTCGCCGTCGGGGGCCGGCAGAGGCTGCGCTGCGACGAACCGCCGCATCAGCTCGTAGCGTTCGGGCGTCAGCAGTTCAGAAGCCAGATGGCGCGCTTTGCGGTGAAGCCGCGACGCGGTGTGCCGCGCCAGCGGCGAAGCTGTGCCGAAGAGCAGCGAGTCGGGACGCGCCGCGAAGAGCGAGTCCATGTTGCGGTAGAGCATCCATGTGTCGAGCAGGGCCAGCTCAGGCGCCTGCTGCATGGCGGCATTGACCGCGGCGCGTGTCGTGCGGAGTTTCCAGCGGATCGTACGGCGTTGGAGTTCCGTGTCGCCGCTGCCGGAGGCGATCGAGTCGGCGGCGGCAGCTACTTCGTCGGAGGCTTCATAATAGAACCCGCGCGTGAGCAGGCGCATCCGCGTCTCTTCTTTCGAGAGCGGTTCGCCCGTTGAGACCGAGAGGCGCAGCAGCGAGCAGCCACTCAGCAGGGTCAGCGCTGCGAGGATCGCCGCCGCTTCGAAAAGCCGAATTCGTATTCCGTTCATCTTGTCATGCACTGTTTTACGCAAGGATACCGCAGCCGATGTATTCAACTGTGCCGGTACACCGCCTATCCGAGCCGATGGTTTGTCTTCCGACAAAGATAGGATTTTCTGCCGATTCGCGCAACATCCGGGCCGAAAGCGCCGGCTTCGGCCGCAAGAGTAGGGCCTTCCGCTTTTTTCATCCGATTTTGCCCGTCCCGCTTGCCAGTTTTGATTAAGATTTCTACCTTTGAATTAAAATTTACAGGTTATGGCATATTTTCAGGTCGAAGGCGGCTGCCGTCTTCACGGCGAAATCACCCCGCAGGGGGCTAAGAACGAGGCATTGCAGATCCTCTGCGCCACACTGCTCACCCCTGAACGGGTCGTCGTGCACAACGTTCCAGAGATTCTGGACGTCATGCAGCTCATCGATCTGCTGCGGGCGATGGGGGTCGAGGTGGAACGGCTTGCAGACGACACCTATGCGTTCTGCGCCCGTGAGATCGACCTCGGCTATCTGCGAACGGAGGACTACCGCCGGCGCTGCACGCGGCTGCGCGGCTCCGTTATGCTGATCGGGCCGCTGCTGGCCCGCTTCGGCGTGGGGTATGTTCCCAAACCGGGCGGCGACAAGATCGGCCGGCGGCGTCTGGATACGCACTTCATCGGCTTTCAGAAGCTGGGCGCCAAGTTCGACTTCGATGCCGCGGAGGAGTTCTTCTCGGTCGACGGCAAGGAGCTGCGCGGCTGTTACATGCTGCTCGACGAGGCGTCGGTGACGGGTACGGCCAACATCGTTATGGCCGCTGTGAGGGCCAAGGGGACGACGACGATCTACAACGCCGCTTGCGAACCCTATGTGCAGCAGTTGTGCCGGATGCTCAACCGTATGGGGGCGCGTATCTCGGGCATTGCCTCGAACCTGCTCACCATCGAGGGGGTCGACGCGCTCGGCGGGACGGAGCATACGCTGCTGCCCGATATGATCGAGGTGGGATCGTTCATCGGCATGGCGGCCATGACGCAGTCGGAGCTGCGGATCAAGAACGTCTCCTATGCCGATCTGGGGATCATTCCGGCGCAGTTCGCCCGCATGGGTATCCGTTTCGAGCAACAGGGTGACGATATTTATATTCCGCAGCAAGATCATTACAGCATCGAGTCGTTTATCGACGGCTCGATCATGACCATCGCCGATGCGCCGTGGCCCGGTCTGACGCCCGACCTGCTGTCGATCTTTCTGGTCGTGGCCACGCAGGCCAAGGGGTCGGTGCTGATCCACCAGAAGATGTTCGAGAGCCGTCTGTTCTTCGTCGACAAACTAATCGATATGGGCGCACAGGTGATCCTGTGCGATCCCCATCGTGCGACGGTCATCGGCCACGACCATCGCATCCGCCTGCGTGCCACGCGCATGACCTCCCCCGATATCCGTGCCGGCGTGGCGCTGCTCATCGCGGCGATGAGCGCCGAAGGACGCAGCACGATCCAGAACATCGACCAGATCGATCGCGGCTACTGCAATATCGACGGTCGGCTCAATGCACTGGGCGCCCGCATCACCCGCTGCGAGGAGTGCGAGTAGAAGGGAAGGATAAGTCTGCTGCGATCGTAAGGAGCGCGCTGGAGTGACCTCAAAAACGGTACGGCAGACGAGAACCGAAATACCTTCGAGAAAAAGTCCCTCCCCTTAACAAGGGGAGGGAGCTTGAGGGAGGGAATATAAAAACTGAACATAAGTCTGCTGCAACCGTAAGGAGCGCGCTGGAGTGACCTCAAAAACGGTACGGCAGACGAGAACCAATTTAACCGACTTATGTTTCTGGAAAATGCCAGTCAGAAGGGGTGGATCGAGGTGATCTGCGGGTCGATGTTCTCGGGGAAGACCGAGGAGCTGATCCGCCGCCTGCGCCGCGCCCAGTTCGCCAACCTGCGGGTGGAAATTTTCAAACCCTGCGTCGATACGCGCTACTCCGACGAGGAGGTGGTGTCGCACGACGCCCATGCCATCCGATCGACGCCGGTCGAATCGGCGCAGAATATCCTGCTGATGACCTCCGACGTCGACGTGGTGGGAATCGACGAAGCGCAGTTCTTCGACGAGGGGATCGTCGACGTGTGCCGGACGCTGGCCGACAACGGCGTGCGGGTGATTATCGCGGGGCTGGATATGGACTACACGGGCAAACCGTTCGGCCCGATGCCGGCACTGATGGCTACGGCGGAGTATGTGACCAAGGTGCATGCCATCTGCGTGCGCTGCGGCAATCTGGCGCACCACTCGCACCGTTTGACGGCCGACGAAAAACAGGTAATGCTGGGCGCGCAGGACTCCTACGAGCCGATCTGCCGCCACTGCTTCGCCCAGCTCCGTGCGGAGAAGAAGTGAGCGTTTCGATAAAAAAGACGGCCGTTGTATTTTCTGTAACGGCCGTCCTTTTGTATATTATAACGCCCTGAGCGCGGCGATGAAGTCGGGAAATGCCGTCCAGAGGTTTTCGGTTTTGAACCACAGTTCGCGCGCCTGCGCTTCGGGTGTGGGGCGCTGGCTCTCGATATCGCGCAGGTAGGCTTCGTCGGCCGGATGTTCATCGGCGATGAACTCTTTGTAATAAGGTGTGAAGTGGTTGCGCAGCCGGATCGCTTCGCCGGCGGGCAGCACCCCGTGGCGGCGATACTCCGACCAGAGCGCCAGCAGCGGCTTTTCGGGGTATTTGTCCGAGACGTCGTTGATGACCTCGTCGAAGGCGTCGAAATCCGCGAGCGCCACGTAGTCGAACGCCAGCAGCCACGTCGCCTCCTCGTGATCCTCGGGGTCGAGGTCGAGCAGAAACTCCAGCATGGCGGCCGAGAGTTCGAAATCGTCGATCAGAAAATGGTCGACCGCCGAGCGGTAGAGGAGATGAAGTGCTGCCTGCGTGTTGGGATGCGACCATTCGAGGATCACCTCTTCGTTGTCGGGAATCAGTTCGCTAAGATGCTGGAACGCATGAAAGCGGAGGTTGCAGGCTTCGTCCACGGCGCCGCGCCGCTGGGCTTCGTCCGACAGGCGGAGGGTGCGGGAGAAATCGTAGTCGCCCCGTCCTTCGATCTGGAAGGTCTGGTCGGGGGTGGGGTTAAGGGTTGCTTCGGCCATTGCGGCGGAGTTTTAACAGAATGAGACAAAAGACGATTGTGGTCGCGAGTCCCGCCAGAGCGTAGGCTGCCGGACGGTTCTCCATGCCGAAGAACTGCCCCGAGACGAAGACGAACGACGCGCAGATGAAGGTCATGAACAAGGCGGGCAGCAGCGCCACGAAGTAGTTGCGCTTGGCGGCGAAGAGCCATACGACGATAGCCCACAGCACGATGGCGGCGAGTGTCTGGTTGGTCCATGCGAAATAACGCCACACAACGGTGAAGTCGACCCGCGTGATGAGGTAGCCGACGACGAAGAGCGGCAGGGCGATGGCGAAACGCTTCCACGGCGTGCGCTGCTCGATACGGAAGATGTCAGCGACGATCAGCCGCGCCGAGCGAAAGGCCGTATCGCCCGAGGTGATCGGGGCTGCAACGACGCCCAGCAGTGCCAGAATGCCTCCCGCGACGCCCAGCGTCGTGTTCGAGATGATGTTTACGGCCCATGCCGCGCTGTTGCCGTTGGCGGCCAGCGCTTCGGCCAGCGCGTGTGCACCGCCGAAAAAAGCCATGGCGATGGCGGCCCAGATCAGTGCGATGATGCTTTCGGAGATCATCGCGCCGTAGAAAACCGAACGGCATTCACGTTCGTTATGCATACAGCGCGCCATCAGCGGCGACTGCGTGGCGTGGAAGCCCGATATGGCACCGCAGGCGATGGTGATGAAGAGCGTCGGGACGATCGGCACGTTGCGGGGATCGAGCTGGGCGTTGGCCAGCGTCGTCAGTTCGGGGATGCGGTAAGGTCCGAAGAGCAATACGCCGAGCAGGCACAACGCCATCAGAATGAGCGCCACGCCGAAGATCGGGTAGACCTTGCCGATGATCTTGTCGATGGGCAGCAGCGTGGCGATGAAATAGTACGCCAGAATCAGCCAGACCCAGAACGCGCGCGGCACCGAAGGCGCCATGCCGCTGAGGATGTCGGCGGAGCTGAGCAGGAAGACGGCACCGACGAGCACGAGCAGCACGACCGAGAAGAGCCGCATGAACTGCCGCATCCCGCCGCCCAGATAGCGGCCTGCTACTTCGGGAATGCTCAGGCCGTCGTTGCGCACGAGCATGACCCCCGAGAGGAAGTCGTGCATCGCACCCATGAGGATGCCGCCCAGCGTGATCCACAGGAAGGCCACAGGGCCGAATGCAGCGCCCAGAATGGCACCGAAGATGGGACCCGTGCCGGCGATGTTGAGCAGTTGGATCAGGAACACCCGTCCGCGCGGCATGGGCACGTAGTCCACACCGTCGAAGAGCTTTTCACTCGGAACGGCACGGGTCGGATCGATCGCTGCGACCCGCTCCAAATAACGGCCGTAGGTGAAATAGGCGGCGATCAGCACTGTGAGGCAGACGAGGAAAGTTAACATCGATCCTGAAAATTTCTTGCGAAAATAGCGAAAAAATAATAAAAAGTACTATCTTTGCACCCGAATTCAAAACAGGATTGCCGAAATAGCTCAGCGGTAGAGCACTTCACTCGTAATGAAGGGGTCCCGAGTTCAAATCTCGGTTTCGGCTCAAAAATCCGAAAATGCCGCAAGGCATGACACGGAACGAAAAAGCCGCTGTAAGGAGACTTGCAAGCGGCTTTTTCGTGCACCGCCCTTTCGCACACCGGAGTCCTCTTTTCGGGGTTTCGTATCTTGCCGGCCGCCGGGGAACCGTTCGCTCGGGGAGGCTTCGTATTCCGAATCGTTTTCCTATCTTTGGCTTCGCCTCAGCAAAATGCAAACTTCGTTTGCTTTTGCGTTCGGCTTTTCATATCTTTGTCGTCTAAAACCGACTTGGAGCTGCATGCGGGGTGTCGAACGGAAGATACCCTGTCGGCGGATGCGGCCGCAGAGTCTCAAAAACGCCATTCATGGGATTCGACCATATAACGAATATTATCTACCTGCTGTTGCAGGGCGTGGGGGTGGGTATTGCGGCCTCCATCACCGTAGGCCCCGTGGCTGTGCTCTGTATCCAGCGGACGCTGAGCAAGAACCGCCGTTCGGGATTCGCATCGGGACTCGGCGTGGCGTGCGCCGATACGCTTATGGCGATCTTCGCCATGCTCTTTTCGTCGATCCTGCAACGTTCGATAGAATCCAATCGGTTGATACTTAGTGTTGTGAGCGGCATTATCGTGGTGATTGTGGGGGTCTACATCTTCCTGCAGAACCCCGTGACGCAGATTCGCCGCAACCGCGTGGGCAAGACGACGCTGTGGAAGGATTTCGCTTCGATGTTCGGCATCACGCTGACGAATTTCATCTACGTGATCCCCTACATTATGATCTTCTTCACGATGTTCAAGGTCTCGACGGTCGGATCGGCCGATCTGGGGAGCTTTTTCGGGGGGATGCTCACCATTGCGGGATTCTTGGGCGGGGCCGTGACGTGGTGGTTTGCGCTGACCTTCCTGCTGAATCTATTCCGGCATCGGTTCCGTCCGCGCCATATGCTGACGATCAACCATGTGGCGGGAATTATCATCGCCGTGCTGGGGATCTATACCATCCTTTCGAATTTCATCCATGTTTTGCCCAATGTGCACTGATAGAGATATGAACGAGAAGATCGTCATCGCCATCGACGGTTTTTCGTCGTGCGGCAAATCGACCTTCGCCAAGGCCATCGCCCGCCGTTTGGGGTATATTTTCATCGATACGGGGGCGATGTACCGCGCCGTGACGCTCTATGCGCTCGAGCATGGAGCCATCCGTTCGGGAATGGTCGACGAGGAGGCCGTGGTACGGCTGCTGCCCGAGATCTGCATCGACTTCCGCTTCAATCCCGAGCGCGGGGCCAGCGACATCTATGTCAACGGCGACCGCGTCGAGGGAAAGATCCGGACCATCGAGGTGAGTAACTGCGTAAGCGCCGTCAGCTCGATCTGCGAAGTACGCCGCAAGCTGGTGGCCATGCAGCAGCAGATGGGGCGTCAGCGGGGCGTGGTGATGGACGGCCGCGACATCGGTACGACGGTCTTCCCCGACGCCGAACTGAAGATCTTCATGACGGCGCAGCCCTCGGTACGGGCGCAGCGCCGGTACGACGAACTGACGGCCAAGGGCGACGGCGTCTCCTACGAGGAGATTCTGCAGAACGTGCTTTCGCGCGACAAGGCCGACATGACGCGCGCTATTTCGCCGCTGCGCAAGGCCGACGACGCTGTGGTGCTCGACAACAGCTATATGACCGTCGCCGAGCAGATGGAGTGGTTCGAGAAGGAGTTCTGCCGGGCTGTCGGCGGCGACCGATAGGCAGCCGGCAGACTTTATTATATTAAACAATCGTTTTCAGGATGCGTGTGGAGATCGACGATAAATCGGGATTCTGTTTCGGCGTCGTGCGGGCCATCGACAAGGCCGAAGGGGCGCTTGCCGACTACGGTACGGTCTACTCGCTGGGCGATATCGTCCACAACCGCATCGAGGTGCAGCGGCTCGAAGGACTCGGACTGCACACGGTGACCCATGCCGATCTGAGCGATCTGGGCGGTCGGCGGCTCTTCATCCGCGCCCACGGCGAACCCCCTTCGACCTTTGCACGCGCCCGAGAAGCGGGCGTGGAGGTGATCGACGCCACGTGTCCCGTGGTCGCGAAGTTGCAGGAGCGGGTGGTGAAAGCGCATACCGAGATGGAGCCGATAGGCGGTCAGGTGGTGATTCTGGGCAAGCGGGGCCATGCCGAGGTGGTGGGGCTGACGGGTCAGGTCGACGCTCCGACGCTGGTGGTCGAGGGCGAGGAGGATCTCGCACAGATCGATTTCGCGCGGCCGGTCTACTTTCTGTCGCAGACGACGCAGAGCATCGCGCTCTTCGCGCGGCTGGCTGACGAGATGCGGCGCCGTGCGGCCGATGCGGCGCAGGTTGTGGTGCACGATACCATTTGCCGGCAGGTCGCCAACCGCGAGGGGCATCTGACGGCCTTTGCACGGCGATTCGACGTGGTGATCTTCGTCTCGGGCCGTAAATCCTCCAACGGGAAGGTGCTTTACGAGGTTTGCCGCGCCGCCAACCGACGCACCTATCAGGTCGAGGAGGCTGCCGAATTGCAGGCCGGCTGGTTCGAGGGGGCTGCGTCGGCGGGAATCTGCGGCGCTACGTCGACGCCCCGCTGGCTGATGCAGCAGGTGGCCGATGCGATCGGGCGGGAGAAGTTCGGCGCAGAGCTGGCGTGACCCTTTTCGGCGATGTTCGTCGGCATCCGGCCGCGGAGAATGGAATTTCAACTAATAATCGATCGATATGAACTCGCTTGTTCGTTCCGTAAAATATTTCGTACACCTCTGCGTTTTGTGTGCAGCGGTGATTTTGGCGATGAACGTCGCCGGTCTGTTGGCCGTGGCTCCTGCGGAGCTGCCTGCGCTGCTCTTCGCTTCATGGCGGGGATGGGTGCTGATGGCGGCCATCGTGCTTCTCTCGGCGGCCTATCCCTTTACGGGATTCGTCACACGGCGCGTGGAGGGGTTTCTCGAAGAGGACCGCGAGCGGATCGTGAATGCGTTTCGGGCCGAAGGGTTCGTGCTGACGACCCACGACGGCGAGGGCATGACCTTTCGGGCGGCCAATCCGCTGCGGCGGCTGTGGCTGCACCTCGACGACGAGGTGCGGGTCGGCCAGTTCGGGCAGTGGATCGAGCTGAGCGGTCAGCGCCGCACGGTGGCGCGCGTCGCACCGCGGCTCGAAGCCTACATCGCCGCCCATGCGCGAACGAAAGAATAGAATGCAATGAAACGAATCGCAAATTATCTTCTGACGGCAGCCGCCTTGCTCGGTGCGGCCGCGCTGCTGACTTTCGCCGCGAAGAACGACTTCGGGCTGGCGCGCAATATGGAGACGCTGGTCAACATGATGCGCGAACTGTCGGTCTACTATGTCGACGAGGTCGACGCCGACCGTCTGATGACGGATGCCGCCGAGGGGATGGTGCGCCGTCTGGATCCCTATACGGTCTATATGCCCGAGGAGGAGATGACCGATTTCCAGTTCCTCACCACCGGCAAGTACGGCGGCGTTGGGGCGCTGATCCGCAAGAAAGGCGACGATGTGGTCGTCGCACAGCCCTACAAGGGCTTTCCTGCCGATCGCGCCGGATTGCAGATTGGCGATCGGTTCGTCGAGATCGCCGGCAAGGATGCCCGAGGCATGACGACCGAGCAGGTCAGCACGCTGCTCAAGGGCACGCCCAATACCAACGTCACGATCAAGGTCGAGAAATTGCTCACGGGCAAGATCGAGGAGCTTAAACTGCGCCGCGAGCGGATCGCCATTTCGGGCGTGGGATATGCCGGTTTCGTAGCCGACAGCATCGGGTATATTCAGCACCGCGACTTTACCGAGGGGTGCTACGAGGATATGCGTGCCGCGCTGGAGGGTTTGCAGAAGCAGGGACTCAAGGCGCTCATTCTCGACTATCGCAACAACGGCGGAGGCATTTTGCAGGAGGCCGTGAAGATCGTCTCGATGTTCGTGCCCAAGGGGACGGAGGTCGTGACGACCAAGGGGCGCACCGAGCATACGGTCTACCGCACGCAGCTCGAACCGATCGCACCGACGCTGCCCATCGTGGCGCTGGTGAACGACGGAACGGCTTCGGCGGCGGAGATCGTCACCGGCGCGTTGCAGGATCTGGACCGTGCGGTGCTCATCGGCCAGCGTACCTTCGGCAAAGGGCTGGTGCAGACGACGCGTCCGCTGGGCTACAACAGCTTCCTGAAGGTTACCACGGCCAAATACTACATCCCTTCGGGGCGCTGCATACAGGCCATCGACTACTCGTCACGCGATGAGAAGGGTGCCGTGAAGAGCGTGCCCGACTCGCTCATCCGCGAATTCGGTACGCGCGGCGGCCGCAAGGTATACGACGGCGGCGGCGTCATGCCCGACTGCCGCACCGATCCCGAGTACATCAGCCGTTTCGCCATGACGCTCTATGCAATGGGGTACATCGACGATTTTGCCGACCTCTACTTCCGCGAGCACGGGATGCAGGCGCTCGATCCGCGTACCTTTACCCTCTCCGACGCCGATTACGAGCGGTTCGAGCAGTTCATGGCCGACAAGGAGGTCAAATACGAGTCGGATACCCGCCGGGCGCTCAACCAGATCAAAGCGGCGGCCAAGGCCGACTTGTACGAGGAGTCGCTCGCCGCCGAGATCGAGGCGATCGAAGCGGGTGTCCGCGACGACAAGGCGACCAATCTGCAAACCTACAAGCGCGAAATTCTGGAGACGCTCAACGGCGCCGTCATCCTGCGTTACAGCTATGCGGACGGGGTTACGGAGCACTCGCTCAGGGACGACAAGGAGGTACGCCGCGCCGTCGAGCTGCTCGACGACAAGGCGGAGTACGCCCGCATCCTGCGCGAACAGGATACCGTCCGAAAATAAACCGCATTCCGCATGGCACGCCGCTCGTTGAAATACCTGCTCAACCGCTATACGCTCTCGTTCCGTAACCGCATCGTGGTGATCGCCGTGGGCATGGTCATCTGCCTGCTGTCGCTCGTCTATACCAACCGCATGGCGCACGATCTGCGCGAAAAGGAGCAGCACGACGTCGAGGTGTGGGCGCACGCCATGGAGCAGGCGAGCCGCGACGCTTTCGGCGGATCGGTCAACGATCCGCTGATTCAGGGGATTCTCTCGAATCGCAACAACATCCCCTTCATCATCACCGACGAGCGGCTCAATGTCATTCAGTCGCACTTGGTGTCGCGCGAAGTGCTGGATCATCCCGACCGGCTGCGGCGGCAGATCGACCGCTTCACGGAGGAGAACCAACCCAAGACGGTCAACTACTGGTGGGGACCCGACCACCGGCATATCATCTTCTACGGCAAATCGAAGCTGCTCAAGTCGCTCTACCTCTTCCCCTACGTGCAGCTGGGGGTCATTATTTTCTTCATCTTCATCGGGTATATCGCCTTCCGTTCGTCGAAGCAGGACGAGCAGAACCGCGTGTGGATCGGTCTTGCGAAGGAGACGGCGCACCAGCTGGGAACGCCGACGTCGTCGCTGCTGGGGTGGATCGAATACCTGCGCGGTCAGCCCATCGATCAGGAGGCGGTCGAGGAGATGAACAAGGATCTGACGCATCTGCTGAAGATCGTCGACCGCTTCTCGAAGATCGGTTCCGAGACGGTGCTCCAGAAGGCGACCGTCAACGAGGTGGTGGGCGAGGCGGTGATGTATTTCCGCAAGCGTATTCCGCGCAACGTGACGCTCGACTACAACGGACTGGCCATCGCTCCGATCGAGGCCAATATCAATCCGGCGCTCTTCGAGTGGGTGGTCGAGAATCTGATGAAAAATGCGCTCGACGCCTTGCAGGGCCACGGATCGATCGACGTGAAACTCTCGCTGGACGATCTGAACGTGATGATCGATGTGAAGGATACGGGCAAGGGTATTCCCAAAAGCAACTGGAAGCGGATTTTCGAACCCGGCTTCACGACCAAGACGCGCGGCTGGGGGCTCGGGCTGTCGCTCTCGCGCCGCATCATCGAGGAGTATCATAACGGTAAAATCGCCGTCGTGGAGTCGGAGCAGGGCAAGGGTACGACGATCCGCATTACGCTCAAACGACTTTTCGACGCATGATTTGGCTGGACGATCTATCGGTTGCCGCCGATTCGCTCGCAACGGCGGCGGATTCGCTGACGCACGCTGCGGCCGCTCTTCCGGCGGCGGTTCCGCAGGTGGAGCCGTTTTCGGCGGCCGAACGGGCGGTGACGCTCGGCGGGTGGCTCAGCGAGGGATCGACGCGTGTGTCGGACGTTGCTGCACCGCTGGCGGATGCGGCGTACGCCTCGGCAGCGGAGCTGTTCGGCACGGCATCGACGATGGGCGGCGGCGAAGGTGTGGCGGCGGGGATGACGACGCTCCTTTCCGAATCGGTCGTCTATCAGATCATCGTTCTGCTGCTGGCAGCCTCCTATCTGCTGCTGCTCTATACCAATTACAGCGAAGTGCGGATGCTGGCCGACAGTTTCGGCTTGGACCGCAACGCAGGCCAGCGGGCGTTGCAGAAACGCGGCGTGATCCACGGCCATTTCCTGCGCCGCTGCTGTGTGCTCGGCGTGGTGGGAGCCGGTGTGCTGACGGTACGCATGTGCGACAACTGGCTGCCGACAGGAGCGGCGGACGCCCTTTCGCCGCTCTGGTGGCAGGGCTTCTGCGTGGCGGCCGTGCTGGCGATCGAGGCGGTCGTGCTGGCGCAGACGATTGCCCTGTGGAGTATCGGGCAGGTGACGCTCTCCCAGTCGTTTGTATCGACACTTCTCTATGTCAAACAGTTTCATTTTGCATTGGCGACCCTCTCGACCCTGCCGTTCGTTTTGCTCTATGCGCTCTGTCCAATCGGTTCAGGATCAGGGTGGTTATACCTGATCGTAGGGTTGTCGGCAATAAGTATATTGCTATTTCTCAGAGAGATTCATTCATTGTTTGTCGCAAAAAATATTTCGAATTTACATTGGATTTTGTACCTTTGCACCATCGAAATCGCACCGGTGGCATTTGCGGTGCTCATGTTGCTAAAACACAGTTAAGATGAGTGTAACGAAAGTCAATCGAATTCTTGTCTCTCAGCCACAGCCGGCTATTCCCGAAAAGGCCCCCTTTTACGAGCTGGCGCGCAGGCATCACATAACCGTCGATTATCATCCGTTCATTCGGGTTGCAGGGGTTTCGCTCAAGGAGTTCCGGCAGCAGCGGGTCGAGATATTGAAGCATACGGCTGTGATCTTCACTTCGCGTACGACCGTCGACAGCTTTTTCCGCATCTGCGAAGAGGCGCGCATCACGGTACCCGAAACGATGAAGTACATCTGCCAGACGGAGGCAGTGGCGCTCTATCTGCAAAAATACATCGTCTACCGCAAGCGGAAGATCTTTTTCGCCGACGGTTCATTCACCAATCTGATCGAGTTGCTGATCAAGCACAAGGAGGAGAAATTCCTACTTACGCTCAGCGAGCCGCACAAGCCCGATCTGCCGGAGACGATGGCCAAGCTGAAGTTCTCGTTCAATCCCGTGATTCTCGCCCGTACGGTGGCTACCGACGCTGCCGAAATCGACATCCACTCCTACGACGTGGTGGGGATCTATTCGCCTTCGGAGGTCAAGGTGCTGATCGAACAGTTCGGCAGCGACCTGCCGACGATCGCCGCTTTCGGCGAAGGGACGCTGCGCTGTGCCATCGAAGCGGGACTGACCGTCAAGATCAAGGCTCCGTCGCCGGAAGCTCCGTCGATGGTCAAGGCCATCGATATCTATGTCGATCAAGTACATGCCGGCAAGAAGGTCGAGACGGCGCAGTTCGTCGAGGACAAGCAGAAGGAGGAGTTTATCCGTTCGCAGCAGCACAAGTTGGCCAAGAAGAGCCGCACGCGCCGTTCTTCCGCCGACAAGAAATAATAGGTGGCCGTACCGCCCCGTTTTAAGATACCATGAACTCCCGCACTTTGCCGCGCACCGAACGGCTGCGTACCTTAGGAGCGATCCGCCGCCTGTTCGAGAGCGGCGAATCGGGATTCGTCTATCCATTCCGGTACGTATGGTTCGCCGAGGCCGACGACCGAATGTCGGCCGAAGTGCTCTTTTCCATCCCCAAGAAATTCCACAAACGCGCCAACCGGCGCAATCTCCTCAGGCGCCGCACGAAAGAGGCCTACCGACTCAACAAGGAGCGGCTCGTGGGGTGCGACAAATCGGCCGCCGTGGATGTGGCGCTGGTCTACTCCTCGAAGGAGATCGTCTCCTATAAAACCGTCGAACATGCCCTGCACCGGATTCTTCAGCAGATTGTGGAGCGGGTGTAAACGTGCGGCGGCGCTGCCGCTGATCCTTGCCGTGAAGTTCTATCAGCTCTGTATCTCTCCCTTTACGCCGCCGTCGTGCCGTTTTACCCCGACCTGCTCGCAGTATGCTGTCGAGGCGCTGCGCAAGTACGGGCCGCTGAAAGGGGGCTGGCTGACCGTCAAACGGCTGGCGCGCTGCCATCCGTGGGGCGGCAGCGGCTACGATCCCGTGCCGTAATTAGTTAAAATTGAATAGATTCCGTCGCTCCGAGCGGAGCGTGGGAATCATCGGCTGGGATGTTGCGGCGCTTGTGTGCCGCGCGGGCCGAAGCCTCCGCAGGCTTCGACCCACAAGTGCGAACACTTTTGGTGTTATAAAGTGGTAAAAAACCAAGCGGCCGATTCTCACGTCGGAATCCCTTCGCGGGGCTTCCTCCTCAGGATGACAAAAGAGGAATTGTCATGCTGAGCGGAGTGCAACGAAGCGCGAGCATCCGCCGCTTGAAATAATCATCGTTGCGCGCAGCGCACCATTTAGTTCGGAGCTGAACTGCGGCGGACGAAAAACAAGCGGCCGATCCTCACGTCGGAATCCTTCACGGATTCCCGCTCGGAATGGAAAACCTGATTCTAATTTTTCATTTTTAATTCCTTCACAGATCCCGGATCGCCTTGTAGGTAGTCTGGAGCATCGCCTTGCCGGTGCGCAGCTGTGCGGCCGTACTGTCGGGCGAGATGACGCGGGCGGAGGTGCAGTCGAAGATCGTCGCGCCGCCGGCGTCGGCCACACCGAATCCGTTATTGAAACACCAGTAGCCGAATTTGGGACGTTCGGGATCGAAGATGTCGCGGCTGAAGCGGAAATCGCCGTGGTCGATCCCCAACTGGGCGAGCAGTGTCGCCGCCACGTCGCTTTGTGAGGCATAGGTGTCGACTACCGCCGGACGGCGCACGGCGCCGCCCAGCCACAGCATCGGGATGCGGTGGCGCAGCACGTCGCTGTTGGCGATGCCGTAGGGATAGGGATAGGCGTGGTCGGCGATGAGGATGACCAGCAGATCGTTCCATGCCGGCGTCTGACGCACCCGCTCCACGAAGCGCCCCAGACAAGTGTCGGTGAAGGCCATGGCGTTGAGCATCGGGTCTTCGAATTTCGCGAACGGCACGTCGAACGGCTCGTGGCTCGACAGCGTCAGCATCGCGGCGAAGAAGGGCTGTCCTGCCGCCGCTTCGGTCAATACGTGGTCGGTGAAGGCGTCGACCGCCACATCGTCGGCATAGCCCCACTTCGAGGTCGGAGCGTCGAAATGCAGATCCTTCTGCCAGATGAGACGGTCGAAGCCTGTGCCGTAGAGATAGGAGGCCGTATTGGTGAAGTTGAGGTCGCCGCCGTAGAGGAAACTCGTCGCGTATCCCTCGTCGCGCAGCGAGCGGGCGATCGAGGGGAGCCGCTGGCTCTTGACCGGCAGCTTCATGACTGACATCTTGGTCTGGGCGGGAAATCCGCTCAGCACGGCTACCGTGCCGCGGTCGGTGCGGAACGAGTTGGCGAAGAGGTTATCGAAGTAGACCCCTTCGGCCTTCAGCCGCTGGAATTCGGGTGCTACGGGTTCGCCGTCGACAGCCGCGTCGACCGTCGAGCGGCCGAAACTCTCGACTAGAAACAACACGATATTGGGGCGGCGGGTACGCAGCAGCGTGTCGGTCAGGGGCGCTGCGGGCAGATCGCCGCGCAGCGGTTCGAAGAGTACCGCACGTTCCGTTTCGGGAAAGAATTCGTATTCGTAGAGGGCCTCGTCGCCGTCCGACAGGGTCGAGAGGAACGAGAAGAGCGGATTGACCGCTGCATGATTCAGAAACATCTTGCCGCTGAAATAGACCTTCGAGACGTTGGCTGTGGCCACCGACACGCCGCCGCGGATCGGCAGGAAGAGCACCCCTGCTGCCAGCAGCAGCCCCAGCGAGCTTCCGATGCGGTGCGCCGTGCGCCGCTCGGGGACGTAAAGCCGCAGCACGCGCAGGTAGCAGTACGCCATGACGGCGAAGGCTGCCGCAGCGACCAGCAGCTGCAGGAGGAGCTGCCCTGCCGTGACGCTCGCCATCGCCTCTTTCGGCGAGGCGAGGTATTGCAATACGGAGCTGTCGAGCGGGAAAGCCCAGTATTCGTAGAGGGCGAGGTTGGCGGTCAGCGCAACGGCGGCAACGGCGGCGATGATGAGAAAGTAGACCTTCAGCACGCTGCGGCTCCACCGCCCGGGGAGCCAGACGGCAGCGAGTACGACGACGAGCGGCAGTGCGGTGATGTAGCCTGCGACGGTCAGGTCGAGTTTCAATCCGTTCCAGACGACCCGTGCCAACTCTGCGGCCGTCGCTTCGGCCGCCTGCGCGCGATACCACAGCAGGAAGAGCGGCTTTTCGAGTGCCATCAGAAGCAGGCTCACGGCGAAGACGGCGCCGAGAAAGAGGATGTTCCCGACCAGCGGAGAGCAAGACCGTTTGCCGGTGCCAGTGGGAGCCGAATAGGTTTCGATGGTTCGTTTCATGGATTCTTCATTGTCCCGGACGAAGGCTTAGAAGCTGTTTTGAAATGAAAACAACTTCTTAAGCGGAACGCACGTTGCCGCTTAAGGCCGTTCGGGGTGGGTTACAACTTCTCTCCGTAAGCCAGATCGCCCGCGTCGCCGATGCCGGGGACGATGTAGGAGCGCGAGGTCAGCTCCTCGTCCACGACGGCGCACCAGAGCGAGGTGGTGGCGTGGGGCATATGGCGCTGCACATAGTCCACGCCCTGCTCCGAGCCGATGATCGACGCCACATGGGTATGGGCCGGCATACCGCCCTTCTCGATAAGCGCCTCGTAGACCAGCGCCGCCGAGGAGCCGGTGGCGAGCATCGGGTCGACCAGCAGCATCGTCTTTCCTTCGAGACTGCCGCACGAGATGTACTCGACCTTGACGGTGAACGTTCCGTCCTTCTTGCTCTTGCGATAGGCCGAGACGAAGGCGTTCTCCGCATTGTCGAAGTAGTTCAGAAAGCCCTGATGGAAGGGAAGACCTGCACGCAGAATCGTGGCGATGACGATTTCATTGTCGTAAAGTTCCACTTCGGCCTCGCCGAGCGGGGTTTCGACCGAGCGGGGCATGTAGTGGAACCGCTTCGAGATTTCGTAGGCCATCAGTTCGCCGATACGTTCCAGATTGCGGCGGAAACGCATCGAGTCGCGCTGAATCTCGCGGTCGCGGATCTCGGCGATGAACTTGTTGAGCACGGTGTTCTGCTGGTTCAGGATGTTGATCTCCATAATTTGGCGTGTTAGGTTCTTATGTCAGTAGAGAAAGTTGTTGAAAGGATAACGTCCGGCGTGAATCTCGCGTACCATGCCGTAGAGATCCTGCCGGAACTTGTCGATGTTGGTTCGCTGCTTGGCCGAGAGGAAGATGCAGGGGGTGTTGGCCTTGGCGATCCAGCTCTGCTTCAGCTCGTCGAGCGAACGGTTCTCGACCGTCGCGGGGGTCAGGTCGTCGGCCGCTTTCTCGGTCCACGTGTAGGCGTCGATCTTGTTGAAAACCAGATAGACCGGTTTGTCGCCCGCGCCGATCTCCTGCAAGGTCTGCTTCACCACGGCGATCTGATCCTCGAACTGCGGATGGGAGATGTCCACCACGTGCAGCAGCAGGTCGGCTTCGCGCACCTCGTCGAGCGTCGATTTGAACGACTCGATCAGCTCGGTCGGCAGTTTGCGGATGAAGCCTACGGTGTCCGACAGCAGGAAGGGCAGGTTGTCGAAGACCACCTTGCGCACTGTCGTATCGAGCGTCGCGAAGAGCTTGTTCTCGGCGAAGACCTCGCTTTTGGCGATAAGGTTCATCAGTGTCGATTTGCCGACATTGGTATATCCCACGAGCGCCACGCGTACCAGCTGTCCACGGTTGGAACGCTGCACGGCCATCTGACGGTCGATCTTCTTGAGGTCCTCCTTCAGTTTGGAGATGCGGTTGCGCACGATACGGCGGTCGGTTTCGATCTCGCGTTCGCCGGCGCCGCCGCGCGTGCCCGTGCCGCCGCGCTGCCGTTCGAGGTGCGTCCACAGACCGGCCAGACGGGGCAGCATGTATTCGTATTGTGCCAGCTGCACCTGCGTCTTGGCATAGGCCGTCTGCGCACGCGAAAGGAAAATATCGAGAATCAGGCGCGTGCGGTCGAGAATACGGCAGGGCATCGCCCGCTCGATGTTGCGGGTCTGCGCCGGCGTAAGTTCGTCGTCGAAGATCGCCACGTCGATGGCGTGTTCTTCGCAGTAGGCGGCGATCTCTTCGAGTTTACCCGGTCCGACGTAGATGCGCGACGAAGGCTGCGGCAGCCGCTGGCTGAAGCGTTTCACCGCTACGATGTCGGCCGTCTCGGCCAGAAACTCCAGTTCGTCGAGGTACTCCTCGCTCTGGCGAAGCTCCTGACCGTCACGCACGACGGTGACGAGCACGGCGCGCTCGCGCGCCGTCTCTGCGGCAGGAACTGCGGTTTGTATGGTAGGTTTGTTTTCTGTCATGACTCAATTTGCGTTGCATTGAAAAAAAGGGTATCCCATTAGATGAGATACCCTTATTATTATTCGAACTTCCGGATGTCGGACGGATCGCAACACGACCTCCGCCTTTCGGTGAAGTTTTACTGCTGGATGCGGAATTCCACCGGCAGGGTGTACCTCACACGCACAGGCTGGTTACGCTGCTTGCCGGGCGACCATTTCGGAGACTGCTGCAATACGCGGATCGCCTCTTCCGAAAGCGAACGGTCCGGCGTCTGGAGCACCTGAATGTTGGTCAGACGGCCGTCCTTCTCGATCACGAAGGTCAGCACGACCTTTCCCGAAATACCGTTTTCCTGAGCGATGGCCGGGTAACGGACCTTGCCTTGAACCCAGTTGCGGAAATCATTGAGCGAACCGCCTTGGAACGAAGGCATCGTCTCGGCAACCAAGAACGGCTGCTCCTCCTCGATCTTCTCCTCCTCGACGGCTACCTGCTGCACGATCTCCACGTCGTCCTCGAACTCTGCGAAATCGACATTGGTCGTAATTTTGGTATCGTTGGTTACGACTTTCAGAATATCGGTAATCACGGTGATCTCCGTCTTCTTGGGAGGCTCGGGAGGTTTCTGATCTTGGCGGGTAATCTCCATGATCTCCTCCTCGACGGGTCCAGAATTCATATCGATCTTTTCTATTTTATGCTCGCTGGGCGTCCAAGCGAACGCAACGATAACGGCGCCGAGTGCAATTATCAAACCAATCTCGAGCAAAAGACCCCGCTTGTTTTGGAGGTCGGCTTTCGGTGATTTCTTAATTTCCATTATTCTGTTTTTTAATTGTTATCCAGTCGGTTGACCCGGTGTTCACGCCCCTCGCTGCCTCTTCTTTCGCAGCTCCGGCGAACCTGTAGAAGCGTACTTATACGCCGCTCCACACCACAAATATAGAAAGAAAAAATCAAAAACGGATGGCTCGGAGAAAAAATCGCTGTTTTTTATCTACTTTTGTAACCGGCGAGGAGACGGGGAGTCTCTGCCGGCGCTCTGTTTCATAAGGTCGGTTTATTGCCGAACAGGGGCTTTCGGCGGCAGCTTCGCCGCCGCGATCGTCTGCTTTCGTACGGGGCCGGCTGCTGTCAGAACTCGCATTTGTACTATGGAAAATCTCTACGGAAAGAATAGAACCGAATTGCGGACGCTCTGCGAAGAGCTGTCGCTGCCGCGATTTGCCGCCGCTCAGATCGCCCGCTGGCTTTACACCAAGCATGTGACCGATCCGGCGGCGATGACCGATCTGTCGGCGGCAGCCCGTGCACGGCTTGCCGAACGCTGCGGCACGGGGCTTTCGGCGCCTGTCGGGGTCAGCGCTTCGTCCGACGGGACGAAGAAATATCTGTTCCGCACCTCGCAGGGGCATTTCATCGAATCGGCCTATATCCCCGACGGCGACCGCGCCACGCTCTGCGTCTCGTCGCAGGCGGGCTGCCGCATGGGCTGTCGGTTCTGCGCCACCGGCCGGCAGGGGTTGCAGCACTCGCTCACGGCAGCCGAGATTCTCAACCAGATCGAGTCGCTGCCCGAACGCGACCGTCTGACCAACATCGTCTTCATGGGTATGGGCGAGCCGCTGGACAACCCCGATGCGGTGCTGCGCGCCATCGAGGTGCTCACCGCCGAGTGGGGATTCGGCTGGTCGCCGACGCGCATCACGCTCTCGACGGCGGGTGTCACCCCGCAGCTGCGGCGGCTGCTCCAAGAGACGCGGGTGCATCTGGCCGTATCGCTGCACAACCCCTTCTCGGAGGAGCGGGCGGCGATCATGCCGATCGAACGTGCCTATCCGATCCGCGAACTGATCGACGTGCTGCGCGAATTCGATTTCACGGGGCAGCGCCGCGTATCGTTCGAATATATCCTGATGAAGGGACTGAATGATTCGCCGCGTCATCTGCGGGAATTGTGCCGGCTGCTCAACGGGCTGCGCTGCCGCATCAACCTGATCCGTTTCCACCGGATCCCCGATTCGCCCTACTTCTCGCCCGACCGTGCGGCGATGGAGCGTTTCCGCGATGCGCTCACGGCCAAGGGAATCACAACGACGATCCGTGCCTCGCGCGGCGAGGATATTCAGGCGGCCTGCGGCCTGCTGAGTACCAGCGGACTGGATAGGGAGGAGCGGTGACGGAGAGGTCGCAGCCACCGGATTTCGGACGGACGGCGCAACTTTTTGTGCTATTTTCTTGTAAATTCGGAATAAATTTTCTATATTTACGAAAACCAAAACCGTGCGCGTCATGAAACTCTGCTATCGCACCACTGTAATCGGGGCGGCGCTGGTTCTTTCGCTGAGTGTGTTCGGGCAGTCCCGAACTCCCCCCCCCTCTGCGGATTCTAATGGCTTATCGGCTCAGATAGAGCGCTATCCTCAAGAAAAATTACACCTCCATACGGACAAGGATTCGTACATCGCGGGGGATACGATCTGGCTGCGTGCGCACTGCGCCGACGCAGCGACGCACCGGCCCGTCGCTGCGAGCCGCTACGTCTACGTGGAGCTTCGCGACGGCCGCGGGGAGCTGGCGCGTCGCGTCAAACTCCTCGCCCGCGACAGCGTGTACAGCGGCTATCTGCCCACGCAGTCGCTGGAGCGCTACGGCGACTATTCGCTTACGGCCTATACGCTCTACATGCGCAATCCGGGGCCGGACTACTTTTTCAAGAAGCCGCTCACGATCTGGCCTTATCAGGAGGATCGCAGGACGCAGCGCAACACCTCCGCGCGCAAAATCTCGGACTTCGACGTCTCGTTCTTCCCCGAAGGAGGCTACCTGATCGACGGCTACGCCTGCTGCGTGGCCTTCAAGGCGCTGGCCGACGATGGCGGGTCGGTAGAAGTCACGGGCGTAGTGAAGAACGACCGCGACGAGGTGGTCGACACGCTGCGCACGCTCCACGGCGGCATGGGCTGTCTGCACTTCACGGCCCACACGGGCGAGCGCTACTACGCCGAATGCACGATGACGGGCGGAAAGAGCAAACGCTTCGCGCTGCCCTCTTCGAACAATCTCACCTGCGTGCTTCAGGTGTTGCAGACCGATGCGAACTTTACGGTGATGGTGCAGTCGGGCCGCCCTTTACCGAAGGGGTTGCGGCTGCTGGTCCATTGCCGCGGCAATCTGTGCTACTTCCGAGAGTGGGACAACGAACTGCCGTCGCTGATCTTCGAGCGCGACAAGCTGCCGGGCGGGGTGTTACAAATCCTGCTGCTGGACAAAGCCGGCAATGCCCTCTCCGAGCGTCTGGTTTTCAACCGCGGCGAGGAGCTTGTGAAGACCGACATGCAGGTGCGAGGGACGTTGAAACAGCGCACGAAGGTCACGCTCGCCGTCGCGGCGACGGATCCCGACGGACGTCCTGCCGCGGGCGATTTCTCGATCGCGGTGACGGATCGCACGGCGGTGCCCGCATCAACGTCGGGCAGTATCTATTCGACGCTGTTGCTCGCCTCCGAACTGCGGGGAACGATCGAGACCCCCGACTGGTACTTCGACGAAAACAATCGAAATACGGCACCGGCATTGGATGCGCTGCTGCTCACGCAGGGATGGCGGAGATACGACGTGCCAGCCGTAGTGCGGGGCGAGTATGCGACGCCGGCCTATCCGCTGGAGGTGGGATAGGAGATCGCGGGGCGGATCAACAAGGGTGGACTGTGGAATAGGAAGAAGAAGCTCGACCGCTACGAGATGCGGATGATCGTGCCGCGGTGGCACTACTCGTTGCAGGTGCCGATCGACAGGGAGGGACGGTTCGCGCTCAACGGCTTCGACTTCCCCGACAGCACGCTCTATGTGCTGCGGCCCGCAGCGGCGAAGGGGCTGCTGCCGGAGGCGTATGTGAAGGTCGCGCGCGATTCGTTCCCCGCTGTCGGGGCGCTGCCTCGGACGTCGACACAGGAGCAGACGAAGCCCTACATCGCCCAAGCGCGGCACTACATCGAGCAGCGCGGGCAGACCGATCTGAGAAACATCCTTATCGATACCGTCTTTGTAACACACCATACAAAAGAAACTAAAACGATTGAACAACAAAAGGCCATCCGATCGTGGGATTACTCTCAAATCAAAGAATCCGGTGCAGGGACTATTTTGGATTTTGTCGCCCGAATGCCCGGAATCGTTATGCAGGGCGATCGGATAGCCTATAAGGGGTATGTGCCTGTATTTATGGTTGACGGCATTATGGATGAAACTATTGACCGGATGCAAAATCCCATGCAAAACAGAACGGGGCTGGAAGGAGGCACGGTTATGCTGCCGATGTGTGTCTATTATCCATTGGATTGGGTCGATAGAATCGATTTTATCGATGGCGCGAATACGGCTTTGTGGGGGCCGGGACTTGCTGGAGGGATCATAGCGATAACTCTGAAAACCGGAATGGAATTGGAAAAAGCCGTATCGAATACACCTTCCATGGACGTAGTATTGGCCTCCCCGCTGGGTTACCAGACGCCCGCCGAGTTCTACGCTCCGGCATACGCGACGGAGAAGGCCCGCCGCTCGATGGTTCCCGACTATCGCACGACGCTCTACTGGAACCCCGCCGTCAGGCTCGACGAGAAAGGGTGCGCGACCGTGGAGTTCTACACCTCCGACACTCCAGCCGACTACGATATCACCATCGAAGGGGTGACGCAGCAGGGGAAAATCATCCGACAGCGGTCGGTGGTCGCCGCCGATTGAGAATGGAAATCGGCGAGGGAAGGGGCCGAAAATGCCGGCGCGGCAATAGAACGACATACGTTTTGTGCGAATGCCGGCGTAACCGGACAAGGGGGAACGCCGGAAGATTTGCGGATCGGGCGGATGTGGAATCATCCGCCGAGTATCTGTCGTGGATCGGGCGGGAGTGCGGTCAACGGGCCGTGTAGACCACTTTTTTCGTCTCGAAGAACTCCTCGTCGAAAAACGCCGAGACGGGATGCTCCTGCCACCGCCGGCGGGTGCGTGCCAGCTCTTCGCTCAGATCGCCGCCTTTGAGGTAGAGGATGCCGTTGGGCAGCGTGCCGCGTTGTCCACGGTCGATAAGCGGCCAGACCCAGCCCGTGAAGGTCGCCATGTCGGTCACGGCGCGCGAGACGACGTAGTCGAAGCGTTTCGTGAGCTGCTCGGCGCGGCAGTTGCGCGCTTCGAGGTTGGCGATGCCCGCCGCTTCGGCGACGGCGCGCACGACCGTAATCTTCTTTCCGATCGAATCGACGGCCGTAAAGCGCGCTTCGGGGAAGAGAATCGCCAACGGCACGGAGGGAAATCCGCCGCCGCAGCCTACGTCGAGCACCCGCGCACCGGCATCGAAGGCGCAGACGCGGGCGATGGCCAGCGAATGGAGCACGTGGCGCAGATAGAGCTGGTCGAAATCCTTGCGCGAGACGACGTTGATGCGGGCGTTCCACTCGGCATAGAGCGGTTGGAGTGCGGCGAACTGTTCGCATTGGCGCTCGGTGAGCGTAGGGAAATAGCGGGAAATAAGTTCCATCTTTTCAACTAACTAATAGTAACACTTTTGTCTGTCGCTCGGTCGGCCTCGGGCGTCGATCGGAACGCGCGCCGCGAAGGTGGTAACGTTGCGGTCGGGAAGAGTATATCGTATTCTTTGCCGGATCGAAGCGGTCGGAGAGTCTCGCAGGCTGTTCGATACCGTAGCCGTTTATCGGTTAGTTATTTTCGTTCTCGACGATCAGGCGGCACATCCGTTCGCGAGCGCGGTGGATCTGCGTCTTGACCGTACCCAGCGGAAGCGACAGCTTGACGGCGATCTCCTCGTAGGAGTATTCGTCGAAGAAACGCATACGGATCAGCTTACGGTAGTTTTCGGGCAGCCGTGCGATGCAGAGTTCGATCTGGAGGCGCTGCTGCGAATTGATGACGCTCTCCTCGGGCGTAGGGGTGTTCGAGGCGGGCGACGAGAACTTTTCGTCGATCGACAGGTCGTCCTGCCGCCGGCGTACGTAGTCGATGAAGGTGTTGCGGGCGATGGTGTAGAGCCATTGCCCGAAGGTGTATTCGGGGCTGTAACGATGGAGGTTCATATAGACCTTGATAAAGGTCTCCTGCAACAGATCGTCGGCATCCTCGGTACTGCCCGTGCGTTGCAGAAAGAGCCGGTGAATGGCGTCGCGGTAGCGGTCGAAGAGGTATTCGAACGCCGCCGTGTCGCCGTCGAGCACGAGTCGGGCCAGTTGCCGGTCGTCGGCAACGATGTAGTCGGCTATCTCCATACACGGTCGTCGCGGCGCAGGCAGAGCAGCGCCACCAGCATCTCGTAAAAGGGACTCAGCAGGTCGTAGATGAAATAAGCGCCGCGCAGCCCTTTCTCGCCGAGCCGCTTGGTGATGCGCCATATCGAGCAGAGGACGATGCCGTAGCGGAGCAGGACGAGGACCGCCGCCGCCAGCTTGTATTCGAGCGGCATGATGACGATCGCCGTTGCGGCGGCGAGGAAGAAGAGCAGCCGGCTGCCCTGTTCCCAGCGGATGAAGTTGCGCACCGCAAGCGGATAGTAGCACCACGCTGCGCCGTAGAAACGCCGTTGCCGTGTCCACCAGCCCAATCCGCCCCAGACGTTCTGTACGACTGAAGCGCGCGGCGAGAGTACGACGCTCAGGTTGTCATCGTGCAGGATGCGCTGCAGGAAGAGGTCGTCCTCGCCGATATTCATGTTGAGATGGCTGAACCCCCGCGCATCGAAGTAGAGCCGCTTCGTGAAACCGAGATTGTAGCGGATACCGCGGTAGGGTCGGTGTGCCACAGCGCGGGCGAGCCACTGCACCGACTCCATCATGCGGTCGGTGCGCATCCAGCGATTGGCAAGACCGGCCTTGCGTTCCAGTCCGCAGTAACCCACGACGACGTCGCCGCGCTGGAAGCCTTTGGCCATCAGCGCCAGCCAGCGGTCGGAGAGCGGCCGCATGTCGGTCGAGGTGATAATCAGATGCTCGTTGTGCGCCGACTTGATGCCTACGTTGAGTGCCATCTTGGTCGAGATCGGGAAGCGGGCGTCCTGTTCGATCTTGGTGGCCGTGACGCGCGGGAAGGACTGACGGATGCGCAGCAGGTCTTCGAAAAAGTCGTTGTCGCGCCCCACGTAGACGATCACTACCTCGAAATCGGAATACTCCTGCGCCAGCATCATCGGCAGCCGCTCCTCGATGAAGAGCGCATCCTCCGAAAACATGGGAACGATGACCGATAGTGGCGGTTCGGCGTCAAGCACCTGCCGCCGTCGGCTGTTCTTGTAGCCCGGGATGCGTCCGTAGGCGAAAAGATAGTACCAGAACTGCACGCCCAACAGCACGACGAGCACCGCCGCCAAGGCGGCGCCCTGCCAGCCGTAGTGGGCGAGGAAATTGTCCCAAAGCGTTATTTCAGTGACTTCCATAGATGATTAGCAAAGATCGCACAAGCCGAGAGTAAAAACGAGTCCGTCCGGTTTTGCCGAGACGCCGTCTGTTTCAGACAGGGTTTTATCTTGGCAAAGATACAAAAACAATCGCGAATCGGCGCGGCGCCGTAAGATTTCTTTTTGCAGCATACGAAAACCGTTAAAAATTCGTACCTTTGTACGACGCAATTAACCAGCTCGGTGTGCCGACGGTCGGATTTTCTGGCTTCGTCGGATCGTCCGGCCGAAGTCTCTCCGAGGAGTGGATTTCGGAGCGGGCCAGATCGATAAACGCGGCCGGAGGCCGTCGGACATGAACAACAGGAAAAAACGCCGGTGCATGAAACGATTGCTTCCGTACGACTATTATGATGCAATTTACGCTCCGACATACCGATTCCCGTACCAAGGCCCGTGCAGGGGAGCTGTCCACCGACCACGGCGTGATCCACACGCCGATCTTCATGCCTGTGGGGACCGCCGCCGCGGTCAAAGGCATCTTCCATCGCGACGTGAGCGACGAAGCCAAGGCAGAGATTATTCTGGCCAATACCTACCACCTCTACCTGCGTCCGGGGACGAAGATTCTCGAAGAAGCGGGCGGCGTACATCGCTTCTCGACGTGGGAGGGACCGATGCTGACCGATTCGGGCGGTTTTCAGGTCTTCTCGCTGGCCGACTGCCGCAAGCTGAAGGAGGAGGGATGCCATTTCCGTTCGCACATCGACGGTTCGAAGCACCTCTTTACGCCCGAAAGCGTGATCGATACCGAGCGGGCGATCGGCGCCGACATCATGATGGCCTTCGACGAGTGCCCGCCCGGCGACGCCCCGCGCGAGTATGCTGCCAAGTCGCTGGCACTCACCGAGCGGTGGCTCGACCGCTGCTTCGAACGGTACGGGCAGACGCAGCCCAAGTACGGCCATTATCAGGCGCTGTTCCCGATCGTGCAGGGGTGCACCTATCCCGACCTGCGTGCTCGTGCGGCGGAGAACGTTACGCAGTACGCCGCCGACGGTTATGCCATCGGCGGGCTGGCCGTAGGCGAACCCACCGAGGTGATGTACGAGATGATCGAGGTGGTCAACGCCGTTCTGCCCGCCGACCGTCCCCGCTACCTGATGGGGGTCGGCACGCCGGTGAATATCCTCGAAGCGATCGAGCGGGGCGTGGATATGTTCGACTGTGTGATGCCTACGCGCAACGGCCGCAACGGGCAGCTCTTCACGTGGGAGGGGACGATCAATATCCGTAACCGCAAATGGGAGGACGACTTTTCGCCCATCGACACGGAGGGGACGACCTTCGACCGCCGTTATTCGAAGGCCTATCTGCACCATCTGGCCGCGTGTGGCGAGATGATGGCCGCTCAGATCGCGTCGCTGCACAACATCGCTTTCTACCTGCGGCTGGTACGCGCCGCGCGCGAACACATCCTCGCCGGCGATTTCAAGGAATGGAAGACCGCCGCCGTGGCGAAACTGGGGAGGCGCTTGTAAATAATTAAAAATGAAAAATTAAGAATTAACAAATGGGTCTGTGTGAAGACCGGGCCTGCCGGAATTAGAATTCTTAATTTTTAATTCTTAATTTTTAATTTATGATAAAGATTTGGCCCGGCATTAAAATCCTCGATCGGTACATCATCCGAAAGTTTATCGGGACGTACCTCTTTGCCATCGCCATGATTATCGTGGTGGTGGTACTCTTCGACTATGTCGAGAAGATCGACGACTTCACCGAAATGAAGGCGCCCGTGCAGGCCATCATCTTCGATTACTACCTCAACTTCGTCCCCTTCTTCATCAATCAGTTCAGCGGACTGTTCACCTTCATCGCCTGTATCTTCTTCACCTCGAAGATGGCCTACCAGACCGAGATCGTGGCGATGTTGTCGGGAGGTATGTCGTTCCGGCGGCTGATGTGGCCCTACTTCATCAGCGCGCTGCTGATCGCTTCGCTGTCGCTCGCGCTCAACCTGTGGGTGATCCCCGTGTCGCAGCGCGCGTCGGTGGCCTTCGAGATGAAGTATATCAAGAAACGGGTGCGCGAGCATGCGACGGTCAACCGCCATATTTATCGGCAGATCGAACCGGGCGTTTTCGCCTATATCCGAGGCTATTCGGCCGCATCGAATCAGGCGTCGTATCTGGCGCTCGAACATTTCAGCAACAATGAAATGACCGCCTCGCTCGAAGCTGCCGACCTGAAGATCGACCCCGCCACCAAGCGCTGGACGGCGTCGCGGTACATCACCCGCGAGTTCGATTCGCTGGGGATGGAACGTTTCGAGCAGCGCCGCGATCTGGATACGCTCATCAATCTGGACGTCAGCGAGCTGGGGCGTATCAACGAGCTGATCCAGACGATGAAGATCGGCGAGCTGAACCGGTTCCTCGAACAGCAGCGTCAGAAGGGCTCGGATTCGATCCGTATCATCGAGGTCGAACGCCATGCGCGCTACGTCTATCCGATTTCGACCTTCATCCTGACGCTCATCGGCGTGTCGCTCTCGTCGCGCAAGGTGCGCGGCGGCACGGGACTGCACATCGGACTGGGCGTGGGACTCTGTTTCTCGTACATTCTGCTGATGCGATTTTTCGAGGAGTTTGCCAAGAGCGGGACGCTGCCTTCGGGACTGTCGATGTGGATTCCCAATATCATCTACTGTTTCATCGCCATTTACCTCTATAAAAAAGCCCCGAAATAATGTCTTCGGAACTGGAACATATCGCCGGCAAGGTGCGCCGAGGCGAACGCATCGCCTGCGCCGAGGCGCTCGCGCTCTGGCGCGAGGCGCCGTTGTGGCTGCTGGGCGAACTCGCCGACGGCCGCAAAAGGGCCGTGAGCGGCGACAAAGTGTACTACAATCGCAATTTCCATATCGAACCGACGAACCGCTGTGTCTTCAACTGCCGTTTCTGCTCCTATCGCCGTCCGAAGGGCGATCCCGAGGCGTGGGATTATTCGATGGAGGAGATCGAGTCCATTGCCCGCGCCCATGCCGGACAGGGGATGACCGAGGTGCATATTGTGGGCGGCGTCCACCCCGAGCACGATCTCGATTACTACGTCGAGATGATCCGCCGCGTGAAGGCGATCCTGCCCGAAGCGACCGTCAAGGCCTTCACGGCTATCGAACTGTCGTATATGATCCGCAGGGCGGGGCTTTCGCTCGAGGAGGGGCTGCAACGGCTGCGCGAAGCGGGTATGGAGGCGATTCCGGGCGGTGGCGCCGAGATCTTCGACGAGGAGATCCGCGCCCGCATCTGTCCCGACAAAGGATCGACGGCCGAATGGCTCGCCGTGCACGAAGCGGCCCACCGGCTGGGGATCAGGACCAACGCCACGATCCTCTACGGCCATATCGAAGGGCTGGAACACCGCATCGACCATCTGGACCGCCTGCGCACGCTGCAGGAGCGCACGGGGGGCTTCAACGCCTTCATCCCGCTCAAGTACCGCAATTATGGCAATGCCATGTCGGAAGCGGGCGAGGTGTCGGTGGTCGAGGATCTGCGGATGCTGGCCATGAGCCGTATCTTTCTGGACAATATTCCCCATATCAAGGCCTATTGGGTGATGTACGGCAAGGCGACCACCGAACTGGCGCTCGCCTTCGGTGCCGACGATATCGACGGAACGATCGACGACACCACGAAAATCTATTCGATGGCGGGTGCCGACGATCGGCGTCCCCGCAT
Organism: uncultured Alistipes sp.; assembly: GCA_900550375.1. Lineage (GTDB taxonomy): Bacteria > Bacteroidota > Bacteroidia > Bacteroidales > Rikenellaceae > Alistipes. Next base: position 5,098 of record URRP01000003.1, on the reverse strand, counting down.
GAACAGCGACGAGATGCAGGCCATCGTCCGCCACGCGGGGCTGCGGGCAGTCGAACGCGATACGTTGTACAACGAACTATGATGCTACTATGAACCTGATTTCGAACTATTGGAAGCGGCTCAAAAGCTATCCCTACCTCTACCATCTGGTGCTGATCGCGGGAGCTGTCGCACTCCTGCTGCTGGCAGCCCATTTTGCCATGCAGATCGGCACGCGCCACGGGCAGCAGCGCACGGTGCCCGACTTTACGGGCCTCGCGCTCGACGATGCAGGGCGGCTGGCGCGGCGCAACAATCTCGAACTGCGGGTCAACGACTCGTTGTTCGTTCCGGCTTACGACGGCGGGGTGGTGCTCGACCAGCTGCCGCACGAAGGAACGCAGGTCAAGGGCGGCCGCACGGTCTACGTGACGATCAACTCTTTCGCACAGAAGCGAGTCGAGGTGCCCTATGTTGCGGGGCGGTCGCTCAGACAGGCGAAGAACATGCTCGAAATCGCCGGACTGGAGATCGACCGGCTCATCTACCGGCCCGATATGGCGACCAATTATGTGCTCGAACAGCGTGTCGACGGTCGGACGGTCGACGCCGGAACGAAATTGCAGATCGAGATAGGTTCGGGCGTGACGCTCTATGTGGGCGCGGCCGAAGGCGAGGCGGTCGCCGTGGTGCCGAAGGTGATGGGCGTATCGCTGCGCGAAGCCAAAAGCCGCTTGTGGGAACAGGGACTCAACGTGGGGTCGGTCGTCTTCGACGAGGGAATCGACCTGCTGAATCAGAAGGATGCCCGCGTCTACCGGCAGCAGCCCATACAGGGGTATGCGACGGTGCTGGGTTCCGAGGTGGGGCTTCGCCTGACGCTCGATGCGGAGAAGGTCGCACGCGAAAGCGCCGCTTCCGACAAGCAGGCGCAGGCGCTCTCCGAAGAGCGGGAGCGCCGGCAGGCCGAGCTTGCCGATTCGCTGGCCGAAGCCGAGGTGCGCCGTCATGCCGAGGAGTTGCAGTACGGCGCCGCAACGACGACCTCCGAGGAGGATAATTTCTTTTAGACGATGAACGAATCGCGCGAACGATACGACGACGGAGAGTTGCGGCACGAAGGTGCGGAGTGCGGCGGGGAGCCGCACCGCAGCGATGTGCCCGATGAGGAGGAGCTGCTGCTGCGCGAGGCCGAGGCCGACGGCGGCGAGGTGGAGGAGGGCGACGAGCTCTACGAACACTTCGCGGTCGACGTCGATCGGGGACAGGAGCCGATGCGGCTCGACAAGTTCCTTACGCTGAGGATGCAGCACTGTTCGCGCAACCGTATCCAGACGGCGGCCGACAGCGGCAACGTGCTGGTAAACGGCCGGCCGGCCAAGTCGAGTTACAAGGTCAAGCCGCTGGATCGCATCACCATCGTGATGCCCTATCCCAAGCGCGAGGTCGAGATCGTGCCGCAGAACATTCCGCTCGATATTCCTTATGAAGACGACGATCTGCTCGTCGTCGACAAGCCTGCCGGCATGGTGGTGCACCCGGGGCACGGCAACTGGGACGGAACGTTGGTCAATGCGCTGACCTACCATCTGCACACGCTGCCGATGTTTCAGGAGGGCGATCTTCGCGCCGGACTGGTGCACCGCATCGACAAGGATACGTCGGGGCTGCTCGTGGTGGCCAAGAACGAACGGGCGCACGCCCGTCTGGCCAAGCAGTTCTTCGACCATACCATCACGCGCCGCTACTACGCCCTCGTGTGGGGCAATCCCGACGCTGACGAGGGGACGATCGAAGGCAATATCGGCCGGTCGCCGAAGGACAAATTGCAGATGTGCGTCTTCCCCGACGGCGAGCAGGGCAAACATGCGGTAACCCACTGGCGCGTCGTGCAGCGGTACGGCTACGTGACGCTCGTGGAGTGCCGGCTGGAGACGGGACGTACGCATCAGATCCGTGTCCATATGGCATGGAAGGGATTTCCGCTCTTCAACGATGCCCGTTACGGCGGCGCGCGCATCCTCAAAGGGACGACCTTCTCGAAATACCGGCAGTTCGTCGAGAACTGCTTCACACTGCTGCCGCGGCAGGCGTTGCACGCCCGCAGTCTGGGGTTCGTGCATCCCGCGACGGGACGTGAAGTCTACTTCGAGAGTGAATTGCCGGCCGATTTCCGCGCCGTGCTCGAGCGGTGGGAAAACTATGCCGCACACGTCCGTACCGACGCCGAATAGGCAATATTCGCCGGTGCGGTACGTTATAGAGGATAAATTCCGATTTGCATGAACGCACGTACGATCCTGTTTTTTCTGTTCGCCGTCGCTGCGCTGCCGCTTGCCGCGCAAGAGCGACGGCCGGTCTATATCGTCAACGGAGAGCCTTACGAAGGGGATGCTTTTCGGGAGATTCCACCCGCCGAGATCGAATGTATGGAGCAGCTTCCGGCCGATGAACGGACCATTGAACGTTATGGCGACGCGGCATCGAACGGGGTGATTCTCATTACGTTGAAATATGACAAGAAGGCGGCCTTCACGGCCGACAGCCTCTCGTTCGACCGGTATATCGCCCGCCGGATCAAATGGGACGCGACCGATCCCGTGGCGCGGATCGTCTACCGGTTCAAAGTGTGCAGCGACGGGTCGGTCGTGTTGACCGATCTGCTCGAATCGACCGACGGGCGGCTGCGCCGCAAAGTGGCCAAGGCCGTCGAGGAGGCTCCGAAATGGTCGCCGGCGACCAAGAACGGCGAACCGGTCGAGACGGAGCACGTACTGTGCGTGCAGCTTCCCGAAGGACGCCGTATGCCGCCCGAACGGGCCGTGATTCTGCTTTGAGCGACGGTCGGGCGACACGATCGGACACGAACCGAACAAGTTATTTATGGAAGATTTCGAAACGGCGCCGTCAATTCGTGCGCTTTCTAATTTGTTGTTTTTCCGGAATTTAGGTTATGATCTGTTTGTGGATACAACTGTATCGGAGATAATAATAAATGCTTTGATCGTTCGGAGGAGGCGCCGGCATTTGCAGATCTACATAAAATAGTTACTTTTGTCGACAGGTTAGGCGAAGTATCGAACAACCACTTTAAAGTTTTATCATATGAAAAAAATCACATTTTTTACGCTTTTGGCATTGCTGCTGACCCCCCCCCTTCTCCTTTCGGGATGCGGTGACGACTCGACCGACGGCGATACGCCGGGGAAAACTCCCGTGCTGACGATCAAGGACAATGCACTGGGAGTCATCAACGTGGTGGCTGCGGGTCAAACCGTTACGCTGAATTACGAGGTGGCGGATGCCGTAGAGGGCAAGCTCGCCGTGGCGAGAAGCGATAAGGAATGGCTGCATGGGTTCAAAAACGAAACGTTCGGACAGATCAGTTTCGTGGCCGACGAAAACGTCGGGGAGGAGCTGACGCGCTCGGCGACGGTAACCGTCGCTTACCCGGGCGCTCAGTCGGTGACCGTCGAGGTGGTGCAGGACGAACGTGAAATTTCGATCGAGGTAACCGAGGTGACCGTCGCCTCGATCAAGGTCAAATTCGAGATGGACGATCCGACGCAGACGTTCCTCAATGGATTGGTCAAGAAGAGCGAATACGATGCGATCGGAACGCCGGAGAAGTTCCTCGAGGCAGAGCATAAGAGACTGGAAGAGGAGGCGACCGACTACATGTTCGACTCGCTGGCCGATTATCTGGACTTCCTGCTCGGCGACTGGAAGCCCGAAGCCCAGATGATGAACCGTGACGAGTTGGAAATGGAGACCGAGTATTACATCTTTGCATACGGTATCGACAAGACGGGCGAATTTACAAGTCCTCTGGTAAGAAGACTCGTCAAGACCAACGGCCTGAAGGAGATCGACTTCAACCTTAAGGTCGAGGATATTGCAGCGACGACTGCGACGCTGAAGGGCACCCCCGACGATCAATATACCTATTATTATCTCGGTTTTACGGCCAGAACGGAGTTCGACGACTCCTTCAAGGGCGACGAGACGCAGTTGATCAACAATGCGCTGGGCGGAATCCGCATGGTTATCGGCAGCGATGGGTCGAAACTCGGTCAGATGGCCTCGGTACGGATGGGGGCGGGTTTGGTAGAGATTACAGGACTGCTGCCCGACACCGAGTACTACGCCTTTGCGTTCGGTATCGACAACAGCGTGTCGGCCTGCACGAAACTCACCAAGATGCTTTTCAAGACCGAGGCGACCAAGGTGATCGACAACTGTACGTTCAACGTCGAAGTGACCGATATCAATTCGATCCTGATGAACATCGATGTCAAGCCCTCCAACGCCGCGACGCGCTATTTCGTGACGATCAAGGCGACCGACGACGTGAAGAACATGACCCCGTCGCAGGTGGCCGACGCCGAAGTGGCGTTCCAGAACGGGTTCACGCCGCCTGTCGACTGGACGACCGATCCGCGTGTCTTCACGGGCGACAAGACGCTCCACTCGCGCCGCCATCTGGGTATTACGATCATCAAGCCCGAAACCGACTACACGGTCTATGTCTTCGGCGTGAGCGACGAGGGGGTACGTACCACCGAGGTCGGAACGACCACGGCCAAGACGACCTCCGTCGTGCCTTCGTCGATGATGCTCGAGATCAAGGACGTCGAAGCGGGTGCGGAGACCGATCCGAACGATCTCTTCGGCGGGCAGCTCTATTATTTCAAGTACGGCGTGAAGCCTTCGATCGATACGGAGTACTACTATACGGGTATTGTCAAGAAGAGCGCTTATGAGGCCTTCGCAAACGACGAAGCTTTCATGAAAGCCGTGATCGAATCGGCCGGCGAGCTGATTATGATGAACTGTTTCATCGGCGAGAATAACGCCGGATTGATCGCGACACCTGCTCCGTTCAAGGGATCGGCCGAATATTCGGGTGAAGCGCTGGTCAAGGACGAGAAGTATTATATCTTCGCATTCGGCTATATGGGTGCTGCGACTACCCCGCTCTTCAAGGTGGAGCAGACCGCCTCCGACGGCAGCGGCGGCGGTTGGGATCCCTTCCCCGGCGGCGGTGACGGTGGGGGCGGTTGGACGCCTGAATGGTAATCTTTCGAGACCCGACGATTCGCGCGACACGTTGCAACGT
>URRP01000002.1 GCA_900550375.1 uncultured Alistipes sp. | reverse complement strand
GACACAGTATCTAAAACGAAGTTAAAGATACGAAAAGTCGAGCGCAGAAGCAAACATCGGTTTGATTATGCCGAGACGTAGTATCTAAAACGAAGTTAAAGATACGACAAACAACGAAAATATACAAAAACTTATGTACAGAACCCACACATGCGGCTCGCTGCGTGCCGCAAACGTCGGTCAGACGGTAACGCTCGCCGGCTGGGTGCAGAAGGTGCGCAATCTGGGGGCCATGACCTTCATCGATCTGCGCGACCGCTACGGCCTGACGCAGATCGTCGTCGAGGAGCACTCGGCCGAAGAGACCCGCCGCACGGCCGCCGAGCTGGGACGCGAATTCGTCCTTCAGGTGACGGGCCGCGTCATCGAACGCGAGTCGAAAAACCCGAAGATGCCCACCGGAGAGATCGAGATCGCGGCCGACACACTGACGATCCTCAACCGCTCGGACGTTCCGCCTTTCACCATCGAAGAGGTCTCGGACGGCGGCGACGACCTGCGCATGAAATACCGTTACCTCGATCTGCGCCGCGCACCGTTGCTGCGCAACATGATCCTGCGTCACAAGATGGCGCAGGAGATCCGCCGGTTTCTCGACAGCGAGGGCTTCCTCGAAATCGAAACTCCCTATCTGGTCGGATCGACCCCCGAAGGCGCACGCGACTTCGTGGTACCGAGCCGCATGAACCCCAACCAGTTCTACGCACTGCCCCAGTCGCCGCAGACGCTCAAGCAGCTGCTCATGGTGGCCGGTTACGACAAATATTTCCAGATCGTGCGCTGCTTCCGCGACGAGGACCTGCGTGCCGACCGCCAGCCCGAATTCACGCAGATCGACTGCGAGATGTCGTTCGTCGAACAGGAGGACATCCTCGAAGTGTTCGAGCGCTGGGCCAAACACATGTTCCGCCACGTGCTGGGCATCGATTTCACGGAGCCGCTGCGGCGTATGCCGTGGATCGAAGCGATGGAGAAATACGGTTCGGACAAACCCGACCTGCGCTTCGGCATGGAGTTTCACGACGTGACCGATCGCGTCAAAGGGCACGGGTTCTCCGTTTTCGATGATGCGGAGTACGTCTGCGGATTCGCCGCGACGGGATGCGCGGCCTACACCCGCAAGCAGATCGACGCACTAACGGAGTTCGTCAAGCGGCCGCAGGTGGGCGCCAAAGGACTCGTCTGGATCCGTGTCGAAGCCGATGCCGTCAAATCGTCGATCGACAAGTTCTACACGCCCGAAGAGGTGCGCGCCGTAGCCGAAGCATGCGGCGCCGCAGCGGGCGACATGGTCTTCCTGCTCTCGGGTGCGAAGTTCAAGACGCTCGCACAGCTGTGCGCCCTGCGTCTGGAGGTGGCCCAGCAGCTCGGCCTGCGCGATCCGAAGCAGTTCGCTCCGCTGTGGATCGTGGATTTTCCGATGTTCGAGTGGGACGACGAGACGCAGCGCTTCTACGCCATGCACCACCCCTTCACGTCGCCCAAACCCGAGGACGTGCAGTACCTCGAGAGCGATCCGGGACGCGTGCGCGCCAACGCCTACGACTTCGTCTGCAACGGCACCGAGATCGGCGGCGGTTCGATCCGTATTCACGATGCGAAGCTGCAAGCGCTGATCTTCAAATGTCTGGGCTTCACCCCCGAGAAGGCGCAGGAGCAGTTCGGATTCCTGATGAACGCCTTCAAGTTCGGCGCTCCCCCTCACGGCGGTCTGGCCTTCGGGTTCGACCGGTTGTGCTCGTTGTTCGGCGGCTCGGACTCGATCCGCGACTACATCGCCTTCCCGAAGAACAACGCCGGCCGCGACGTGATGCTCGACGCTCCGTCGACCATCGATCGGAGCCAATTGGACGAATTGTACCTCGACCTGAAAAAGCCGAACCTTTAACAATTGTCGCACCTTTAAAAAATAAAGACAATGATACGACTCAATGTATTCATCCGCACGACGACGACCAACCGCGAAGAGACGGTCGCCACGGCAAAAGAACTGGTAGCGGCTTCGCTCAAGGATGCCGGCTGCATCGCCTACGATCTGTTCGAGAGCGCCACGCGCCCCGACGTACTGATGATCTGCGAAACATGGAGCGACGCCAAAGCGCTTGCCGCCCACGAAGCGACCGCCCATTTCACGACCCTCGTTCCGCGGCTCAACGAGCTGGGCGAGCTGAAACTCGAGAAGTTCGTCTTCTGACCGCCGCATCCTGAGAACCGAGACTCGGTATACCGGAATAAAAAGGGCCCTCTTCGACAGAGAGTCCTTTTTATTTCACCGCTCAGTCTGCGCGCCTCCTCCCTGCTCCCGAACGGAAGCGAAACGCTTCGTCGCAGGCTGCAAGTTTCGGATGCGCTTTGCCGTTCCGCGAAAAAAGTGTACATTTGACTGTTCAACCTTATAACTTATGTCGATTCCATTGGCCGAACGCCTCCGCCCCCGCACGCTCGACGACTACATCGGGCAGGAGCATCTGGTGGGTAAGAACGGCGTTTTCCGCAAGTTTCTGGAGACGGGCAATGTCCCGTCGTTCATCCTCTGGGGTCCTCCGGGGGTGGGTAAAACCACGCTGGCGAAGATCGTAGCCACGGAGTTGAAACGTCCGTTCTTCACGTTGTCGGCCGTCTCGTCGGGCGTCAAGGAGGTGCGCGAGGTGATCGAATCGGCCAAGAAGCAGCACTTCTTCAACACGCCGCCGCCGATCCTGTTCATCGACGAAATCCACCGTTTCAACAAGTCGCAGCAGGACTCGCTGCTGGGTGCCGTCGAGCAGGGCGTCGTGACGCTCGTGGGCGCCACGACCGAGAACCCTTCGTTCGAGGTGATTCCGCCGCTGCTGAGCCGCTGTCAGGTCTACATCCTGCGACCGATGGAGGACATCCAGCTGCAGCAGCTGCTCGACCGAGCGGTCGCCACCGACCCCGAACTGCGAGAGCGGGGTATCGACGTGCGCGAAACCGAAGCGCTGTTCCGCTTCTCGGGCGGCGACGCACGCAAGCTGCTCAATATCCTCGACATCCTGCTGGCCGCCAACGAGGGCCGGCTGACGATCACCGACCAACTGGTCACCGACTGCCTGCAACAGAATATCGCCCTCTACGACAAGAACGGCGAGCAGCACTACGACGTCATCTCGGCCTTCATCAAGTCGGTGCGGGGCAGCGACCCCAACGCCGCGATCTACTATCTGGCGCGGATGCTGGCCGGCGGCGAGGAGCCTCGTTTCATCGCCCGTCGGCTGGTGATTCTCGCCTCGGAGGATATCGGACTGGCCAATCCCAACGCCCTGCTCTTGGCCAATGCCTGCTTCGACACGGTACATAAAATAGGTATGCCGGAAGCCCGCATCCCGCTCGCGGAGGCGACGATCTATCTGGCCACCTCGCCGAAGAGCAACACGGCCTACATGGCCATCAATAAGGCGCTCGCCCTCGTCGAACACGACACGACGAACCGTCCCGTGCCGCTCCACCTACGCAACGCGCCGACCAAGCTGATGGACGAGGCGGGATACGGCAAGGGATACAAATACGCACACGACTACGGCGGTTTCGCCGAGCTGGAGTTCATGCCCGAGAGCCTCAAAGGGCGGCGGTTCTACGAGCCGAACACGCAAAACGCCGCCGAAGCGAAGATCGCCGAACGTATTCGCGAGTTATGGAAGGGAAAATACTGAACCCATGTTAAAAATAGGAGCCGTTCTGAATTTCATATTGGCCATCGGGCATGTGCTCTGCCTCTTTTGCCTCGACGCCGCATTCCGGCTCTACCGGATCGAGCCGATCATGGATCGGCTGGCGGCCCGCTGGTCTCCGATCCCCTATTTGATTACCCTCGGCGTCGCCTGCGGGCTGACCGTATGCGGTCTCTACGCCCTTTCTGCGGCCGGAACGATCCGCCCGCTGCCGTTGCTGCGCCCCGCCGTCTACACGATCGGCGTCGTGTTCGCCCTGCGGGGCCTCGCCGGATTCATCGCGATGGGCATCTCCGGCAGTTTCCCGCCGGCCGACCTCTCGGCAGCCGTCGTCGCGGGCACGATCGGCACGCTCTACCTCGCAGGCGGCATCCGAACATTCCAAACTTCCCGCACATGAAACGCATCGGACTTATTTCGGACACGCACGGCACGTTCGACGACACGCTCAAGGGCTTTCTCTCGGAGGTCGATGAAATCTGGCACGCCGGCGACATCGGTTCGCTGGAACTTGCCGACCGGATCGCCGCCTTCAAACCCCTGCGTGCCGTATGCGGCAATACCGACGGCGGCACGATGCGGCGCGTCTGGCCGCTGGTCGATTTTTTCCGATGCGAGGAGGCGTCGGTGCTGATGACCCACATCGGCGGCTATCCGCGCCATTATGATCCGCGCATCGTTCAGCGCATCCAGTCGGCGCGTCCCACGCTCTTCGTCGCGGGTCACTCCCACATCCTGCGGATCATCTACGATCCGGTCTACCAACTGCTCCATCTCAACCCGGGCGGAGCGGGAAATTACGGCATCCACAAAGTCCGCACGGCGCTGCGTTTCGTCGTCGACGGCGCCGAAGTGCGCGACATGGAGATCGGCGAATGGCCCCGCAGTTCGGAGCTGCTCTGAGCCGAATTTCCCCATCCGAAGGCATTTCCGAGACCTACCCACATTACAATCAATCTCTTGCAGAAAGAGCGGCGCAATGCGCCGTTCGATCGCCTCTGTGTCTGATTATACTATTTATTAATAAAATTTAATATTTCCATAAGCATACACAATATCACCTCTCGGCACTGCGTTTTGTCAGCAAATAACACACGACGATATTATGCAGACCAAGATTTCAAAAACGCTCGAAGGGCTGATCGCCCGCACGGCGTTCGATACATCGAAACAAGGAGAGACCCATTGGTTGAAGGATCGCTTGCTGCTCGAGATTATCCGAGAGGAGGGATCGTTGGCCTACCAATTGCTTTCAGCCCGTCTCAAGGACTGGGAAATCTATCAGGTACGCCTGCGCATCGAACGCGATCTGCAGGAACGCACCGACGGCCCGACCGGAAACCCCGAGGAGTTTTACATCCAATTTGCGAACGAGTTGCGCAAACGTTATCGCACTCTACCCAGTGTCTCTACGGCCCATGCCTTACATTTTATTATCAGCGACGAGCAGACCATCGGCTCGCACGTACTGGAAATGTACCACATCACGTCGGCCATCGTCGAGGACGAGATTCACCGCATGAGCGCGGCCGACGAGCCGCGCATCGAACAGCGCGTCCATCTGCTCGACTACACCGAGCAGGAGCAGCGGCCGGCCGAAGGCAGCCGTATGCTCGACAAATTCGGCGTCGACCTTACCAAACAGGCGCGTGAAGGGAAAATCGACCCCGTAATCGGCCGCAATTGCGAGATCGAACGCGTGGTGCAGATTCTCTCGCGCCGCAAGAAGAACAACCCGATCCTGATCGGCGAAGCGGGCGTGGGCAAGAGCGCCATCGTCGAGGGACTCGCGCTGCGGATCGCCGCGGGCGACGTTCCCTACACCATCGCAGGCAAACGTCTCTACTCGCTCGACGTCTCGTCGCTGGTGGCCGGTACGAAGTTCCGCGGCGAGTTCGAGGAGCGGATGCAGCAGCTGCTCGACGAGCTGCGCAAGGCCGACGACACGATCATCTTCATCGACGAGATCCACACCATCGTCGGCGCGGGTTCGACCCAAGGAAGCCTCGATACGGCCAATATCCTCAAGCCGGCGCTGGCACGCGGCGAGTTGCAGACCATCGGTGCCACGACGCTCGACGAGTACCGCGAGAACATCGAGAAGGACGCCGCGCTCGAACGCCGTTTCCAACGCGTGCTGGTCGAACCGACCTCGTGCGAGGAGACGCTCCAGATTCTGCGCAACATCGCGCCCCGCTACGAGGCGCACCACAAGGTTCGTTACACGGACGAGGCTCTCGAGGCGTGCGTGACGCTCACGAACCGCTACATCACCGACCGTTTCTTCCCCGACAAGGCCATCGACGTGCTGGACGAGGCAGGGTCGCGGATGCATCTGCAGGCGGCACGCGAACCGGACGCGCTGCGCGAAATGGAGACGGCACTGGCCACAACCTGCAAGGAACGCCGCGAGGCGGTCCGTCAGCTCGTCTACGAAAAAGCGGCCGCAGCCCGTCTGCGAGAGCTGGCGCTGCGTTCGAAACTGAACGAGTGCCGTGCCGAGTGGCAGCGGTCGCTCGAAAGCCATCCGGCCGAGATCGGCGCCGAGCACATCGCGCAGGTCATCACTTCGGTGACGGGCATTCCGATCGAACGGGTGTCGACGGGTGAGCTGGGCCGTCTGCGCGGCCTGAAGGAGTATCTCTCGGGACGCGTCATCGGACAGGACACCGCCGTGGAGAAGGTGGCGCTCTCGATCCAGCGTTCGCGCGCCGGATTGAAGGATGAGAACCGTCCCATCGGCGTCTTCCTCTTCGTCGGCCCGACGGGTGTCGGCAAGACGCTGCTGGCCAAGGAGCTGTCGAAATGGCTCTTCGACGAACGGCGCGGACTGATCCGCATCGATATGAGCGAATACGGCGAGAAGCACAACGTTTCGCGCCTGATCGGTTCCCCTCCGGGATACGTCGGTTACGGCGAAGGCGGTCAGCTCACCGAGGCGGTACGCCGCCAGCCCTACGCCGTGGTGCTGTTCGACGAGATCGAGAAGGCGCACCCCGAAGTCTTCAACACCATGTTGCAGATCTTCGACGAGGGGCATCTCACCGACGGATCGGGCCGCAAGGTCAATTTCCGCAACACGGTCATCATCATGACCTCGAACGTCGGCTCGCGTGCCGCCGTGCAGCGTGCCGTGCAGGTGGGTTACTCCACCTCGTCGAAGACGGTCATCGAACAGACCACTCCGCAGACCGAGTACCGCAAGGCGCTCGAGCGCACCTTCGCGCCGGAGTTCCTCAACCGGATCGACGACATCATCGTCTTCCGCACGCTCACGCTCGAAGACGTGGAGCACATCGTCGAACTGGAGCTGAGCCGCCTGCTCTCCCGCACGCAGCAGCTGGGGTACAAGGTCGAGATTTCGGCCGAAGCGAAACGCCGTCTGGCGGCGATGGGCTACGAAGCGCGCTACGGCGTGCGATCGCTCAAGCGCACGCTGCTGGACAATGTCGAGGAGCCGCTTTCGACACTCATCATCGAAGGCCGCGTCAACGAAGGCGACAAAGTGAAGATTCTCCCCGCTAAGGCAGGCGTCACGCTCAAAGTGGCGTAACCCCGCCGGCATACGGACACGCCCCGAAATGCAGTTGCATTTCGGGGCATTCGTATTTTTCCGCGCTTTTCGCAGGGCGTCAGGTCATCATGAACGAGGTCTGATCCTCACGTCGGTGCTTCGCTCCTCCTCAGGATGACCTTGTATTGTCATTCCGAGCGAAGTGGAACGGAGCGTGGGAATCCACCGCTTGAAACCTGTCATTGCGAGGAGCCGTCGCGGCGACACGGCAATCAACCGCTTTCCTTTTTGTTCACCGCTCTTTTCCAAGCGCCCGATCCTCACGTCGGGCCTACGCACCTCTTCAGGATGACAAATCCTGCCATTCCGAGCGCAACGCAGTGAAGCGCGGGAATCCGACCCTTTGGAAAAACATCGCTGCGAGCAGCACAGACAGCATCCTGTAACCGCAAACGCTTGATCCGCGAGATTTTCAGGCGGGGAAGCGGAATTATTCGATTGTTTTTTTACCTTTGTCAACAATAAACCCACAGCGAGGGATGAAAACAGCCATTTTCCCGGGGTCGTTCGACCCCTTTACACGCGGCCACGAAGCGATCGTCGAGAAGGCGCTGCACCTCTTCGACAGGGTTGTCATCGGCATCGGCAGCAACGTCTCGAAACAGGGGCTGCTGAGCCTCGAAAACCGTAAACGGCTCATCGACGACTACTACGCCGGCGATGCCCGCGTCGAAGCGAGGATCTACAACGGCATGACGGGCGACTTCGCCCAACAGGTCGGTGCCGCAGCCGTCATCCGGGGCGTGCGGAACACCACCGATTTCGAATACGAACGGACGATGGCCGCCACCAACCGCCGGCTCTACCCCGCCGTGGTCACGGTCATGCTCTTCACCCCGCCCGACGTGGCCGACATCTCCTCGTCGACGGTCCGCGAAGTGCTCGGTTTCGGCCGCTCCGTCGCGGAGTTTCTGCCCCGCGGCGTGGAGTTGAAGAACTACCTCTGACAGATATCAAATCAAACGAAATAACGCTATGATGGAATTTACAGCCGAAATGATCGCCGGATTTCTGGGCGGCGAAATCGTCGGGGACAAAACAACCAAAGTACACACCGTCTCCTCCATCGAGGAGGGCAAGAACGGTTCGATGGCCTATCTCGTCAATCCGAAATACGAGCCGTTCCTCTACACCACCGAAGCCTCGATCGTACTGGTCAACCGCTCCTTCATGCCGCAGCAGGAGGTACGCGCGACGCTCATCAAGGTCGACGACGCCGGAGCGGCCGTATTGCAGCTGCTGGAGATGTACAACGCCGCCCGTCCGCAGAAGAAGGGCGTCTCGGAGCGGGCGTCGATCTCGGCCGAGGCTGCCGTGGGCGAGGAGTGCTACGTGGGCGACTTCGCCGTGATCGAAGCGGGAGCGCGCATCGGCGACCGCTGCCGGATCTACCCGCAGGTCTATATCGGCGACGGCGTCACCGTCGGCGAGGGAACGACGCTTTACCCTGGCGTGAAGATTTACGAGGGCTGCCGCATAGGCCGCCGCTGCATCCTCCACGCAGGCGTCGTGATCGGCGCCGACGGCTTCGGATTCGCGCCCAACGCCGAGGGCGGATTCGACAAAATTCCGCAGCTGGGCAACGTCATTATCGAGGACGACGTCGAGATCGGAGCCAATACCTGCATCGATCGTGCGAAAACAGACTCGACGATTATCCGTCGTGGCGTGAAACTTGATAACCTCATCCAAGTGGGACACAACGTGCAGATCGGCGAGCATACCGTCTCGTCGGCGCAGATGGGCATCGCAGGTTCGTCGAAAGTCGGCCGCAACTGTTTCCTCGCGGGACAGGTCGGCATCGCGGACCACGTCACCATCGGCGACCGCGTGAAGGTCGGCTCGCAGAGCGGCATCGACAAGAGCGTACCCGACGACGAAGTCCGTTTGGGCACGCCGGCGTTGCCGGGCATCAAGTTCCACCGCGCGAACGCCGTTTTCCGCAACCTTCCCGAGTTGCAGCAACGGCTCTCCGCGCTGGAAAAGGCGGTCAACCAACTGATAGAAAAATAACGTATGAAACACACTCTTGCATTCGCGGCCTCCCTGCTCCTGCTGGGCGCCTGCTCCTCCGACGGATATACGATTCGCGGCAAAATCGCCGGACTCGACAATCCTTACGTCTACCTGCTGCGCTACACGGGCGAAGTGGAGATCATCGACTCGGCCAAGGTTTCGAAGGGCGACTTCGTCTTCAAAGGCAAGGCCGAACAGCCCGAGGTGGTCTACCTGAGCACCGACAAGCAGCAGCCGTTCGTCCACTTCTTCTTGGAGAACGGCCGCATCAGCGTCGACGGCTCGCTCTCCGCGCCGGCCGACATCGCCATCTTGGGCACACCGTCGAACGACACCCAGCGTGCATTCGACGAAAAGATCACCGCCTTGGAGGAGGAGTTCGCCACGGCCGGCAGCGAGATGCAGCGCGACAGCCTGCGCAAGGAGTACACCAAGCTGATGTCCGACGCCGTGGAGGCGAACCGCGACAACATCTACGGCGTGACGACCTTCCTGAACAACGCCTATGCCTTCCTTTCGCCCGAAGAGGTGATGGAGCAGATCGCTCTTTTCCCCGCCGAGTGGCAGCAGCGCCGCGAGCTGACCGAGTTGCGCGAAGCCACCGAACGCAAACTCCGCGTGAGCGCCGGTCATCCCTACATCGACGTCGTGGCCAAGAATTCCGACGGCAAAGAGGTATCGCTCAAATCCGTCGTCGAGAACAAGAAGAACACCTACGTCCTGCTCGACTTCTGGGCTTCGTGGTGCGGTCCCTGCATGGTCGAGGTACCCTTCCTGAAAGCCGACTATGAGAAATACAACAAGAAGGGATTCGAAATTTACGCCGTCTCGTTCGACTCGCAGCGCGAACGCTGGATCGAGACCGTCAAGCAGCAGGGCATGAACTGGATACAGGTGAGCGACCTCACCGGCTTCCAAACCCCCGCCGCCGAGGCGTATGCCGTGCAGAGCATCCCCGCCAACTTCCTGATCCGTACCTCCGACGGACAGATCGTCGCCACGCAGCTGCGCGGCGAGGCGCTCGGCGAAAAGCTCGAAGAACTGCTCGGGAAATAACCGATCTTCATCCGTAACAGCGGCCGGCCGCAAAGCGGTCGGCCGTTTCAACCCGAACTTATAAACTTACCATGAAACGCATTTACACATTCGCAGCCACGCTGCTCCTGCTGGGCGGCTGTTCGTCGGACGGTTACACGATTCGCGGCAACGTCGAGGGTCTGGAATCGCCCTACGTCTATCTGATTACCTTCAACGGCACGCACAACGTCGTCGATTCGGCCAAAGTCGAAGCGGGCGTCTTCACCTTCACGGGCAAGACCACACTGCCCGAAGTCGCCTATTTGAGCAAGGACAAGGAGCAGCCGTTCGTGCGCTTCTTCCTCGAAAACGCCAAGATCGCGATCACGGGCAACCTCTACAATCCCAATGAAGTCTATCCGACCGGAACAGAGGCCAACGAAGCGATGAACACCTTCAACGAGTTGACCTACGACACCGGCGAAGCCTACGGCGTCACCGAGCTGGAGGCCGACAAGGAGCTGCTGGTCGACCGCTACAAACAACGGATGCGCGAGACCATCGACCGCAACCGCGGCAACATCTGCGGCATGATCGTACTGGCCGAGACGGGTTCGATGTTCTTCACGCCGCAGGAGGTGATCGACGAGATCGACCGCTTTCCCGCCGAGTGGCAGCAGCGTACCGAACTGACCGACCTGCGCAACGTCATGGAGCAGCGGCTCCGCACGGCTGTGGGACAACCCTACACCGACATCGTCGCGCCGGATGCCGGCAACGAACCGGTGACACTCAAGTCCGTCGTCGAGAATCCCGCCAACAAATACGTCCTCATCGATTTCTGGGCTTCGTGGTGCGGTCCCTGCCTGATGGAAATTCCCTATCTGAAAGCCGATTACGAGACCTACCGCAAGAAGGGATTCGAAATCTACGCCGTATCGCTCGACACCGAGCGCGACGCTTGGCTGAATACCGTCGCCGAGAAGCAGATGAAGTGGATTCAGGTCTGCGATCTCAAAGGATTCGAAAGCCCTGCGGCCCTCGACTACGCCGTGGAGAGCATCCCCTCCAACTACCTGATCCGCACCTCCGACGGGCAGATCGTCGCCACGCATCTGCGCGGTGCTGCGCTCGGCGAAAAACTCGAAGCGCTGCTCGGAAAATAAACTGCGGTGGCCGAAGCTTCGTTCGCTTCGGCCGGATGCGCCGATCCCGCAGCTGCCTCAAAACCGAACCCACCGGCAGATTCCGACCCAATCCGCCGACAAACCGAAACAATGCCTAAAAAACCGACCTTATGAAGCCCACCTCACTGCTCGCACTGACCGTCATCACGCTGGTCGGCTGCAATTCCGGCTACACCCTGACCGGCAGCATTTCCGATCTGGAACAACCGACCGTCTATCTCTGCACCGCAGAGGATTATCCCGCCGACCTCGTCGTGCTGGACTCGGCCCGCGTGGAGAACGGCCGCTTTACCTTCAAAGGCAAAGCGGCACACTCGACGTTAGGCTATCTGTCGACCGACGGCCGCAAGTCGTTCACCTCCTTCATCCTCGAAAACGCACCGATCCATATCGAAGGGACGCTGGCCGACAAGAAATCGTTCGCCGCCACCAGCCCGCTCAACGATTCGCTCGCGCGATTCCAAGATCAGATGAGAAACTTTTCCGAACGAATGAATGCCGTCCGTGGGAATAAGGAGCATTGGGAAGCTATTCTGGAAGAAAAATACGACTACACCTACCGCACCGTCGTCAATAATGCCGACAACTTCCTCGCCGTGCGCATTCTCAACCGTTACACGACCTATTTCCGCTCGGCGCAGCAGATACTCGATGCGATCAATCTTCTCAGCGAGCCGATGCAGCAGCACTACATGATTCGCCGTTACCTGCGGCCGCAGATCGAACAATATCTGCGCACCGACGTGGGCCAACCCTACTGCGACATCACGGCGCCGACACCCGCAGGCGATACGCTGTCGCTGCGGCAGGCGGTGGAGAATCCGGCCAACAAGTGCGTGCTGGTCGATTTCTGGGCCTCGTGGTGCGGCCCCTGCATGGGCGAGATGGACCATCTGAAGCAACTCTACGAGAAATACCGCTCGGCAGGGCTGGAGATCGTCGGCGTCTCGCTCGACAGTCAGCGCGAAGCGTGGCTCCGCGCCATCGAGAAGAAGCAGATGCCGTGGATCAACGTCAGCAACCTCGACGGCTGGCAGACGGGATTCGAAAGTTACGGCATCCAGAGCCTCCCTTCCTACGTGCTGATCCGCTGTTCCGACGGGCGGATCATCGCCCGAACAGCATGGGGCAGAGCCTCGCACATCCCCGTCGACGAGATCGAAAAACTGCTCGGACAATAATATACCCGCCGAAATGCCTGCACCGAACAAAGAGTCCTACCGCATCATGGGGATCGACCCGGGAACCAACTATATGGGGTACGGCGTCGTCGAGGTCACGGGGCGCGAACCGCGCTCGGTGGTCATGGGAGCCATCGACCTCCACAAGCTGAAAGACCCCTATGCCAAGCTGCGCCGCATCTTCGACCGCGTGGGGGCGCTCGTCGACGAGTACGCCCCGCGCGAGGTGGCGCTCGAATCGCCCTTCTTCGGGGAGAACGTACAGAGTATGCTCAAACTGGGGCGTGCGCAGGGCGTGGCGATGGCCGCCGCGCTCTGCCGCGACGTCCCCGTCTTCGAGTACGCCCCGAGCCGCATCAAACAGTGCATCACGGGCGGAGGTTCGGCGGCCAAGGAGCAGGTAGCGGCACTCGTCACCCGCATCTTGGGCATCGACTACACCCCCAAGAAACTCGACGAAACCGACGGTATGGCCGTCGCACTCTGCCACTACTTCATGTCGTGCAATCCGCTCAACCCCGCATTGGGCGAAGAACGGAACAAAGGACTCGGCGGCGGCCGTAAAGCCGTCTCGGCACGCGGCAGCAAGTCGTGGGAAAAATTTCTTAAGGAGAATCCCGACCGCGAACTCAAACACTGATTCGGTTCTGCTCCGAATGAATTTCGGAGCAGAATCCGCTTTATCGGCCGAAAGCCTGCTCCCCTAACCGACACATTTTCAATTCATCCTCCGGTCGAGGGACCTTTATCCAACGAGTTTTCCGGTCGATATGTAATTTTAATTACAGTCCGCAATTTATATCCGTAATTTACTTACGAATTACAATTTTATCAAATAAATTCCAATCACTGTATTATCAATTTAAAAAAACTCAGAAAAAATTCCTACTATTGCGGGGGGGGGTAATAAAAAAATACCTATCTTTGTCGACTACATATAGTATGCATATAAGCTCCTGAAAGCGGTGAAAAGACGATGCGCATAACGCAAAACGATTCACCCAAACGAAGAAACAGGCAACAAAAGACGAATACAATATTAACTATTTTTGCGCATGAGAAAATTTTTACTACTGCTCGTATTCTGTCTGGGTAGCGTCAGCGCGACGTTTGCACAGATAAAGATTTCGGGAAAGGTTGTTGATGCCGAAGACGGACAGCCGATCATCGGCGCCACCGTCATGATCGGTACGACGACGGGTGTGGCAACGCTCGTAGACGGTACTTACGTACTTCCGGTTCCCGCTTCCGCAGGCGAGCATCCGGTGCTGACGTTCACCTACGTGGGGTACGAAACCCTGAACGTAACGGTCGGCAAAAATCACGTAATCAACATCAAGTTGAAGAAATCGGCCATCGGCATCGACGATGTCGTCGTAACGGGTTTCAAGAACGCAAAGAAAGAGAGTTTCACCGGTTCGTCGGTCAAGATTTCGGCCGACGACGTCGCCATTGCGGGCGTTACGGACGTGAGCCGTATGCTCGAGGGACAGGTGGCCGGCGTATCGGTACAGAACGTTTCGAGTACCTTCGGTAGCGCCCCCAAAGTACGTATCCGCGGTGTCACGTCGCTCAGCGGCGAGAACAAGCCGCTGTGGGTAGTCGACGGCGTCGTGCTCGAAGATGTGGTCAACATCTCCAACGACCAGTTGTCGTCGGGCGACCCCACGACCCTGCTGGGTTCGTCGGTGGCCGGCATCAACGCATCGGATATCGAGACCTTCGACATTCTGAAAGACGCCTCGGCAACGGCCCTCTACGGCGCCCGCGCCATGAACGGCGTGGTGGTCATCACCACCAAGAAGGGTAAGAAGGGGGCACCGCGCATCAACTACACGGGCAACTTCACGATCCGCACAAAACCCCGCTATTCGAACTACGATATTCTGAACTCGGCCGACCAGATGGCCATCACGTCGGAGATCGCCCGCAAGGGTATGCTCAACGAGAGTATTCTCAACTCGTCGAGCTACGGTCCCTACGGTTTGATGTGGAAGTCCATTTCGACCTACAACAAGGATACCGGCAAATTCGGTCTGGCCAACACGCGTATCGCACGCGAGGCCTTCCTGCTTAAATACGCCAAGGCCAACACCGACTGGTTCGACGAACTCTTCACGCACAACCTTCAGCAGGAACACACGCTGAGCATCTCGACGGGCTCCGACAAGTCGCGTACCTACGCTTCGATCGGTTTCCTGCGCGACGACGGCTGGTCGGTCGCCGACGAGGTGAGCCGTTACACGCTGAACTTCCGCAACGACTACACCGTGAGCGAGAAGATTTCGGTCGGCGTACAGGCCGTCGCTTCATTCCGCGACCAGAAGGCTCCGGGTTCCTATTCGCGTAAAATCAACTCGGTGACGGGCGAATGGTCGCGTGAATTCGACATCAACCCCTTCAGCTACGCGCTGAACACGTCGCGTGCCGTGCGTCCCTACGACGACAACGGCAATCTGGAGTACGTTCAGATGAACTACGCTCCGTTCAACATCTTCAACGAGCTGGCCAACAACCAGATCGAGCTGAACGTGGTGGACGCCAAGCTGCAGGGCGAATTCAACTGGTCGATCCTCAAGGATCTGAGATTCAACTTCACGGGAGCGCTCCGTTATGTGAAGAGCGACCAGCTGCACAAGATTACGGAGGATTCGAACGTCGCCAACGCCTACCGCGCCGACGGCAATTCGACGATCAAGCAAAACAACCCCTATCTGTGGCACAATACGGAGGACCTCAATGCCGAGCCGCTGGTCGTACTGCCGCTGGGAGGTTTCTACAACACGAACAACTACCGTATGCTCAACTACGACATGCGTTACTCGCTCAACTACAACAAGATTTGGGACGGCGCCCACATGCACGAGCTGAATGCACTGGCCGGTATGCAGATCAAGTACACCGACCGCCGCATCACCTCCGCAACGCAGCCCGGCTACCAATATAAGATGGGCGGCGTGGTCTACAACGATCCCAACTTCTACCGCATGATGGCCGACCGCAAGACCGACCTCTACTCCGCCGAAGAGATCTTCGACCGCTTCGTAGCCGCATACGCCAATGCCGACTACTCGTTCGACCGCAAATACTCGCTCTCGGCCACGGTCCGCGTCGACGGTTCGAATGCGCTGGGTAAAAGCGCCGACAAGCGCTGGCTGCCCACATGGAACTTCGGTGCCAAGTGGAACATCCAGAACGAATCGTTCATGGAGAACGCCTCCGAGTGGGTCGACGTGCTGAGTCTTCGCGCCAGCTACGGTCTGACGGCCTCCATGCCTTCGATGGCCAGTGCCGGCGTGGTTTTCCGCAACCAGCAGTCCTTCAACCCGGGCCACAGCGAGAACCAGATCTACATCGAGGCGTTGGAAAACTCCGACCTGACATGGGAGAAGAGCTACCAGTTCAACGCCGGTTTGGACGTTACGCTGTTCAACAACCGGATGAACTTCTCGTTCGACTACTTCAACCGCAAGGGCTTCGACCTGATCGCCACGGTCAAGACGTCGGGTATCGGCGGTGAGTTCTGGAAATACGCCAACTACGCCGACCTCGATTCGCACGGCTACGACATCACGCTGGGCGGAACGTTCATCCGTTCGAAAGACTGGACATGGTCGGGCAACTTAATCCTCGGTTATACGTGGAACCAGATCAAGAACACGAAGAACCTGACGCAGACCAACGAGCTGATTCGCAACGAAGGCGGCAACAAGAACGGCTATCCCGTAAGCAGCCTCTTCTCGATCCCCTACGCCGGTCTCGAACCCGGCACGGGTATTCCGTTGTTCATCAACGAGAAGGGCGAGGTCACCAAGGAGATCGACAAGCAGGGTACGGATACCGACTACCTGATCTACGAGGGACAGGTCGACCCGAAATGGACGGGCGGTTTCAACACCACGGTCCGCTATAAGAACCTCTCGCTGAACGCCTTCTTTACCTTTCAGGCAGGCAACGTAATTCGTCTCGACCCGATCTTCAGCATGTCCTACGGCGACCTGACCGCTTTGACGAACGAGTTCAAAGACCGTTACGTCATGTCGGGCGACAACGGCGTTCCCGCCATCCCCGACTACGTGCATTCCTCGATCTCGATCACCGATTCGGGTACCTACGCCTCCTATAACTACACCGGCCAGCGGGTAGCCAAAGGCGACTTCATCCGTCTGAAAAGCGTATCGCTCAATTACGATTTCTCGTCGGACTGGATCAGCAAAAGCCGCTTCTTCAAGACCGCCAGCGTCCGTCTTACAGTCAAGGACCCGTGGCTGATCTATTCGGACAAGGCGCTTCACGGCCGCGACCCTGAGTTCTACAACACGGGCGGTGTGGCCATGCCGACCACCACGCAGTTCACGCTGTCGCTGAACCTCGGTTTCTAATTTAGCAAAAAAGAGAAAGAGATATGAGAAAAATAATTATCGCACTGATCGCCTCGGCCGGAGTTTTTTCAAGCTGTTCCGATTTTCTGGGCACCGATCCTGATAACCGTACCTACATCGATACGCCGGAAAAAGTCGAAGCGCTGTTGGTCTCGGCCTATCCGACCTCTACCTTCTACTCGGTAGTCGATGCACGCTGCGACGGCTTCGTCGATTACGGTACATCGTTAGTCGGTGTTAATTCGCTCTACACCGTCCAAGAGGACGCTTTCCGCTGGCGTGAATACTCGCTCGCGGGCGAGGGCGTGTGGGACGGCTACGAACCCTACTGGTCGGCAGCCTACAACGCCATAGCGGCTGCAAACCACGCTCTGGAGGCCATCGACAAACTTGTAAAGGAGAAGGGCGAGACCACGCAGCTCTCCCGCTCGCGCGGCGAGGCGCTGTTGTGCCGCGCCTACGCGCATTTCTGCATATTGTCGCTCTACACCGATTTCTTCGATCTGGAGAGTATGTCGACCAATCCGGGCATTCCCTACGCTACCGACCCGGAGAAGACGACCTATGCCGATTACTCGCGCGAGACGGTCTCCGTGACGCTTTCCAAGGTGCTCCAAGACCTCGAAGACGGTATGAAGATCGTCGGCAGCGCCAGCGACTATAACCAGCCGAAGTACCACTTCACCCCCCAATCGGCGCTGGCATTCGCAACCCGCGTGGCACTCTTCACGCGCGATTATCAGAACGTGATCTATTATGTCAATCAGTTCTTCCCCACGCCGACCCTTTTCGACCGGCCCGGAACGTCGAATACGACCACCAAGACGCCCGTTCGCTTCCCCTCGGCTTCCGATCCCTGCCGCATCTACTGCCGCAGCTACCTCACCAACTGGAACAGGCTGGGCAGCTATAACGACAATGCCGACAAGATCGGTCAGGAGTTCTCCTCGGCCAGCAGCAATGCCAATCTGCTGCTGAGCGAACCGATGACGGTTCTTCCGTCGACGACCATGGCCAATATCTACACCCGTTATCAGCTCGACGAGGATGTCATCACCAAGTTGGCCTCCAAGAACGCTACCGGTGTAGACTGGAGCTACTCGGACACGGTTTACGGATACAGCGGCGGCGTAAAGGGCAAGGTGCTGAAGAAATACTACCAAGATTTCTACTATTCGGATATCGTGGCGGGCATCGGCCGGTCTTATACCAAAATCCCGCTGTTCCGCAGCGACGAGATGCTGCTGGCACGCGCCGAAGCGTATGCGATGACCGGCAAGTTCGACGAAGCGCTCGACGACCTGAACTGTTTCATCGAGCTGCGTATTCCGGCCGACGATTTCGACATCGCCACGACGTCGCTCACCCAAGCCAAGATTCTGAGCTACTACTCGTCGCAGCTTAACGGAGCGAACTCGTTCATCAACAGCGATTTCAACAAGAACCGGTTCCTCGACAACGAACAGGGTCGTCTGCAAAAGGCGTTGATTCTGACGATTCTCGATTTCCGCCGCATCGAATTCCTCTACGAGGGACAGCGTTATTATGACATCCTGCGCTGGAACATCCCCGTCACGCACCGCGACAACTCCGGTCAGACCAGCACGCTGACGCCCGACGACGACCGTCGCGTCCTGCAGGTTCCGCAGACCGCGATCCTCGCCGGCGTCGAAGCCAACCCGATGAATAACATTCCGCAACCTTGGTAAACCGGCCAATTAATACAATCGTGAAAAAGATGAAAAGATTCAACAATATATTCCTCGCCGCCGTATTCGGAGCCACCCTGCTTCTGGGCGGCTGCCGCGAAGAGGAGAAGATCGCCGACGACCTCTATATCCCGGGTCTGGGCGGAGAAGAGTACCCGCTGAACGAACTCGACAAATGGCTCGAGCAGCACTACACCGTGCCCTACAACATCGACGTAGTCTACCGCTGGGATGCCGCACAGGCTTACAGCAGTCTGTCGGAGGTACAGTTAGTACCGGTCGAATTCGACGCCGTACAGCCGATGATGGCCGCACTCCGCGACGTATGGTTCGAGCCGTACATCCAAGCCACCGGCGGAGAGGAGTTCCTCAAGGAGGTCTCTCCGAAAAAGATCGTATTGGTCGGCAGCCCCGAGTATTCGAACGGCTCCTACAAGCTGGGACAGGCCGAGGGCGGACGTAAGATCCTGCTTCTGGACGTCAACAATTTCGATGCTTCGAACGAAGCCAAACTGAAAGAGTCGCTCCACACCATCGTCCACGAGTTTACGCACATCCTCCACCAGACCAAGCTCTTCAGCCCCGAATATCAGAAAATCTCAACCGGTCGTTACAACTCCAACTGGACGTTGCTCAATGACTCCGAGGCCCGCCGTCTGGGTTTCATCACCAACTATTCGATGCTGAACAAGGACGAGGACTTCGCCGAGATGGTTTCAGGCATTCTGGTATACGGGAAAAAGTGGTTTGAGGAGACCGTACTCACCGAAGCGGCCAAATCGACGGAGAATCCCAACGCCGAAGCCAATCTGAGAGAGAAATTAGCCATCGTCGAGAGCTACTTCAAGGAGACGTGGAACATCGAATTCTTCGACAACGAGACCACGGGAGAAAAGGGCTTGGAGACTTATTTCCGCATCGCCATCGAGGATGCCGTTTCCAATCCTCCTACGGAATAGCGAACGTATGGATTTTTAATAAGAAAACGACAAGATACTATGAGAAAATATATAAGCATACTCATTCTGATGGCTTCGGCGGCCGTTTATACCGCTTGTAACGAAAGCACGGTCACCATGGATGGCAGTGTCGACGTTCGTGTAGACTCCGCCATGAAAGAGTATCAGGCACAGCTCGCCGGAGCCGAATTCGGCTGGTTCGCCGACATTGAAACCAGCAAAGGCTTCTACCGGTTCTGGATGGATTTCGCCGATAACAATATGGTAACGATGTTCACCGACAACCTCGATTATCCCGAATACAACGGTATTCCGCGGACTTCGACCTATATGTTCCACGCCTACCAGCGTCCGGTGCTCACGTTCGACACCTACAACTACCTTCACATTATCAGCGATCCCAACGATGCAATCAGCGGCGGTTCGGGCAATCTGGGTCTGAAGACCGATTTCGAGTTTGAAATCGACGAGGTGACGGAAGATCTCTTCATCATGACGGGCCGTATCAACCGCATCAAGGCGATGCTGACTCGCGCTACGGAGGCAGAAATGCAGGCTGTCAAGCAAGGTCAGCTGCAGGAAGCGCTGCGCAATGCGCCGTCGTACAAGCCCAACTTATACTGCTATATAGATGTCAACGGCTTATCCGTCGACGTAAAACTCGGTACCCGTACGGTCATGTTCCTCTACAAAATCGGAAGCGCAACGCAGGTCAATGCGGTCGAGACGCATACGAACCTCGTTACGAAGGACCTCGTGTTCGACAAACCGATCACGATCAACGGCACGGAGATCAAAGGACTGAAATATCAGCAGGGAAGCGGCAATTCGGACAGCTTCATCACCGACAGCGACACTCCGATTCTGGTGCAGACAAAGACGAAAGCCAATATCGGCATGGAGGCCTGCTTCGGCGTCGGCAAGTACTACCCGATCATGCGCGTAGAGGGCGCAATGTTCCCCAGCACGGACGCATCCACGAACTATCTGGGTTATCTGGTACACAACATCATGCAGATGAAACTGCTGCTCACGTCGGGCGTTGCCTCCTTCTCGCACATCAACTTCTATTTCGGTCTGGATACGGAAGGAAACACCCAGCTGACGGTCGCTCCGGTGATCGGCAAAATCGGACAAGAGATCCGGTATACCTACCAGATCAACTTCAATCAGGCGCAGGACAGCTTTACCATAGACGGTTCGACACTCGCGATGGACAATATTGCCGCAAGTTTCAACGACGGCAGTATCAAAAATCTGACGGATTTCCTCATGAACAAGACCTTCAAGATCGAGTGGACGACCGTAAGCTACGACGTCTACACGATGGGGCAATTGCGTGCCACGAACAGCACCCAGCCGGGTGTTCTCTACGGCGCACTCATGCAGGAGTAACGCAGGATTTCTTCGGGCAAAACGACCGGACAGCTATTGTCCGGTCGTTTTCTTTACCCCTCCCTTCCTGCCGCGGCCCGACCCTGTCCGAATACCGGATGCCGACATTCCCGCCAGATCGGGGTACCCGGGATCGCAATCGTCTCACCATCCGCCGCACCTGTCTGAATACCGGCTCCCCGCCAAACTGCGGCTCTAAGGTTTCTGCGGCCGATACCCGCTCTCGATCCGCCCTTTTTTTCCGGCCGGAGAAGAGCGCGACGAAACGCATCCGATTCCCGAGCCTGCGTTTTTCCCGTTCCCTTAAAATTTATACGGAAAAATTTGCATAAACCGGAAAAATGCCCTACATTTGCACTCGCAATAAGGGAATGGCTCCGTAGCTTAACTGAATAGAGCACTTGACTACGGATCAAGAGGTTACAGGTTTGAATCCTGTCGGAGTCACAAATTTTCAAGAGGTTACGATTCGATCGCAACCTCTTTTTCGTCCTACACCCACCGGCGTTCCGCAGATCGAAATAAACCGTCCCCTCCTCTTCGGAGCGGCACAAGACAGACTTGTTTCACCCCGCCGCGACATTCCCCCGCAACTCCGTCTTAACCCCGCCACATGCATTCCGTAACGCCGAAACACGCCATACGGCGGGAAATCGCTTCGGCGAAATCTGTAAAAGTGTCTAAATCAAGAGACAATACGTCCGGTAGCGGTACCGAGAGAATAATACTTCATTCAGCTGTTTTCTTATCGGAAAAAATTTATTATTTTTGCATAATCGATACCCGAAGCTCCGACGTGCACGCACCTGCGCCGCACCGGAACATCTGCGACAGACAATGTCGGATCGAATATGAAGAGGCCTTTTCCCGATATCTCCGACTGTGATTTGATCGTCCGCCTGAAAAAGGACGATTTGAAGAGCTATGAGGCGCTTTTCAATCGCTACTACCCTCTCTTTCTGACCTTCGCAGAAGGGCTGGTCAAGGAGCGTCCGGCAGCCGAAGACATCGTGCAGGAGGTCTTCATGCAGCTGTGGCTCCACCGCGACCGGCTCGACGAACACCGTTCGCTCTACAACCTGCTCTTCACGATGACCAAGCATCGCATCTACGATCATTTCCGCCGCAAATACAACCTCGAAACGCTCCGACAGCCGCTATCGACATACGATGCCGCCTGCGAAGAAGAAGGACCCGACAGCGGACTCGACACCGAACAACTTCGGCAGACGATCTCGCAAACGGTCGCCGCCATGCCCCCGCAGCGGCAGATGGTCTTCGCCCTGAGCCGGCGGGAGAACCTCACGCGACAGGAGATCGCCCAACGGCTGGGGCTGTCGGTACGCACCGTCGACAAACATCTCGAACTGGCGCTGCGCGAAATCAGACTCCATCTGCGGGATTTCCAATGGCTCCTCTTCCTACTCCTGTTCCGTTAGACACCGACTCTTTCGGACCGTAAAAAGTTCTGGCCATTTTCTATTTTCCTGACGATAACAGCCAGTCGGTCCCGTCAGTTCCGCCGCTTCTGATTTTTTGGGTCAAGCAGAAAGCGTAGTTGCCGCTTTTATACAAAGCGGATGATTCCCACGCTTCACTGCGTTTCGCTCGGAATGACAAGGATCTGTCATTCCGAGGAAGAGTATTCACCGCTTGTCCATTGGGTCTGCCATCCTGAGGAGCACCGTAGGTGCGACGTGAGGATCGACCGATTTTTCGCAATGCAGAATTTATGATATGCTCCGCACAACTGTGGTTTTATAATTCAGGCAAGCCATCGCCCTGCCAAAACGATCGGCCGTTCTCTCTGCTGACAAAAAACGGGGCGACCGATGGTCGCCCCGCCCCCTAAAACAGACTTTTCGTTACTTCCCGAAAACGTCGTTCAGTACCGCTGCCAACCGATAACCGGCCTTTGCGATCTGGCTCTCGGCCAGCGGCTTGTACTTTTTTATAAACTCGTGGCCAACAACATCCCCTGCCTGCACGTCGTAGATACACAGCGATGCTGCGGCCGAATCGCGCCCCCAGTCGTTCACCGTGCCGGCCGTAATCTCGGCCTGCTCCGCCGCCGTATAACGGTCGAGCATCCACGCCAGATCGGAGAAGCTCCACGGATGGGGACGCTGGATGATGTCCGAATCCCAGATGGTATGGTACCGCATCTCCTTGCCGAAATAGTTCACCTTATAGTAGCCGATGGTCGTATTGCCCGGATAGCGGATATGTGCCGGACAGTGCATGTCACCCACGCAGTGGACGATCAGCTGAATGCGAGCCAGCCGCGTCGAATCGTCCAGCTTGCGGACATGGTTCTTCAGCAGATCGGACGACTCCTCGATGTAATAGAGACAGTTGGCCAAATACTTGTCGGTGTCGGGCCAGCGGTTGCCGGGCACGACTTCCCCTTGGGCATCGACCGAAAAGGTGTGAGGCAGCTGATGCATCCGATCGCCCGTCTCGGGATCATACCCCAGATCGACGAGCATCTGCGGCTTATAGTCGTCGAGCCATGAAGCATAGTAGACGATCGAGTGGCCGTCGAGGTACTTGTCCAGATGGGTTTTCGCCTTTTTGGTGAGGTGTTGTTCGGCGATGTAGGCCACCGTAGCGTGGCCCAAACGTCCCCACGCAAAAAGGTTCTGCGTCGCACACAGTGCGGCGAAGGTGAGGAACAAAATCAGTTTCTTCATTTTCTATCGTTTTTTCGGTTCTTGGGGCTTCCTGCCCTCGGTTAATATATGTACGATTCAGGAGAAAAAAAGTTCTCCCCGAAACGCTACTTTTTGAAGATTCCGATCAATTTTTTCGGATAGTTCGTCGTAATGGCCCTGAGCTTGTCGATATAATTCTCGTAGTAGGCGACGTCGACATCCTTGTCGATGGTAAAGACACTCACGGCAATCCCTTCGGCCGCATAATCGTCGATGCCCCACTGCCCGCTGCCGGCCGCACCGTTGAACCAGATGTTCGACGCGTCGACGTTGATCCACGGATCGATGTAGGTCTGATACTCCGCAGGAGCGACGTACCCCATCCAGCCGGCGCGCACGCCCACGCTCTGCGCCGCCGAATAGGAGAGCGTCCAGACGGTTTTGTTACCCGTGACGATGAACTCCACGAAGTTGCGCGCCCGCATCTGCTCGACCACCTTGCAGGCGAGCTGGCACGAACGGGCCGAGAAGCCCGTATATCCCGCCGACGAACCCGCGACGAGAATGTTCTTCACGTCGAGCCACAGCTTCGACGTACCGGCCTTCATCACTTCGGCCAGACAATCCTCCAACAGCGGAATCTGCTCGCCGTTCGAAAGGTTACCCGCCGCACAGATCTCGGCATAGGTGTGCTCCCACGGCTTGAGTCCGTTGATGAGACAGCCGTCGGTGGCGTGGGCCACGATCACGCGGTTGTCGGCCGTAGCGTAGATATCGCACTCGACAGCATAGACCTTCAGGTCGAGGGCATACTTCAGGCCGGCGATCGAGTTGTCGGGATGCCCCGACTCGGCCGCTCCGCCGCGGTGCGCCACGACGATGCTTCCCAGCGGATTGGTCGGTGCTGCATACTCTTCCTCCGACACGGGAGGCGCCGCAGGCGTCATGTCGAAATCGCGCGGCTCCTCCGTACAGGCGGCCGTCACCGCCGCCGCGCAGATCAATAACAATCGATATAGTTTCATACTCACAATCGGTTTAAATCGGATTTATCGTTTTTCGGACGGCGATTCGGGAGACGGCTTTACGCCGCCTCCCGACCGCCCCTGCGGATTATTCGGCGTCGTAATTCTTCACGCAGCGCACGCCGTGCGCCACATTACCGTTCTGATAATTGTCGCGGAAGATCCAGTTGCCGTTGTTGGTCATCGCCGTCAGGCGCCATCCCATGTAACAGGTTTGACCGTTGCCGGTGTACGTGGCCGTCGTGGGCATCGGAATCCAAGCGTGGGTCTTCAGTCCCAGATCCTGCCATCCCACCAACATCGCCCGCCAGCCCGTAGGTGCCAGATTGAAGCCGAACTCCTCGGAGTTGGAGGCG
Organism: uncultured Alistipes sp.; assembly: GCA_900550375.1. Classification (GTDB taxonomy): domain Bacteria; phylum Bacteroidota; class Bacteroidia; order Bacteroidales; family Rikenellaceae; genus Alistipes. The sequence goes on along the minus strand of URRP01000002.1, from coordinate 73,230 downwards.
ATCGGCGCCTCTTTGGAACTCGTCGTCGTCGAACCCTCGTTGACGGGATAGAGCTTGCCGTTGTCGTCCCACAGGCACTTGCCGTTCACCGTCCACAGCGCCCGCGAGATACGCAGATAGGGAACCACATTGATGGCATACTCCGATGAAGCGCTGCCGTAGACCGTATTGGCGAACGACGGCTCCTTGGGCGTATATCCGCCGTTGTTCTTCGTTCCGAAGTCGTAAGCGGCGTAGAGAATGTCGTACCAGTCTTGGAAGTTGGCCACATGCCAGCCGTAGGGACAGATGCCCTGAATCTGGATGCGCGAAACGGGATGGTCGCGCCAGAACTCCTCCTCGCGGCCGGCATAGCTCATCACCGCCGCACTGGTCACGCCTTCGAACAGAATCGTATAATCCGCCGCGTCGCGCACCTCCTTGCCGACGGTATAGGGCGCAGGCCATTCGCTGTAATACTCTTCCATCAGACCGCCGCGCGGTGCACCCGTGAGGTATTCGTAGAAACTGTAATGACGCCCGCCAATGGCCGTGATCGCAGCGTCGGGCGCGATCGTGCCGCCGTTCTCAGTGTCGTCCCACGCCGGATTGCGCAGTGCCGTATTGCGGTAACTGTACGTGGGATCGGTCTTCGAGTTGTAGCCGCCCGTATCCTTGTTCGTGGGGCTGAACACCAGCGGACAGCCCAGCTTGTAGGCGCCGATGCCGTCGCCGCCGTCCCAGTCGAGGTTGCGCGTCATCCAGATCTTGGTCGTACCGCGCGGCGTGATGTAACCCTTGGTCGGATAATCGGCCACTTTGTCGTCGGGCAGACAGTTGGGCGCCGTGACGCGCTCCCACTGCCACGTCATGCGGTTGAAATCGATCGTGAGCGTGCGCAGACCGTCGACATCGATCTCAGGCCCTGCCGGCAGCTGCGTCTCGGCCGATTCGATCTTCGCGACAACACCTCCCGCCGTCAATGCATAACAGGGATAGCAGAGCGTACGGCTGTCCTTGTTGATGCGCACGGAATTCGTCCCCGCAGCGGCGAAATAGGTCTCGGCCGTATAGACGCCCTCCTCCTGTTTGGTCATCTGCAACGCCGTGTCGATCGGCTCGTAACGAGGCACCGAAACACCGTAGAGATAGTAGTAATCGTCTACGCGCAGCTGCGTGACGGCGATCTCGGCCGAAGCCTCGCTGGTGTCGGCCGTTCCGACGTGCAGGGTGAAGACCGCCGTGCGGTTGTCGCTCTTCGAGGTCCACTCCGAAGCCGTAAGCACCACGCGGCCGGCTCCTTCGTCGCTCCACGTCAGCCACTCTCCGGCATCCGGCTCGCCGTAGGTCACCGCGTAGTCGTAGACGTCGCCCATGTTGGTCGTATAGTCGATCGTCTGCTCACCGCCGCCCGAGGCGTATTCGATGCCCGTCTTCGCCAGTTCGCACGCGATCTCGGCATCGGCCTTCAGCCCCACCTGCGTGATGGCGAAGGTCTGGACGGTGCCGTCCTCGGCCGTCACGGTCAGCACGCCCAAACGGCGGTACTCCGTATTGGGCGTCGCCATGATCTCGATGCCCTTTATCGAAGTCGTCGTCACGGCGCCGGTCCATGTCTCCTTGAACGGTTCGTCGACAACGGTTTCGCTGACCGTCGCCCACGTCACATCGCCTTGGGCACGCCACGTGTAACGGCTCTTCTCGAAGGGCATCACCTGTACGGCGCCCACATACGAGACATTGCCGTCGACGGTCGTACCGTCGGCCGTAAAACTGATTTCGGCGGGCGAAAGGGCGATGCGGGTGGCCGTATCGACGCCCAGTTCCCCGGCATCCTCGTAACACCCCGCAAGGAGCGCCGCCGCCGAAAGGAAAGATATGATTCGTGTTTTCATCTGTTCTGAATTTTAGGTTGTTCGGTTAGTTCCAGCCCTCGGTCTGGCGGAGCTTGGTGTTCTTGTTGCGCGCCGATGCCGAAATGGGCCACAGCAGGATGTTGGGATTCAGCGCCCGCCGCTCCGCGAGCGAAGGATTGTAGTCCCAGATCTTGTCCAAGCGGATCAGTGTCCACCACACCACCCCTTCGCACGGGAATTCGAGCAGCGTCTCGGTACACAACGCATCGAGCACCGCCTCTTTGGTAGCCTCGGTGTAGAAATCATCCACGCCGTAGGCACGCTTAGCTATGAGGTTCAACGACTTGACGGCTCCCGCATAGTCCTTCTGATAATATTTCAGCTCGGCATCCAGCATCACCGCCTGCGCATAACGGTAGTAGAGCAGATCGCAGTCGAGGATCATCATCTTGGTCGAACAGTCGCCCTTGAGCTTGTTGGGACACGAGATCGTGTTCATCACCCCCTCCGACGACGAACCGTAAGGCCCTTCGAGGTAGTTGCAGTCCACGCGGCGGTCGTTGTGCGCAGCCTTGCTCTGCTTGAGCACCGCGATGAAATTATCCGAATAGTTCCACCACTGTGTCGTATAGATCGGCACAGGATTCATCTGATACCCGCTGGCCACGTTGGTCGCCGGCCAGTAGTAATACCAGTAGTAACCGCCCGTGAGCTTCTCCGTCTGGTTGTTGTTCAGGGCGAAGATCACCTCGGCGTTGCACTTGTTGTCCACCGCGAAGACCGAGGCGTAGTCGCTGAGAAGACGCGTCGATGAGATGCCGATGGCCTTGAGCGCCTCACCGGCCAGCGTGAGATAGTCGTCGCCGCCTGCCTGCGCGGCGTACATCCACAGGGCATATTCCGCCTTGAGCATGTTCACTGCATCGGGCGTGGCGACGTATTTGTCCGTGCCCGAAGTGACGTAGGTCGTCGCCGTCGCGATGTCGCGCCCGATCTGCTCGTAGACGTAGGCCTTGGGCGAACGTTCGGGATAGCACTCCTCCGCATCGACCGACTCGATCGGGTTGAGCAGCAGCGGTACGTCGCCCCACAGACGCGCAGCCCAGAAATAGAGATAGGCGCGGGCGAAGGCTGCCTGCCCGATCGCCCAGTTGCGCTCGGTATCGGTCATCGGCACCGTCGGGGCGTACTTCAGCACGGCGTTGGCGGCGTTGACGGCCGTGTAGAGTTTCGTCCAGACCGTCGAGGCGTTCGAATCGTTCATCGTGCTGTTCTGCACGCCGTACATATCGTTGTCGTGGGCCGTGCGCCACGAACCGGCGCCCCACATATACTCGCCCACACGGGCCTCGCCCCAGTAGAAGACGTTGATCTTGTCCTGCACGAAATTGGCGCGCATGAGGTAGTAGATGCCGTAGGTCGACGTGGTGACGTCGCTGGCTTCGGTCCACATGTTGCTCGCCGTGAGCTGGTTGTCCTGTATGATATCCAGATCGCCATGGCAGGCCGTCGCCACGAAGGCGGCGCATCCCGCGAGCACGATCATCAGTTTATTCCGTTTCATGGTTTTATCTTGGTTGTAGTGAAGCATTAGAAGACGCATTTGAGCGAGAAGAGCACCTTGCGGGCGTTGGGCGCGATGTTGCCGCCAGCATCGCCCGTCGACGTGCTCTTGTAGAGGTTGCCGTCGGCGCCCGCTCCGCTCTCGGGGCTGATCGAACCCGACACCTTCGTGAAATAGTAGAGCGTATTTCCCGTGACGCCCACCGTGAGCTTCTTCATCCCCAGCTTCTGAATCCAGCGCACGGGCAGGTCGTAGCTGAGCGTCACGTCGCGGATGCAGAGGTAGTCGGCCTTCTCGACGTTGAAATCCGAGATGCGCGAGAAGTTGCGGTTGCCGTAGTCGGGGTCGTTGGCGTAGAAACGTGCGTACTTGGCCTCCGTGTCGCCCGGATAACGCCAGCAGTCGTAGACCATCTTGTCGAGGTTCGCGTTGTTGCTGCCCATGCCGTTCTGGAAGACGCGCGACTTGAAATAGTTGTAGATCGAGTGTCCCAGCGCATAATCGAGGTAGACCGACAGCGAGAGGTTCTTGTACTTGAAGGTGTTGTTGATGCCGCCCACCGAGTGCGGGATCACCGAGCCGAGGTAGAACATGTCCTCCGACGAGATCTGCTCGCGGCCGTCCGCCAGACGTGCCGAGCCTTCACGGTTGCACCACTCGTAGTCGCCGATGTCCTTGCGGCCCTTGTATTTCGAGTTGGTATTCTCCGAGTAGCCGTCCGAGCGGCGGTAGCCGTGCGACTGGCTGTCGTAGAGCGCCGCGTCGGCCTCGGCCTGCGACTGGATGATGCCCGCGATCTTATAACCGTAGATGCGTCCCAGCGGTTCTCCCACGGCCGTACCGCCGAAGCGGTAGCCGCTCTCGGTCATCGTGTAGCCTCCGATGCGCCACGCTTCGTTGCCATCGACGTCGGTATACTTGTACTCGTCGGGCAGCGTCTTCACCTCGTTGCGGTTGTAGGTATAGGTCAGGTCGGTCGTCCACGTGAAGTTCTTCTTCTGAATGTTGACCGAATGCAGCTCCAGCTCGAACCCGTGGAAACGCGCCGAGCCGACGTTGGCCTTCACCGACGAGTAGGCCGACGTATCGGGCAGCGTAATCGAGAAGATCATATTATCGGTCACCTTGTCGTAGTAGTCGGCCACGATGCGCAGCCGGTTGTTGAACATGGCCAGATCGAAGCCGATGTCGAACTGCGTCGTAGTCTCCCACCGCAACGCGCTGTTGGCCATCGCCGAAGCGATCGTCGTGGAGTGGCCGGCGTAGTTCTGCGCCGTGCTGTACGAACCGTAGGCGTCGTACAACCCGATGCCGTTGTTACCCGTCATACCGTAGCTCACGCGCAGCTTGAGATCGTTGATCGGGCGCACGTTCCAGAATTTCTCGTCGGAGATGTTCCACGCGGCGGCGCCGGCGGGGAAGAAGCCCCACTTGTTGCCCGGAGCGAATTTCGACGAGCCGTCGGCACGGGCCGTGAACGAAAAGACGTAACGCTTGTCGAAGTTGTAGTTCACACGGCCGAAATAGGAGATCAGCACCTCCTTCGTGTCCTTGTTGCTGGCCGTGAAGTTGCTGCCCGACTGAATCACGGGCACTTTGTCCGACGGTGCATAGGTCGAGTTGGCCGTCAGGTAGCGATACCGCTCTGCCATATAGTCGTAACCGGCCGTCACGCCGATCTGGTGACGCTTGAACGTGCGGTCGAAATTGAGGTAGGCCGTGAACTGGTCGCGCAGCGTCTCCGTGAGCGTCTCCGTGCAGCTGCGGGTCTGTTCGAGCGAGTTGCCCTTGTAGTAGTAGCTGCCGCGGTAGTTGTAGTCGTGCATGGCGTACTGCGCCGTGGCGGTCATCCCGTCGACGATCTCCCAGTTGAGGTTGAAGTTGCCCGTGGCGCGCTTGTCGGCGCATTCGCGGTCGTAGTAGGTCTCGTACCACATCGCCGTGTGGCACGCCTTATTGTCGCCGCCGCGCAACAGATTGCCGTCGGCGTCGTAGTCGCGGTGCGTGGGCGCGATCAGCAGACCGCGTCCGAGGCTGTTGAAGTAGTTGTCGACGAGCGGATGTCGGATCGAACGCGACAGGTCGAAGGTCGTCGAGGCCGACAGCCGTTTCGAAATCTTGAAATCCGCACTGCCGTGCATCGTGAATACCGAATAGTCGGTCATCGCCACCACGCCGCCGTCGTCGGCGTAGCTCACCGATGCGGCATACTTCACGTTCTCGTTACCGCCCGTCACGCCCACGTAGGCCTTCGCCCACATCGCATCCTGAAACCAGTGTCCCTGTTCGTCGGTATCGGTAAAGACGAGCGTGCGCCCCGTCACCGGATCGATCATGCTCTTCCAGCCGGCGGGAACCGCCTCGCCGTCGTCCAGAAAACGGGTCGTGTGGATCGAGCCGTCGCCGTTGCCCGTACCGGCTGCCGTTGCCGACGTAAGCACCGAAGCGCCGTTGTACGACTCGGCGATGGCCGGACGCACGAACGACAGAAACTCCTCGGAATTCATGAAGTTCCACTTGCGCGAAGGGGTCTCCCAGCCGATCTGCCCCTCGAAGACGATCTCCGGTCCCTTGCCCACCGTACCCTTCTTGGTGGTGATCAGGATCACGCCGTTCGACGCCCGCGAACCGTAAATTCCGGCCGCGGCGGCATCTTTCAGCACCTCGATCGACTCGATATCGTTGGGATTGATGTCGTTCATGGCGCGCGTGATGCCGTCCACGATGACGATCGGGGCATTGCTCTGGTTGATCGACGAACCGCCGCGGATCAGGAACGTCGGCGCCTCGCCCGGCAACGAGTTGGTCGTCGAGACCTGCATACCCGCCACCTTGCCCTTCAGTGCATCGCCGACCGACGTCACGGGAGCCGCCGCCACCGAACTGCCGGCGATCTTCGAAACGGCCGTCGTAAGCGTATGGCGCGACTGTGTACCGTAGCCCACGACCACCACTTCGTCCACATTGATCGACGAGGCGCTGAGCGTCACGTCCACGACCGTCTGCGCCGGCGCAACCGCCACTTCGGCCGTTTGATAGCCGATGAATGAAATTTGCAGCACGGGATCGGCCGTCGCCACGCGCAGCGAATAGCAGCCGTCGATATCGGTGGTCACGCCGGTGGTCGTTCCTTTGACGACGACCGTCGCACCCACGATCGTGGCGCCCTTGTCGTCGCGCACCGTGCCGTGCAGCGTCCGCGACGCAGCCTCCTTGGCGGCGCGCGGCGTTACGCGGCGCGTCACCACGATACTCCGACCGTTTATTTCATAGCTCACGTCCTGTCCCTCGAAGATTTGGGAGAGGACGTTCTCGATCGACTGATTTTCCGCCGCGACCGAGATCCGACGCTCCAAGTCGATATCGCTGGCGTCGACCGTAAGCGAGTACCGCGACTGCTGCAAGGCGGCGATCGCCCGCTTTACGGTTACGTTTTTCAGATTCAGGGAGATGTCGTCCGCCAACGCTTGGGAGGGCAGAAACATCGCCACCGACACAACTATTCCGAGACAAAACGATTTTATGCCCGGAATCGTTAGTAAGTTTTCAGGTTTTTTCATACATTTGTTAAGTTTTGGTTCTGTGGTTGGACTTCGCAGCTCACGACCGGAACTGCCCGGGTGGAGATAGTGCGAATATCTCCGCCTTTTTTTGTGTCGAAGGGTTGATTTACTTCATAGTACGAGGTCTTTAACGGTTAGCGTTTGGTGATATTGACGATGCGGCCTTCGCGGCGGATGCGCATCGCATTGTCGGCATTGAACGAGACGAGCATTTCGTCGAGCGACTCGCCGTTGACGAACGAGGCGATGAAACGCTTCTCGGCCAGCGATTTGTCGGAGATATTGATCGTCACGTCGAAGCGTTTTCCGAGGTAGGCGACGATCTCGTCGAAACGTTTATCCATGAAGAAAAGCCCGCCGCCGCAAACCACAGGCCGGTAGGCATCCACAGGCACGTCGAACGTCTCGGTCGCGCCCGTGCGTTTGTCGAGTTTCACCAGTTCGCCCGGCTTGAGCCGCACGGTGCGGTCGTTTTCGCCGAACTTCGTATCCATCTCGACGCTGCCCTCGACGAGCGTCACCTCGACCTCCGAATCCTCGGCGTAGGATTTCAGGTTGAATTTCGTACCGAGCACCCGCACGTCGACCTCGCCGGCCGACATCACGAAGGGCCGTTCGGGGTCCTTCGTAATCGTGGCATACCCCTCGCCCGCCAGAAAGACCTGCCGGCGGTCGGGTCCGAACTTGTCGGGATAGATCAGTTTGGTTCCCGAGTTGATGACCACCTCCGACCGGTCGGGCAGCACCACGCGCAGCGTCTTTCCGTAGGGAGCGTACGCCTCGAACCATTCGCCCGGACGCTGCGCCTCGCCGTAGAGGTAGAGCGCCAGCGCCGCGACAGGCACCAGCAGACAGGCCGCAGCCCGCATCGTCCAACGGCCGACGAGCCACCAAGCGGACCTCTGCGGCGCAATGCCCAGACGGCGGCATACGCGTCGGAACGCACCTCCCGTGTCAGCCGCAGCGGGCTTCGTCTCGCGAAGGAGGGCATACAACAGTTCATCGGCCTCCTTCGTTTCGGCATGTTCGGCCAGCCAGCGGCCGGCGGTCTGTTCCTCCGCCGAAGTGCAGTCGCCGTCGAACAGTCTCCGTATCTTTTTCTTATCCATAATCACGACTCTTTCTACTCTATATACGCACGATCGGGTCGCATTACGTAACCGAAAATGAAAAATGATACGAAAAAATCGAAGATGTCCTCTCGTGGCGGCCGGAAACACTTAAGAATCTGGCTGCACGCCGTGCACAATTACGATCGTCACCGACCGCCGTTTCAACGGACCGTCTTCCTGAGGAGGGCGTCGCAGACGCCCGACGTGAGGATCGAACGCTTACTCCTGTGAAGAACAAAAAACCGACAGCGATAGATTCCCGCGCTCCGTTTCACTGCGCTCGGAATGACAATAGTCTGTCTTCCTGAGGAGGGCGTCGCAGGCGCCCGACGTGAGGATCGAACGCCGGAGCAAGCAGAAAGCATTGTTGCCGCTTTTGCACAAAAACAGCGTAAAGAGCCGTCCCCCCAAAGGCACCCCTACCGCCCGAACAAAAAAACCGGCTTCGGAGAATCTCCGAAGCCGGTTCGAACGTTTTCGCGCCGATCACTCTTCGAGCGCCGCCGCAAGAATCGAAAGCGGATGCTCGACCCGTTTCGAGGTCGACATCTCGATCTGCCACTTGCAGGTCTCGCAGTCGGTGGCCACCATGTCGCAGCCCGACGCCTCGATCTGCCGGAACAGCCCTTCGCCGATCGCCTGCGAGGTCTCGTAGTTCTCCTTTTTGAACCCGTAGGTTCCCGCGATGCCGCAGCACTGCGAGTCGAGCACCGTCAGCTCCACCGAGGGGATCAGCTTCAGCAGTTCGATCGAATAGTACGACCACCCGAGCTTCTCCATATGGCAGGGGGTATGGTAGGCCACCTTCACCTTGGGCGCATCCTTGCGCAAACGCAGCTTCGCCTTGCCCGACTCCAGCAGACGGTAGATGTAACGGGTCGCCAGCTCCACCTGATCGCGCACGTCCGAGGTATCGATACCCAGCAGATGGGGATACTCGTCGCGCAGCGTAAAGGTACAGGTCGACGAAGTCCCCAGCACGGGAATCCTGCGCTCCACAACCGACTCGCGGATCGAAGCGATATTGACCTCGGCCTGCCGTTTGGCTTGATTTATCAGACCGTTGGAGATCAGCGCCACGCCGCAGCACTTCTCCTTTTTAAGCAGCTGCACGCCGATACCCAGCGCATTCATCACCTTCACGAAATCCTTGCCCAGCGGCGGATTGTTGTAGTTGACGTAACAGCCGTGGAAATAGCTCACCTGCTCGGGGAAAGCGGCCTGCGCCTTACGCTGCTTGCGCATCCACCCTTCGAAGGTTCCGAAGGCGTATTTGGGGAAGGTGCGGCGATGGTCGATGCGCATCACCTTGTCCATAATCAGTTTCACGGGTTTCAGCCCCACCGTGGCGTTCACCACCGGCGCAAACGGCGTCGAGAGCGTTCCCACCAGATCGGTGTTCGCGAGCACGAACTCGCGCAGGCCCGGCTTCTTCTTACTGAACTTGATGCGGGCGAGCTGGATGATATCGCCGATACGCACGTTCGACGGGCAGGCCACCTCGCACCGCTTGCAGTTGAGGCAGTACTTGAGCGCCTCGTCGTAGAACCCGGGCTGCTTCAGACGCAGGCGTTCACCGTCGGGTCCCGCCTGTTTCGGCCCCGGGAAGAGCGGATTGGCAGCCGCCGCGGGGCAATAGACCGTGCAGACAGTACATTTGATGCACTGCTCGAAATTATTTTCACTGTATTCCGTCATAGCCTTTACTCGTTTAAAATCCCTTCGGCGGCATGAAGCGCCGTAAGCATCGACACGCCCGCGCCACACCCCTCCTTCACGGGGTTGAATCCCGCCAGTCCGGCGCCGATCACGTAGAGGTTCTCCACCGCACGTCCGTCGCGCAGACCGTGCAGCTGTGCGTTGCATTTCACGCCGAACAGCTCGAACGGCTGCGCCGCGAACAGATCGCGATCGTACCATGCGCCGCGATCGGCGGCATAGGCTACGTCCAGCCCGAACAACGGCTCGCGCACGCCGTTCATCTCGGCCACCAGCCCCTGACTGAAATAACTGCCCGTCGCGAGCACATAGTCGCCGGCTACGAACGGGATATCGCCGTGAGCGACCGTATAGAGCGCCGTGATGCGATTGCCCTCGGCTTCATAGCGCACGGCGGTGTCGCCCAGCATGTAGACACCGCCCAGCTGCTGGAAATAACGCCGCAGCTGCAACTGCGTCTGCAACCCGGGCACCGAAGGGGGCAGCGTGGCGACGATCGCAACGGGACGCCCGACCTTCTCGGCCAGCTGCGCCACCGCATCGCGGCGGTCGATCCCCAGCACGGCAGGCAGCAGGACGGCTTCGGCGTCGCCCGCATCACGCGTCAACATACGCGCCAGTTCATCGAGATTCTCCTGCCGGTCGAAGATGCGGGCGATGTTGGCCGAGCGCATCTCGCTCGGATTCTTGCGGATCGCCTCGAGTGCCGGCATGTTGAACGTATGTACCGAACACGCAACGCCCATGCGGCGGAATTCGTCCGACAGGAACTGCGTATAGAAATCGAGGAATCCTGCGGCATTGAACAGCGCGACCTTGCGCCACGGCAATGCGTCGGACGACTCGCTATGCACATATCCCGCCAGCGTCAGCCATGCGGGTTTCAGACCGCCCATCGGAGTCAGGCGGTAGTGGTTCCTTGCAGCATCGCCCTCGGCGGCGACACCCGCCTCCGCGAGCAGTGCGGCCGCCTCGGCCGCCAGCGTCGCAAAACGACTGACACCGATCTTGGCATAGGGATGTTCGGGAGCCTGCCGGATCGTCTCTCCCACCGACTCCGCAGGAGCCGTCACAGGCGTACCGTCGGGCAGCGCGCCCAACAGATCGAACGACCCCGACGAGAAGTGCAGCGCGCTCTGCCCCGAAGAGACGATGGCGCAGCGCCGGCCCGCTTTGGCGAGGCGGATGCCGCAGACGAGTCCCGACAAACCGCCGCCGATGATTACACTATCGAATTTCATATCGTTATTTCGTATTATCACTGTTCGTTAAACCGCACACGCCGTCGTAGAGCCACATTGTAAATTCGCTCTCGCGCAGCGTATCGCCCCACGCCACGGGGGCCATGCCCTTCCAACGTTCGTTGAGGAACTGCACCAGATCCTCCTTGGCACGCCGCACGCAGTACTTGCCCGCCTCGGCCATCAATCCCGCAGCACGGCAGGCGCACAACTCGCCCTGACAGGTTCCCATTCCCACACGGGTACGCCGGCGCAGATCGACCAGATTGTTGACATCCAGTTCATTGAGAGCATATTCCACCTCGCCGACCGACACCTCCTCGCACTCGCAGACCAGCGAACGCTGCGCGGCATCGCCTGCGGCCAGTTTGCGGGCCATATCGCCGTGACGGTGGATCGACGACGCACGCTGCGCCACCGGAACGGAGATCATCCCGCGGCTCACCTCCTCCTCCGACTCGCGCGAGCCGGGAAGGTTCTGCTCGGCGGTGGTACATTTGGCCGAGAGATTCAGTTTCTTGCAGACGAGATCGGTCGTCCACTCCGCCATCAGACGGTAGGTCATCAGTTTGCCGCCCGTGATGGTCACGAAGCCCTCCAGCCCGTCGCGCACGGCATGGTCGAGCACCACGATGCCGCGACTCACGCTGCGGCCGCTCGGATCGTCGTCCGACGCCACCAGCGGACGCACGCCGGCGTAGGCGCGCAAAATGCGGGTATAGGCCAACGACGGCGCCAGTTTCGTACCCTCGCGCAGCAGCAGATCGACCTCGTCGGCCGTGACATACATATTGTCCACCTCGTCGAAAGGCACCTTGCTCGACGTAGTGCCGATGAGCGAGATCGTATCGCCCGGCACCAGAATATCGGCATCGGCCGGTTTGCGGCAGCGGTTCAGCACGATATTGTTCACACGGTGGCCGAAGATCAGCAGCGACCCTTTGGCCGGCAGCATGTTGACCGTCACCCCTGCCTTCTTGGCGATGTCATGTCCCCAGATGCCGCCCGCGTTGACCACCACCTGCGCCCGATATTCGGTCGTCTCGCCCGTCTTGTGGTCGAGCACCTTGACGCCCGCGATGCGGTTCTGCTCGCGCAGGAAGTCGAGCACCTCGTGGTAGGTCAGCACCTCGGCGCCGTGCGCCTTGGCATCGATGACATTGGCGGCCGTCAGCCGGAACGGGTCGACCGCGCCGTCAGGTACGCGCACCGCGCCGATCATCGCCGGATTGGCCGACGGTTCGAGCCGCAGCGCCTCCTTCGGATCGATCACGTCGGCGCGGATGCCCGCCGCACGACACGCCTCGACGAACTTGGCCTGAAACTCCAGCCCGTCCTCGGGCAGGCTCAGAAACAGACCGTCGGTCTGCTCGACGCAATGGCTGGCAATCCGGCGCAGGATCATGTTCTCCTTGATACACTCCTCGGCCGATTCGCGATCGGTAACGGCATACCGCGCACCGCTGTGCAGCAGGCCGTGATTCCGTCCCGTAGCACCCGTCGCGATATCGAATCGCTCGAGCAGCAGCGCGCGGATTCCGCGCAGGGAGCAATCGCGGGCTACACCGGCGCCCGTCGCGCCGCCGCCGATAATAATCACATCGAATTGCTTTGTCATGATGGTATTTTCGTTTTCGATTATTTTCCGAATACAAAGAAACGCATAAAACGAAGAATTTCAAAATAAAACCGAAGAAATTTCGTAACGAAACGACATTTCTTCGGCTTTCGCCCCTTTTCGAGTGTCTAAAAGTCCTTCCCGCATACGCATCGTCCCGAATAATTGCAAACGAAACCATACGAAAAACGGGACGGCATTCCGCCGTCCCGCATCGCAAATTCGTCCGAAAGGCCGGTCAACGACCCGCCGCGAGGGTGAAATCGGTCATCAGGCCGTAGTCCTGTTGTACATAATCCTTGCCGGAGGGATACTCCTTTACCTTGCGCCAGAAACCCGGCGCCACACGTCCGTAATGCGCCGAATGCAGCGGTCCCATCAGGTTGTAGTTGCTGCCCACGACCTTCACCTCCACGCGGTTGCGGCCCGTCGTGATCCACTCCGTCACGTCGACCGTGTAGGGTTCCGCATAGACGATTCCGGCCGAACGGCCGTTCACGAGCACCTCGCAGACCGTACCCTTCCACTCGCCCAGCGCCACTTCGTAATAGGGAGCTTTCTCGGCGACGTCGAACTCCCGTGCATAGGTCACCTTACCGGGATAACAGGGCCAGCCCTGCGCCTTCCAGCTGCCGGTGGTAAAGTCGGCCGGAGCGACGATATTCCACCCCTTGGCCGCCGGTTCAAGCCGGAAATCGCCCAGAATATAGATCGGTTCGATCTCGGCCAGCACGCGCATCGGCGAACATTCCATGGTCAGCACATTCTCGCCCGTGCGCACGGCATCGGCGATCGGCATCAGCCGCATTTCGGGATCGATCCAGTGTTCGTTCGGAAGCGCCTTCAGCTCCACGCCGTTGAGCGTCACGCGGTACAACTCGGGCTGCTCAACGACGGCTTGCAGCTTGCTGCGGTCGACGCCGGGTTTCACCGTGAAACGATACGACGCCTTGAATCCGCCCATCGTGAAGGTATCGCGGCGAATCGTATGGTCGCGGAACTGCACCGAGGTACTCCACGGGTTACCGTCCTCGAATCCGTTATGACGATAGGCCATCATGGCCGCATCGTAGCTGTTCAGGTCTCGATGCATTTGGCCGTTCAGCTCCAGATCGCAGAAGTCGATGGTCATCACGTTCGGAGCGTCAGGCTTCGCCGTTACGCCGCCCGCGGCGGGAACCTCCGTAAGTACGCTTCGTGCGGGCGCGGGCGTCAACCCTTCGCGCTCCTCGTCGAAGACGTAGAGCAGCAGGCTGCCCGCCGGATAGAGATCGTAGCCGATCGTCAGCCGGTCGCCCTCGCGCTGCGCCTCATAGCCGCGGATCGCGCCCGTGCGGGTATCGAGCAGCGCAGCCTGACGGCCCTGCAACGTCACTTTGCCCTGCAACGGCCGCGTAAGGCTCGAATTGACGAGGAAGAGCACCTGCCCGTCGTCCATGCGGCGGCGATGGTGGAAAAGATACGTTCCCTCCTCGACCTCGAAAGCGATCTCGGGGGTAGCGAAGAGCGAATAGTCGATCGGCTGCGACGCCTCGATGCGCGTCACCTTCGCCCCGTCGGCAAAGAATGCCTTCGCTTCGGGACTCTCCACACCGTCCACATACTGCGGCGCGGCGTAAGCGACGATCCGCCCGCCCTTCTCGGCGAAACGTCTGAGCAAGTCGAACGTTCCGGCGTCGATATTCTCCATCTGCGCCGGCAGCACCACCGTTTTGTAGGCACGCTTGCCGACGATAAAACGGTCGCCCTTGACCGAGCCGTGGTTGAGGATGATGTTCTCCGAACCCAGATCGAACTCCACCTGATGCCGCTCCAGATCGGTGATGAAGGCTTGGAACTCCTCGCCCATCGTCCGCCAATGGTTGGGACGCGGTGCGTTGTAGGTATAATACATCCAGATCGAAGTCGTCGGTTCCAGCACCAGCACGTCGTTGTACTGACCGCCCGACGAGAGCGCCAGCGACAGACGGGCGAAGTGCAGGTTCAGCTCGCGGTAATACTTCCACCACGGCGAATGGGGCGTGAAGGCGGGCGGATAGTCGTACTTGCGCGCGCCGGCGATGCTCAGCGGCGCGATATGCTGGTTCATGAAGTTCACGCCCAACGCATATTCCCAGTCGCCCTGACGCTTGAAGTCGCGCAGCGTCATGTCCCAACCGCCGCCGCCGTAGGATTCGCTCAACTTGCGCACGCGCCCCATCTGGTTGGCCGCACTGTTGACCTCCTTGACCGAACGCACGTTACCGAAGTGAGCATTGGGCGAATTGAGATCGAATTTATTGTAGAGCAGGTCGATGCCCGGCATCTGCTGCCATGCGTACATGGCCATATTGTCGGGATTGTGTCCCATATCAGGCCACCCATGCTCCCAGAAGTGGCCGGTGAAGACCAGATTGTTGCGCTCGCAATAGTCGTGGCAGACCTTGATATAGCGATCCATGAAGAGATTCATCAGCACGTCGCGGTAGTTGTGCCGCACTTGCCGCCACGGGCCTACCTCCTCCCACAGCGAGACCAGATTCGGTTCGAGGTCGTATCCCCAGCGGGCACGGAAGGCGTCGAACAGATCGGGCGTCCAGCGGATCGACTCGCGATCGGTCACCACGACCTGCGGCTCGTCGGTAAACCAGCCCGGAACCAAACCGCCGAACTCCTCGCCCACGTGCTTCTTGTAGCCGTCGAGCGTTATCTCGATAAACTTGTCGGCCACTCCCTTGTGCATCAGGTCCACATACGAGAAGCCGCTGTACCACGGCGAGGTGGGGTTGTAAGCCTTGTAGAAGAGGTAATAATCGCCCTTTTGACCGCGCTTCGAAGCCGCCTCGGCCGTAATATCGGCAAAGGCGTCGCCCTCGCGCTGCAAGCAGCGGTAGAACTTGTCGACCGTATCGGGCAGCATCTCGGCGCGAAGATACTTCAGCGCCACGCCCTCGTTGAAACTTTCAGGCATCGCTTCGTTGACGCGCCCGCCTGCAAAACCGCTCGGATAGGAGTTCTCGTCGTAGATCCAGACGTTCATGTCCAGCTCGCGCCCCTTCTCCATCGTGTGACGGAAAAGCGAGAACCAGTTGTCGTCGAGATACGGCGTCACCATGCCCGGACGGGGATGGACGAAGACGCCGCCGAAGCCCTTGTCCTTGAGATCGGCCATCGCGTCGTCGATGAGTTCGGGCGTCGCGACCTTGTTCCAGACGAAGAGCGGCGCCGTGCCGTACTCTTTGGAGGGCAGAGCGAACTGTGCGCTCAGGCTTTCGAAATCTTCGGCTGCCGGACGGTTACGCTCGTCAGGAGTGCCGCAGCAGGCCACGGCGAATATCCCCAAAAGCGGCAGTACCGTCCTTCGTAGTGTTTGTTTCATAGGTTTCATAATAGTAAGATTAACAGAAGGTTCTTAATTTCACTCGTCGGTTCTCCGCATCCGGCACGCGGCGCTTTCACCCGACAAAATCGTACGTACATTTTACAAACTCTCCGCCGGCCGCCGTCACCGGCCGTCGACGGAGAGCGTTTTCCGTTCAGCTGCCGGCGATTAATAGCCGGGATTCTGCTCCATTGCCGTATTGGTGTTCATCTCACCTACCGGAATCGGCCACAGATAGTCGCGGTTGGGATTGAAGACGCGCGTCTGAGCGAGATACCGGTCGTCAGCACCCGGAGGCGTCGCGCCGTACACTGTACCGGACATCACCTCCTCGGCGATTTTCCAGCGGCGGATATCGAAGAGACGGTGTCCCTCGAAGGCCAGCTCCACACGGCGCTCGCGGCGCACCAGTTCGTGCAGCTTGGGCTGCGAAGCGTACTTCACGCGATCCACGCCCGGCATTCCCGCACGGTCGCGGATGTCGTCGAGGAAATCGTAGATATTCGGGTCGCTCAGCTCATTCAGCTCGATGGCCGCTTCGACGTAGTTGAGCAGCACCACTGCATAGCGCATGTTCTGGAAATCGAGCTTACCGCCGTCCGTACTGCTGTAATTGGTACGGTCCGTCTCGTTCTGCCACTTCTTGATCCAGTAACCGGTCTTCGTCGAACCCTCCTTGCCGATGGCGTCCTTGTGCGAAGGCTCCCACGGATGGGCCGTATAACCGAGGAAGGTCTCGGTGGGGAAGATGATCGACATACTCAGACGCGGATCGCGCTTCTCGGGCTGCGGGTCGAGTTGATAGGCTCGTTTCTCGTCTGCGGGCAGCTCGTCGAGCGTACGGCCGTCGAGCAGCTCGAAGGCATCGACCAGCGACGCCGTGGGCGACAATCCGGTCTGGCCGTTACCGCCGTCGGGCGGAGCCAGACGCCGCTGCACCTGACGCATACCCAGCTCGGTGGTGAGGATCGACTCCTTCGTATCGTTGTTGTAGGCCTCGTGGATGAACTGCCGGCGGAAACTGTCGGCCGGATCGGCCGTGCTGCGATAGAGACTGTAAATGCCCAGATCGATCACCTCCTGCGCCCACTTCTTGGCATTGGCCCAGTCGCCGACATAGAGATAGAGATAGGACATCCACGCATAGCAGGCACCCTTCGTCCAGCGCCACCGCTCCGACTTGGTCTGCGGCACGACCGGCAGGTTATGCGACGCGCCCTCGAACTCGCCGGCGATCCAGTTCACGATCTCCTGCTGCGAACGGCGGACAAGAAATTGTTCGGTCGGATTCGTCGAGTGGTCCACGAGCGGAATATTCCCATAGAAGAGGAAGAGTTCCAGATGGTAGAACGCACGGAGCGCACGCGCCTCGGCGGCAAACCGGTCGACGGTCTGAATACCTTCGTGCGGCGCTGCGTCGGGAGCTACGGTCGCCTGCTGGTAATGCTCCAAAAAGCGGCAGCAACGGCGGATCACCGTCCATTTCATATTCCAGATTTTGGTACAAACATCTTCGTTCGAAGAAGTGATTCCCGCCGTAAAGGCATTGTAAGAGACATAGTTGGCCGAACCGATACCGTTGTCCGTAAGGGCCTCCATCTCCACGCGCGCATTGGGATAACCGCTCGCTTGCGATTGCTTTACGTCATGATTGACATAGGTGATACTTCCCGAGGGCATCGGTTTGTAGAGGTTGTTGAGCGCCGTGTTGAGCTGGCCCTTGTTCTGCCACCACTCTTCGTCGGTGGTCTGATTGGGCACGTCGCGCACCAGAAAATCTTCGCATCCGGCAAGCAGTCCACAGCTCGCAAGCAGCAGCAGGAGAGTTCCGCGGGACAAATATCCTTTGATATGATTGATACAATTCATAATTTTCTTCTGTTTAGGTTTTACCGGTTAGAAATTCATATTCAGACCGACCGAATAGGTTTTGAACATCGGATAGGTGGTGTGCGTACCCTTCGTCTCGGGGTCGATCAGATCGACCTTGGTGAAGGTGAAGGGATTCTGCACGTTCACGTAAATGCGGAAGTTTCCGGCATGGATCTTCTTGGCCAGCGCCTTGAAGTTGTAACCCAGCTGCATGTACTTGATGCGCACGAAGGCGCCGTTCTCCTTCCAGAAGGTCGACAGCAGCGCGTTGTTGCCCGGATCGGTCGTCACGCGCGGCAGTTTGGCGTTACGGTCGGGGTTTTCGGCCTTCCAGTGGTCGAGGTGCCAGCGCTGGGGCGTACCGCCGTACTCGAGATCGAGCGGGTTCGAAATCAGACCCTGATAGAAGATGGGCACATATCCCACACCGTTGACCTGCATATCGAAATCGAGGTTCTTCCAACGGAACGAGAGGTTGCCGTAGTAAACACTGTGCGGATCCTGATCGCCCAGCGGCACGCGGTCGTCGGTGGTGATCACCTTGTCGCCGTTGGTATCCACATAGCGGATGTCACCGGGCAGCTGTGCCGTCGACGAGCCGTTGTAACCGCCGATGATGGGCACGCGGAAGTCGAGATCGTCCTGCGTGAGCAGATGATCGGCCTGATAGCCGTAGTACTCCTTGATGGCATGACCCTTACGATAGATCGTATTGCCGCTGATGAGTTCGTCGTTGGTGATTTCGAGCCACTTCGATTTGTTGTAGGAGTAACCCAGATTGATGCTGAAATCGATGTCCTTCGAAAAGGAGTGGTTGAAGCCCACGCCGATTTCATAACCCTTCACTTCGGCCTTGCCGACGTTCATCGGCGCGGCCAACAGACCCGAGCTGGGCGTCGAAGGCACGTTGACGATCATATCGTCGGTCACCTTGCGGAACCAGTCGAAGGTAACTTCGAGTTTCTGTCCGAAGAGACTCAGATCGAGACCCGCATCGAGAATCTTCACCTTCTCCCACGTCAGGTCGGGGTTGCCGTTGACGATCTCGTTACCCGAGTTGTCGATGATGATCTGATAGCGGTAGAGTGCGACATTGTTGTTGCCCAGCATACCGTAGGAGGCGCGGATCTTGAAGTTGTCGATAAACTTGGCTCCCTGCATCCACTCCTCGCGGTTCACATTCCAGCCGACGGCCACCGAGGGGAAGTTGCCCCACTTGTTCCCTTCGCCGAAGAGCGACGAACCGTCGCGGCGGATGCCGACCTCGGCCAGATAACGGTCTTTATAGCTGTAATAGGCTTTTCCGAAGAACGAAAGCAGCGAAACGTCGTCCCAACCGTTGCGGCGGTCGACCTCCTCGTTCCATCCGCCCAGAATATTGATGCGGTGGTCGCCGAACTCCTTGACCCAGTCGAGCGTTGCACCTACCATCCAGTAGCTCGTGCGGGTCGTATAGGTGGCCGATTTGACGGCCCCGAACGTTCCGGCCTCGTTGCCCGAGAAGTAATCGAGGAAGACATATGCGTTGCGGTCCTTCTTGTCCATACCCGACGAGATGCGGTAACCCACCTGCCCCTTCAGCGTCAAACCGGGAATGATATGCCACGTGGGACGGGCGTTGATAGTCACGTAGTCGCGCACGCTCTCCACCTGCGTACCGCGTTCGAGGTTCGCCAGCGGGTTCATCCACTCGAAGTAAACTCCGTAATAGTCGTAATTCGGTTTCTGATCCTCCTTGCGGGGATATTTGGAGACGAGTGTCGGAGGTGCGAGATAGATATAGTCCAGAATGGTCTTGTTCATCGTCTCGGGCTGACGCTGCGTATCGCGGCCGACGAACATATCGACGAACATCATGATGTCCTTGTTGAGGTTCACCGTCGTGTTGGCACGCACCGTAAGACGCTCGAATCCGTTGTCCATCACCTTATACATACCGTCCTGATTGAGGTACTGCGCCGACAGAGCGAAACGCGCCGTCGTATTACCGCCCGAGATCGTGAAATTGTGCTCGTGAATCGGGGCGGTCTCGCGCATCGTCTCCTTCATCCAGTCGGTGCTGGGATAGTGGATCGGGTCGCTCCCTTCGCGCGTGATCTGAATCTGCTCGGGGGTGTATTTGTTTACGCCCGTGGTGTTGCGCGTCGCCTCGTTGATATAATCCATATAGGTGGCGCCGTCAACGAAATCGGGCAGGTAGATCGGTTGCTGGATACCGAAATAGCCGTTGTACGACACCGAAACCTTGCCGGCCGAACCGCGCTTGGTCGTAATGAGGATTACGCCGTTACCGGCCTTGGCGCCATAGATCGACGCTGCTGCGGCGTCCTTGAGAATCGACACCGACTCGACGGTCGAAGGGTCGAGCTTGTCCATGTCGAACTCGAAGCCGTCGACCAGCACCAGCGGGTCGGAGCCAAGCAGCGACGCCACGCCGCGAATCTTGATCGTTGCGCCGTCACCGCCCGGGAGACCCGAACTCTGGGTCACCAGAATACCCGTCGTTCCGCCCTGCAAAGCCTGCGACAGACGGGTAATGGGCTTATTTTCAAAGTTAGTGGGAGCTACCGCGCCGACCGAAGCGGCGATATGCTTGCGCTGCTGCGAAGTCATACCCGTCACCACGACCTGATCGATATTGGTCAACTCCTCCTCCATTGCGATCGAGAGGTTGGCCACACTTTTATTCACGCGATACTCCTTTCCCTTGTATCCGATAAACGAGAAGGTAAGCACATCACCGTGCTTGGCCTTGATCGAGAAGAAACCTTCGGCGTCAGTCGTCGTTCCCCGAACCGTTCCCTGAACGAGTACCGTCACGCCTACCAGCGGCGTTGGAGGGTCTTTCGTATCCACGACAACGCCGCGGATATCTAATAATTCGTCAGCGGGTTGCGCCGCCAAAGCGAGGGGGGGGGAAATCAATGTCAGACCCGCAAGCAGGCAGGCGAGACACAAAAGCCCGAACCGGCTGCCAACGCGCTTCGTCCGGTTCATTACTGGTCTAAGTTCATCCATAATTCATTGTTTTAAGTTCGTTTACATCTATAGGAGATGGGGATCGGCAGTAGTTGGTGTCGTTGCGGCCTCCTTTTGTCCGTTTCCGCTCATCGCAGAACCCGCATAAAGCATCCGGTAATACGGGAGGAGGAGGCCGTCCGGCTTTTTATTATATAACTGTATACAAATATATAATGTTCGAAAACAGCACTGTTACGGATTTTGATTTATAGATTTCAAAAAATGACTGACAGCAGCTATTTGTCATTCCTCAAAAAAAAGACAGGTGCGGCTTACGTAAGCCGCACCTGTCTTTTCATCGTGCTGTCAGATCATTTTTCTTCGGTGAGATCACTTCGCCGGAACGATCAGAATGTTATCGAGGAACCAGCGGTTGGCGGGTTTAGCCTGCGCGGCGATGAACTCGATCTGCGTTTCGGCCGTCGCGCCGTCGACGCGCACGGCGTAGGGCTTCATCTCGAACTTCTCGTAGATCTGCATCTTCAGCTCCTTCTGACCGTCGATCGTACCCGGCCCTACGACCACGATCTTGATCCACGGATTGTCGCTCGGCGTATCCGACGAAATGTCCTCCCACCAGCTGCAGGCATCGAAATTCACCGTGATGTCGGTGGCTGCGGTCAGTTTCTCCAGAGGCGGCGTCTGGATCCAGCCTGCGGCCGATCCGGTACCCAACTTGAGCATACCCGTAGCACCGTACACCGAGTTGTTGCCCGTGTGTCCGGCCGCATTGTTGCCGCCGACCCAGCCGTCCAGACCGATGGCCGTGCGATAGGCCGCACTGTGCGTGGTATAGAGGTTGGCGGCCGTAGCGTTGGCCGTACAATGTTTTTCATAGGGTACGAAGATTTTATCCAGCGCCTTTCCGGTCGGGGTGTCGTTCACACCGCCTCCCCAAGCCGTGAAGATGTTGTTACCGCCGAAGGCCAGTCCGCGGAAATCTTGGAAGAGCAGAGCGTCGGCCGGCACCTCCGGTTCGGGCTTCGTCGTCACGGCGCACAGCTCCGTCCAGTTCGAATCGATCTTTCCCAGATCGTCCGCCACACCGGCCGACGGGCCACGCTTCACACGGAAGTAGTAGGTCGTCGCCGGTTCGAGCGCGCCGATGATGAAGCGGTTGTAAGGATACTTCTTATTGCCGTCCTCGCCGCTCGACACTTCGTAGGTGAACTCACGCACCACTTTGGCTTCCGGGTCGTCGGACTCCAGCAGCTGCCACGACCATTTCTTGGCACGAACCACACTGCGGTCGTTGTCCCACTCCATGATTACTTCATGCGAATCGGCACGATAGACGTGCAGGTTCGCCGGCACTCCCATACGGTTCGACGATTCGCTCTTCACCTCGAAGGGACCGAAGTTTCTGTCGCCGAATTTAACGGCTACCGTGAAAAGCACCGCACCGGCCGTTGTGGGTTTCCCCGAAACGGCCATGCGCACTACGCCATCGCCGGCTGCGAGGGTCGCCTCGCCCGACTCCACCGACAGGCCCTCGGCGCCTTCGCCCGAGATCGTGGTGGTCACGGTCACCTTCTCGCCGCCCAGCGCACGTGCGTAAGCCACAGCGATGAAGGTATTGTTGACTGTCTCGCCTTTGGCCATATCGCCCTCTACCTCCGCGCCGTCGATATGAACACGGCCGTCTTCCTGCACGACGGTCACCTTGCGGTCGAACCCTTCGCCCTTGACGTGCAGTTCGGCAGTGCGTTCGACGCCCGCGTTACGCAGCGCCTTGATCGTCACGCGCTGCGAAACGATTCCCTCGTCGCCCGGGCCGCTCGTCTTGTCGAACGTCAGCCAGTCGTCGCCCGTCAGGTAGTTGCAATCCAGCGTCCACGGCACTGTCGAACGGATCAACAACTGCTGGTCGGACTCCTCGTAGTCAAATTCCAGTTCTTCGAAATTCGTCGCCAGACTACTCGCCGCATCGTCGTCCGAGCAGCCTGCGAATGCCAGCGCCGTCAGCAGGACGACACCCATCCATTTCAGTTTGAGTAACATTTTCGTAATTTTAGGTATTGATAAACAATTGAACAGTTTTCCGATCCCGTCCTCCTGTTTTTCGTTTCTTCGGGTTATGAGCCGGCGAAATCCGTACGCCCCCGCGCACGGATTCCATCCGGCAGATTAATACACGGGCGACTTGGCGTCCGTAAAGTCGTCGGGAGCCGTGAACGTCGACTGCTCGTAGCGATTGCCCCAGCGATCGACGGCTACCACCTTCAGCGCAGCGCGGCTGTCGTTCGGCTCCGCCACATAGGCGTGTTTGCAGGGCGACTTGTAGTGGTCGCCGCGTCCCAGTACCCCCACGTGGTAACCCGCCGCCCATGCATCGAAATTCTGCGTCTCGAGCCGCATCTGTTTGGTCTCCACACCGTTCTCGTAGAGCCACACCGTCCACTTGGGATCGGCGTTCCACACGTTGGCCACCACCGTCTTCGTCGAATAGGGATAGGTAAAGCCGCTGTGCGTATCGCCGCCGCGGTGCAGACGAATCTGGAACGATTCATCGTGCAGACTGGGCTTGTAGTGCCAATCGGTTATCTTCGCCCCCGACACATCGTAGACGGCATATCCGTTGGGCGTTCCGTCGCCGTTGAGAGCCGAGTGCCAGAAGACCCCGCAGGGTGCGCCGTGGATATGCTCGTAGATGTTGCCGGCATCGTCGGTGTTGATGAAATTCTCGTTATAGTGCGTATGCGCCGCCATCAGATGCGCCTCGGCGTATTCCGACAACAGCGCCTTGACGGCCGCCATGTTGCGTGCCGTGCCGCTGCGCAGCGGAATATGGTAGCAGAGTACGACCATCTTGTCTTTCGGGACGAAATTCAGATCGGCACGCAGCCACGCGAGCTGCTCGTTCGTAAAACCGTTGGTATACTCCGTGCCCGAAGTGTAGATCACATCGTCCATGCAGACGACGTGCACGTCGCCGCGGTTGAACGAGAAGTCCACCGGTCCCATCGTATAGCGAAAATAGGAGACGTCGCGGGGCGTCGCATCGTTCACTTTGTATTTGTCGTGATTGCCCGGCAGTGCGAAGACCGGAATTCCGGCGGTGCCCAACGCCCGGCGCGTATTGGCCAGCAGATCGGGCTTTTCGCCGGTAATATCGCCCAGCGCCACGCCGTAGCACGGCACCGTCGAAGCCGTCGCCGTGCGGCGCACATCGACCATCGCTTCCCGTTCGAAACGGGTCACCTCCGCGGCTTTGGCAGGCTGAGGATCGCCGATGCAGATCAGGCGGAAATTGCGTTCGACGGCCGCCAGCCGTTCGAGCGTGAAGTCCTGACGGATTTTCTGCTGCGAAGTGTTCAGGCGGGCGTAGAAATCGGGATATCCGTCAACCCCCGTGCGGATCTTGAACTCCGCAGGTACCGAATAGTAGACATGCACCGCCGCTGCGTTGCGCTGCATCTGGTAGACGCCCTTCGCATCGGAGGCTACGCAGTTGAAGCCGTCGCTCACGACGACCCCTTCGACGGGATTTCCCGCCGTGTCGCCGATAAAGCCGTAGAGGGTGCTCGACGCATCGACCTCGATCTCTTTCGGCGGCTGAGGCTGAGGCGTCGCATCGTCCCCGCCGTCGCCTCCGCAGGCGGCCGCAGTCAGCAGCAGCGCCAGCACGAGGGCCGTATGCCGCAAGAATTCTCCGTATCTTTTCATGGCAGCCATTTATTTGATTTCAATCAACGGAATATCGAGCAGAAAGGCAACCTTGCGCAGCGTGTCGCCCACGTGGCCCGTACCGATGGCGCAGTGGTGCGACGGACCGGCCATGCTCCACTCCTCGATGAAGCGGCGCGCACCGCAGGCGAAGCGGTAGCGGCTGTTGGTATTGCCGATACGGAGCGTCGGGCCTTCCACCGACTCGCCTTCGGCCATCAGCAGATAGACACCGTCGCGGCCTTCGCAGACCGAAAGCAGCGTCACGGGACCGTGCTTGACGCTCATCTGGATCGACAGCCCCTTGCCGGGCTTGCCGTGGTAAAGCGGCAGCGGCACCAGTCCGACCGCCCCTTCGGCAATGGCGAAATGGGCGGGGCCGTCGTGGCCCAGCATCACGATATCGTCGTCGAAATCCAGCGCATAGAACTCCGAGAAGGAGCCGCCCGCACCCAGCAGCGAGAGAATCTTCATCGCCTGTGCGTTCTTCACCTCGCACTCGCCCGCCACGGGAACGCCCCGTCCGGTGAGCAGCGTATTTCCGGCGATCACCGAGGTGACGATCCGTTCGTAGTCATTTCCCTGAGCACCCTCGTAATAGTAGGCCATCGCTCCCAGATCGTGCGCCGCAACCAGACGGTCGAGCGCCACGGAAGTCCGTGCGGCACGCTCCAGCTCCGCCTGCTCGCACTCGCTCGACACCTCGAAGGCCGTGCGGAACTCTTCGATCTTGGCCGCGACCTCCGCATCGGTCACCCGCTCGCGCAGGGCGTGCAGTTCGCACATTTCGAGCAGTTCCACATGCGTTCCGAAGACGGCCGATTGACGTGTCAGATCGGTATATACGTCGAGCATCCCTCCGTAATAATGTCCCAGCACGCCGAGCCGGTTGCTCCGCATACCGGCATAGACGCCCGCGGCGGCGATCCACTCGCCGATCTGCCGCCAAGCGACCGGATCGTCGAGATACCCCGTCACGAAGGCGCACCGCCGATCGCTGCGTGCCAGCACGCTGGCGATCTCCGGCGCCGAGCAGGCCTGACAGTTGGCCAGCCACATCCCCGTCATCTTGCCGCGATCTCCCAGCCCGTTGAGCCGCTCGTAATCGATGGCCGGCGTCGGCTGAAGATTCAGCACCACCACCGGACAGTTCAACCGCTGCACGATGGGCAGAATCGTCGACGAAAGGCAATAGGTAGCCATATAGAGAAAGACCAGCTCGACCTGCTCCTTGGCCAGCAGCGAGGCCGCTTCGAGGGCACGGGCGGGGCTGTCCACCATACCGGCGTCCACCACCTGCGCTCCGGTGCTCCGCTCTATTTGGCAGCGAATCCGGGACTGATAGCCCTTCAATTCATCGAGCAGGCCGTCGAACTGGCCCCAATAGGTATCGAGTCCTGTTCCGAAAAGACCGATTTTTACGTTGGAATTCATAAAC
The DNA here is from genome assembly GCA_900550375.1 of uncultured Alistipes sp. Taxonomy (GTDB): domain Bacteria; phylum Bacteroidota; class Bacteroidia; order Bacteroidales; family Rikenellaceae; genus Alistipes. Next base: position 47,220 of record URRP01000002.1, on the reverse strand, counting down.
CGTATAACTTTTTTCGATTTTGTCGTAATGCAAAAGTAGCGCGGATAGAAGCCTCTCGATTTTTATTTTTGATTTAAAGATTATACAAACCGTTTCCCCAATAAAGCAAAAAGTAAAATTTATACTACCTTTACCTTTGCAAATAATGAAAACCCGCCCTTCAGATGGAAACCTCTGCTCACATCAAGTATCTGTTCGCCAACGAACAGGACAACCGTTGGGGAGTCGTTGTCACTACGACCGGCTACCAGATTATCGAACCGCAGACCTCCTACCCGCCTTCGAATCATCCGGTCCGCTACCTCTTTTCGGTCGAAAAGGGACGGATGCTCAACGAGTATCAGCTGATCTACATCTCGCGCGGCGACGGGCAGTTCGTATCGGCTTCGCAAAAAGAGATCGCCTTCGAGGGGGGGGGTAAATTCATCCTCCTCTTTCCCGGCGAATGGCACAGCTACCGGCCCTCGCCCAAAACGGGCTGGCACGAGTACTGGATCGGCTTCACCGGTCCCGATATCGACCGCAAGGTCAGCGCGAAATTTCTCGATCCGCACCGTCCGCTTTTCAATGTCGGCTATCACGAAGAGATCATCAACCTCTACAAGCTGGCGCTGAAGACTGCACAGGAGCAGGGCAGCGGCTTCCAGCAGATTCTGGCCGGCATCGTCAACCTGCTGCTGGGATTCGCTTACGCCGAACACATGCAGACTGCGCTCGAAGATATGCAGGTCGCCTCGCAGCTCAACGAGGCGAAGATCATCATGCAGGACAATTTCAACCGGGACCTCTCCTGTCAGGAGGTCGCCGCACGCATCGGGATGAGCTACTCGCGTTTCCGCCGGCTCTTCCGGCAATACGTCGGATTCGCGCCGGCGCAATACCTGCTGGAGCTGAAAATCAATAGAAGTAAGGAGCTGCTGACCAATTCGGCGCTCACCTGTCAGGAGATCGCCTTCGAAAGCGGATTCGAATACCCTTCGCACTTCAACATCGCCTTCAAGAAGAAGACGGGCATCACGCCCAATCAATACCGCGACCTGACACAGGGCAAGTTACAGGAGATTCCCGTTTCGATCCATTTATAAGGTATAATATAAGAGTCGTTTCGATCCTTCCCCTCTGCACGTCCCGCACGGCGCGGAGAGTTGCCACCGTCCATTCGCAGAGACCCGCCGACGCAGGCTGCGATCCTTGGGGAATACGTCAGAAGGAGTCTGTTTCCAGCGCCTCCAGAAAACGCCGCGGCAGTCTTACGTTCGGCAGCGTGAGCGCCTCGCGGAAAAGCGGCGCGATCTGCCGCGGGGTAAATCCCGCGATGCCGCATCCGATCTCCGTCACCAGAAACACGAGTTCGCACCGTTCGCGGGCGTACTCCACAAATGCATCGACATAGGGACGGATCGTCTCCACACCGCCCTGCATCGTCGGAATGGCATACGAGCGGCCCGCAGGCCCTGCTCCGACGCCCCACTCGGCTCCGAAAGCCGTATGCGCCAGCCGGGCGGCTCCGCCGCCGTGCCAACCTTGCAGATTGCTGCCGAAGACGAAGATTTCGTCCGCCTCGAGCGTCGTAATCCGATCGGGCGCGATTCGTTTTTCCATCCTGCGTTCCAATAAAAGATTCCGTAAGCCCGACCTCTGCCGGAGCCACATGCTAAATCATTCGAACCGCGCCATCACACGCTCCATTTTGGCGCGGATACGGTCGTTGCAGAGGTTGCCGATGCTCCCCTCGTGGGTGTGGTGCACCTCGCGCGTGGGACGATAGGTCCCCGCCTGCACCTGCTCGCCCACGCGGCGGTAGGCCTCGCGGAACGGCACGCCCTGCACGACGAGCCGGTTGACGTCCTCGACGGTAAAGAGGTAGTCGTACCGCGTTTCGTCGAGGATATTTTCCCGCACGCGGATATGTTGCAGCATGAAGTCGCACATCGCGAGGCAGTCGCCGAGCGTTGCAGTCGCCGGAAAGAGAATATCTTTGAGCAGTTGCAGATCGCGGTGATAGCCCAGCGGCAGATTGGTCGTCAGCAGTGCGATCTCGTTGGGAACCGATTGCAGGCGGTTGCACTTGCCGCGCATGATCTCGAAGACGTCGGGATTCTTCTTGTGGGGCATGATGCTCGATCCGGTGGTCAGAGAGTCGGGAAACGACACGAACCCGAAGTTCTGGCTCATGAACAGACAGACGTCCATCGCAAAACGCCCCAGCGTCGCAGCCACGGCGGCGATGGCCATCGCTGCGGCCCGCTCGCTCTTGCCGCGGCTCATCTGCGCCGCTACGACGTTGTAGTTCAGATCGGCAAAGCCCAGCAGCTGCGTGGTCATCGTCCGATCCAGCGGAAACGACGAGCCGTACCCCGCCGCCGAACCCAGCGGATTCTGATCGGCAATGGCGTAGGCTGCCGCCAGCAGCTGCATATCGTCCACGAGCGTCTCGGCGTATGCCCCGAACCACAGGCCGAACGACGAAGGCATCGCCACCTGAAGATGCGTATAGCCGGGCATCAATACCTCGCGATAGCACTCGCTCAGCTCCTGCAAACGGTCGAAGAGCGTGCGCACGCGGTGCGCCGTCTGCCGCAGCTCGTCGCGCAGAAAGAGTTTCAGATCGACCAGCACCTGATCGTTGCGCGAACGGCCGGCGTGAATCTTCTTGCCCACCTCGCCCAACCGCCGCGTGAGCAGCAGCTCGACCTGCGAGTGCACGTCCTCCGTCCCCTCCTCGATCTCGAAGCATCCGGCCTCGATCTCGCTGCGGATCTGCGCCAGCCCCGCCAGCAGGATCTTCAGTTCGTCGGCCGTCAACAGTCCGATATGCTCCAGCATCCGAATATGCGCCATCGATCCTTCGACGTCGTACTTCGCCAGCCGCATATCCAACTGCCGGTCGTCGCCCACGGTAAACCGTTCGATCATCTCGTCGGGTTCGAACCCTTTATCCCATAATTTTGCCATTGTCAGTATCTTTTCGCCAGTTCGGCAATGTAACGTATATATCCTTCGACGCCCTGCTCGACCTCCGAGCGCAGTACGTATTCGTCGGCCGTATGCGAACGGGCCGAATCGCCCACCCCCATCTTGAGCGAAGGGAAAGGCATGAGCGCCATATCCGACGTGGTGGGCGAGACGAAGCACTCGATGCCGAGCGCCGCAGCGGCCCCGACCATCGAATGGTCGGGTGCAAGGACCGAGGCGCGGATGCGCGTCGAGCGCGGGGTGACCTCCGAGCGCAAAAGACGACGCACGATCTCGACCGTCTCCTCGTTCGTATAGGCATCGGTCGTGCGCACGTCCACCACGAAGCGGCATTCGGCCGGCACGACGTTGTGCTGCGTCCCCGCCTCGATCTGCGTGGCCGTCATACGGATCGGCCCCAGCAACGAAGACTCGCGTTCGAAGCGGTACCGGCGCACTCTTGCGATGTCGTCGCAGGCGATGTAGAGGGCGTTGATCCCCTCGTCGCGCGCGGCATGTCCGGCGCGGCCGTGCGCCGTGCAGTCGAGCACCAGCAGTCCGCGTTCGCCGACGGCCGCCCGCATCTGCGTAGGCTCGCCCACGAGTGCCATATCGACCGGTCCCAGCACGGACAACAGCGCCCGTGTACCGTGCTCGCCCATGCACTCCTCCTCGCCCGACAGGGCCAACAGCAGGTTGAAAGGCAGTTCGATGTCGTAATAGTAACGGAATGCCGCCGTGAGCGCCGCCACCGATCCGCCGGCGTCGTTGGCACCCAGTCCGTAGAGCCGCCCCTCCTCCCACGTCGGCGTGAAGGGGTCGCGCGTCCACGTCGCCGAGGGACGCACCGTATCGTGGTGCGAGTTCAAGAGCAGCGTGGGCTTCGCGGCGTCGAAATGCGTCGCGCGCGCATAGATATTGTTGTGCAGCCGCTCGGCGGCAATGCCGTGCGATGCAAGATGCTCGGCCAGCAGATCGGCCGTACACGCCTCGTCGCGCGACACCGAAGGTGTCGCCACGAGCCGTTCGAGCAGCGCGACCGCATCGGTCTGCAATTGCTTCAGCTCCTTCATCCGCGCCGAATCGTTGTGCCGCCCGACTGCAACAACCCGTCGGCTCGTTTGATAACCACGCTCTCCACCCCGCCCTCGATGGCGCGAAACGCACCGTCGATCTTGGGCAGCATTCCCGCGCTGATCGCCCCTTCGGCACGCAGTGCGGCGAAGGAGTCGGGGGTGATCTCGGCGATGACACTCCCGTCGTCGGCCACGTCGCGCAGCACGCCGGGCTTTTCAAAGCAGAAGACGAGCTGCGTCGGTGCGATGCGCGAAGCGGCGACCGCCACGGCCGACGCCACGCTGTCGGCATTCGTGTTGAGCAGCGTCCCCCGCCCGTCGCAGGTGATGGCGCAGAATACGGGCGTCAGCCCCGCCTCCAAGAGCGAGCGCAGCAGACCGACATTCACGCCGTCCTCGGCGATATCGCCCACATAGCCGTAGTCGACGGCTCCGGCCGCGCGCCGCACCGAGGTGATCGCATCACCGTCGGCGCCCGACAGTCCGATGGCGCGGCAGCCGGCGGCGGACAACGCCGCGACAAGCTGTTTGTTGACACGCCCGGCGTAGACCATCGTCACCACGTCGAGCGTCTCGCGGTCGGTGATACGCCGCCCGTCGACCATGCGGCTCTCGATACCCAGCTGCGCGGCGAGCCGCGTCGCGAGCTTCCCGCCGCCGTGAATGAGTATTTTCGGCCCTTCGAGCGCCGCGAACGCCTCCACGAAATGCGCCGTCGCCTCGGGCGAATCGATGACGTTGCCGCCGATCTTGACTACCGTAATCCGTTCCATACTTACTCCAGACTTTCCAGCAGCCGTTTGAGCACCACTTGGGCCGAAATCTCGCGGTTGGCCGCCTCGGGAATCACCAGACTGCGCGGCGATTCGATCACGTCGTCCGTGACGATCATATTGCGGCGCACGGGCAGGCAGTGCATGAAGAAGGCGTCGTTCGTCAGCGCCATCTTCTCCGCATCGACCGTCCAGTCACGGTCGCGGCTCAGCACTTTTCCATAATTGGGATCGGTGTAGGCCGCCCAGTTCTTGGCGTAGACGAAATCGGCCCCTTCGAGCGCGCGGCGCTGGTCGTACTCCACACGGGCGGCGCCCACGAACTTCGGATCCAGCTCGTACCCCTCGGGATGGGCGATCACGAAGTCGTAGCCCGCAGCGTTCATCCACTCGGCGAACGAGTTGGGCACGGCCTGCGGCAGCGCATTGGGATGCGGCGCCCACGTCATGACGACCTTGGGACGCGCCGTGCGCTTGTGCTCCTCGATCGTTATCAGATCGGCGAAACTCTGCAACGGATGGCGCGTAGCGGCCTCCATCGAGAAGACCGGACGACCCGAGTGGCGGATGAACTGCTCGAGCACACGCTCCTCGTAATCCTCCGCCTTGTCCTGAAAACGGGCGAACGAGCGCACGCCGATCACGTCGCAGTAGGAACCCATCACGGGAATCGCCTCCAACAGATGTTCGGCCTTGTCGCCGTCCATCACCACGCCGCGCTCGGTTTCGAGCTTCCAAGCGCCCTGATTCACGTCGAGTACCATGACGTTCATCCCCAGATTCATCGCCGCCTTCTGCGTCGACAGCCGCGTGCGCAGGCTGGAGTTGAAGAAGATCATCAGCAGGGTCTTGTCGCGCCCCAGCTGCTGGTAGGCAAATCGATTGCGCTTCACTTCGAGCGCTTCGGCCACGGCCGCTTCGAGATCGCCGATATCGGCGACGCAGGTAAATTTCCGCATGGTCGTATCTGTTTTTAATGAAAATCTTCCAACAAGGCCGTCAGCCGCACCACGAACTCGTCGGCCTGCGCCTCGCTCAGTCCCAGTGCCGGCAGCAGCCGCACGGTGTGCGCCCCCGCACCGCCCGTGAAGACATGCTGCTCGAAGACCAGCCGGCGCCGCAGCTCCGCCGCCGACCCCTCGACGTCGAAGCCGATCATCAGCCCGCGGCCGCGCACGTCGTGCAGCGCAGGCATCGCGCGCAAACGTTCGAGCAGGCGGTCGCCCACGCGGCGGGCGTTCTCGACCAACCCCTCGGCCGCGATCGTGTCGGCCACGGCAATCGCTGCCGCGCAGGCCAGATGGTTGCCGCCGAAAGTCGTGCCCAGCATCCCCTTGCGGGCCTCGAAGTGCGGCGCGACGAGCACGCCGCCGATCGGGAAGCCGTTGCCCATCCCCTTGGCCGTGGTAATCAGATCGGGACGGATACCGGCCCACTGGTGGGCGAAGAAGCGCCCCGTGCGGCCGTAGCCCGATTGGATCTCGTCGAGAATCAGCACCGTTCCCGTGCGTTCGGTCGCTTCGCGCAGCGCGCGCAGGAACTCCTCCTCGGGGCAGCGGATCCCCGCCACGCCCTGAATGCCTTCGACGATCACGGCGGCGAACTCGCGCGAAGCCAGCCGGCGCTCGACCGCCTCGATGTCGTTCAACGGCACGAACTCCACGTTGGTCGTGGCGTTGAAGGGCGAACGGATCGCGGGGTTGTCGGTCACCTCGACGGCGCCCGACGTGCGGCCGTGAAAGGCCCCGCCGAAAGCCAGCACCTTAGCCCGTCCCGTATGGAACGACGCCAGCTTCAGGGCATTCTCGTTGGCTTCGGCGCCCGAGTTACACAAAAACAAACGGTAGTCGTCGTAGCCCGACAACGCTCCCAGCCGCTCGGCCAGCGTACGTTGCAGCGAGTTCTCCACCGAATTGGAGTAGAACCCCAGCCGTGCAGCCTGCTCCGAGATCGCCTGCACGTAGCGCGGATGCGCATGGCCGATCGAGATCACGGCATGGCCGCCGTAGAGGTCGAGATACTCCGTGCCGGCGGCATCGTAGACATAGCTGCCGCTACCGCGTACCGGCTCGACCGGATATAAGGAATAAACATCAAATAGTTCCATCTTCTTGCGAAATTAAAAATGTAAGAATTAAAAATTAAGAATTATAATACAACGGAGTTCTCCGTCGGCGGCCGCAACGACCTCCTCAGGACACCGCCCCGACGATGTCGGGCCGCAGCCTGCGGAGGGGCGCCCATTCGGGCGGGCCTTCGCCGCCGGAGGCTGCGGCCCGCGCGGCTCCGAGAGCCGTCCTAACGGACTGCAAACAACGGTTGCCGCCCCGTTTAATTTTCAATTCTTAATGTTTAACTCCTGACACAAAGCGTCAGAAAGCGCTCGCCTTGAGCCGCAGCCCTTCGCGTTCGTCAAGCCCGAAGAGCAGGTTCATGTTCTGCACGGCCTGTCCCGAAGCCCCCTTGAGCAGATTGTCGATCGCCGAGACGATATGCAGCTTGCGGCCGTATTTGGCTACCTGCACCAACGCCTTGTTGGTATTGACCACCTGCTTGAGGTCGATCGGCCGGTCGGCCACGAAAGTGAAAGCCGCTCCCGCATAAAAATCGCGGTACAGCTGCTCGGCCTCCTCCTGCGTGAGGTCGCAGTCGGTGTAGACGCTGGCCAGAATGCCGCGCGCGAAGTCGCCGCGCATCGGCACGAAGTTGATTTCGGGCGCCGCACCTCCCTGCATCGCACCGAGCGTGCGGCCGATCTCCAAGAGGTGCTGGTGCGTGAAGGCCTTATAGACCGAGATGTTGTCCGTCCGCCAGCTGAAATGGGTCGTGGCCGAAGGTTTCACCCCCGCGCCCGTCGAACCCGTGACGGCCGTCACGTGCACCTCCTGCCGCAGCAGCCCCGCCCGGGCCAGCGGCAGCAGCGCCAGCTGGATCGCCGTGGCGAAGCAGCCCGGGTTGGCCACGCGCCGCGCCGCGCGGATGCGGTCGCGGTTGAGTTCGGGCAGTCCGTAGACGAAGCCCTCCGACTCGTCGCGGAAATCCTGCGCCAGATCGACGATCCGCAACCCTTCGGGCACCGCATTCGCTGCGAGAAACTCGCGGCTCTGGCCGTGCGCCGAACAGAGGAACAGCACGTCGATCGCCTCCAGATCGTACTCCGACGCGAAACGCAGGTCGGTTTCGCCGTACAGACCGCCGTGCACGTCGCCAAGGGCGTTGCCTGCGTTGCTGACACTGTGCACGAAGGCGATCTCGGCAGCCGGATGATTCACCAGCAGCCGCAGCAGTTCGCCGGCCGTGTAACCCGCTCCGCCGATGACGCCGACCCTCATTTCTTCGCCTTGTTATTGCGCTCCTGCACGTTGTAATAGATCTTCATCTGGTTGCCCAGAATCTTCGTGAAGCCCTTCACGTCGTCGGCCGTCCACGCCTTGTTGATCTCGCCGTACTCGCCGAAGTCGGTCTTCATCAGATCGAACGGAGAATCGACGCCCACGAGCGTATAGCTGTAAGGCCGCAGCGTCAGCTCCACCTCGCCCGTCACGTTTTCCTGCGAGTGGTCGAGGAACCGCTCGATGTCGCGCATCACGGGTTCGAGGTACTGCGCCTCGTGGAGGAACATCCCGTACCACGTCGAGAGCTGCTCCTTCCAATAAATCTGCCACTTGGTGAGCGTATGTTTTTCGAGCATCTTGTGCGCCGCGATGATGAGCATCGGTGCAGCGGCCTCGAAGCCCACGCGGCCCTTGATGCCGATGATCGTGTCGCCGATATGCATATCGCGGCCGATGCCGTATTTCGATCCGATCGCCTCGACGGCGCGGATCGCCTCGACCTTGTCGGTGTAGGGTTTTCCGTTGACAGCGGCGATCTCACCCTTCTCGAAGGCGATCTTCAACGTCTCTTCACCGCGGGCCGTCACCTGCGACGGATAAGCCTCCTCGGGCAGCGTCTGCTCCGAGTGGAGGGTCTCCTTGCCGCCGATCGACGTGCCCCACAGTCCCTTGTTGATCGAGTACTCCATCTTCTTGAAGTCGGCCTCGTAACCGTGCTTTTTGAGGTAGTCGATCTCGTACTCGCGCGTGAGCGTCAGGTCGCGCGTGGGGGTGATGATGCCGATTTCAGGGGCCAGAATCTGGAACGTCAGGTCGAAACGCACCTGATCGTTGCCGGCGCCCGTCGAACCGTGCGCCACATAGTCGGCGCCGATCTTCTTGGCATACTCGATGATGGCGATGGCTTGGAAAATACGCTCCGAACTGACCGAAATCGGATAGGTTCCGTTACGCAGGATGTTGCCGAAAACCATATAGCGGATGCTCTTCTCGTAATATTCCTGTTCGATGTCGAGCGTGGCGTGGCTCGCAGCGCCCAGTTTGCAGGCTTTCTGCTCGATGGTCTCCAATTCGGCAGGCGAGAAACCGCCCGTGTTGGCGATGGCGGTATGCACCTCGTAGCCCTTCTCCTCGGAGAGGTATTTCACACAAAACGAGGTATCGAGACCTCCGCTGAACGCCAGTACGACTTTTTCCTTTTTCATGGTATTTCGTTTTTAATTATTCGACGATCAATTGGTTTTCAGACTGAAGACCTTTTTCAGCCAGTTCCGCAGCGCCATCCGGTAGGGCGCCAGCCGCGAGTGGTCTTTACGGGGTTTCTTCGGGTCGAAGAGCATCCCTGTACAGAGACACATGCGGCGATTGTTGCGTTGCAGGATGTCGTAGTTGCAACACCCTTCGCACCCCTTCCAGAAGGTCTCGTCGTCGGGCAGCTCCGAGAAGGTTACGGGCACGTATCCCATCCGAGAATTGAGTTTCATAACCGGAAGCGAGGTGGTGATACTGAATATCTTAGCATACGGGAATCGTCGTCGGGCAAGCTCGAAGGTCTTCTCCTTGATCCTCGCCGCCAATCCCATATGGCGGTATTCGGGGCTCACGATCAGACCTGAAGTCGCTACGTAATCGCCGTGCTCCCAGCACTCGATGTAGCTAAATCCGACGAGCCTGTCGCCGTCGAGGGCAACCACGGCCTTGCCTCCCTTGATCTTGGAGGCAATGTACTCCGGCGAACGCTTGGCGATGCCGGTGCCACGCTGCAATGCCGATTCGTAGATCAGCCGACAGATCTCGTCGGCGTATTTTGCATGATCTTCCTCGGCAAATACCACGTGAATCGAATTCATTCCCATGTCTTGCTAAAAATGGTAAAAATAATAATAGTTTACTAACCTGATTGTTGAGTTACGTTCGGACAAAGTTAAAGGAAATATTCCAAACTTATCGCCTTTGGCCGTAAAATATCGCAGATTCAGACCGCAGACGGCCTGTCCGCAACCGTTTTCGGCCCGAAACAGGAAGGTTTGCGCCTTTTGCGCATGGGACGAGAAAGCGATTCGCCGCGCCTCTTCAGCGCCGTCGCGAGGAAAAGCCGCCGCAATTCAGGAGCGGAGTACGGTTGAACTGTCTTTCCGAGCGCAGTGAAACGAAGCGTGGGAATCCACCGCTCTGCGTCATTGCGAGGAGCCGCTTGCGGCGACGCGGCAATCGACCGCTTTCCTTTTTATTCACCGCCATTTCCAAGCGCCCGATCCTCACGTCGCACCGGCGGTGCTCCTCAGGATGACAAAAGAAACCGGTGCCGCATCGGATGACACTCTATTGTCATTCCGAGCGAAACGCAGTGAAGCGTGGGAATCGACCACTCTGCGTCATTGCGAGGAGCCGCTTGCGGCGACGCGGCAATCCACCGCCTTTCATTTTGTCCGCGACTGTCGTTCTTTGCCGGCCGCCATTTCCAAGCAGCCGATCTTCATGTCGGATGTGCGACGCATCCTCCTCAGGATGATGTTCATTGATTGTCAGTACCGGATAACAAAGACGATTATCAAGCAGGCCGCAGGTCAGCAATGCCGACTGTCGTTATGTGCGATAAAAAACAGCGGCATCCTCACAGGGATGCCGCCGATTCTCCGGCTGTCGGCCGTCAGACTTCGATCATCAGCGCATCGACCTCCGCACGCGTCGGCACGGAATTCTGGGCGCCCATGCGCGTGACGGCGATCGATGAAGCCGCCGTGGCGAAATGTACCGCCTCCGAGAGCGATCGTCCTTCGGAGAGAGCGACCGCCAGCGCACCGTTGAAGGTATCGCCGGCAGCCGTCGTATCGACCGCCTCGACCCGCCGAGCCGCCACCCGTTCGCAATACTCCGCTCCTTTGACGAGCGATCCCTCGCCGCCGAGCGTCACCACGACATGCTGCGCGCCGCGCGCCAGCAATGCATCGGCAGCCCGTTCGGCATCGCCCGCATCGACGACGGGCATTCCTGCGAGCATGGCGCACTCGCTGCGATTGGGCGTAAGCAGATAGCACTGCCGCAGCAGCTCGTCGGGGATCGCCGCCGCAGGAGCGGGATTGAGAATCACCCGCACGCCGTGCCGCGCAGCCACCTCGGCGGCATAGACGACCGTAGGCAGCGGGATCTCCAGCTGCAAGACGACGAAATCCGCCGCCGCGATCGCGGCTTCGGCGCAGTCGACATCTTTCGGCGACAACCGCTCGTTGGCGCCCGGAGCCACGACGATCGAGTTCTCGGCCGCCGCATCGACGCAGATGAGCGCAACACCCGTCGGCGCCGCCTCATCGCACAGCACATGGCGCACGTCCATCCGTTCGGCGCGATACCCCGCAAGCGCCTGCTCACCGAACAGATCGTTCCCCACACGCGCCACGAAGGTCACCTCGCCGCCCAGCCGCGAAGCCGCAACGGCCTGATTGGCCCCCTTGCCGCCGCCGGCCATCATAAAACGGCCGCCGAGAATCGTCTCGCCCGGCAAAGGCATCCGGTCGGTCCTCACCACCAAATCGGTATTGGCGCTGCCGATCACCACTATTTTTCCCATAGATCGAATAAATCAATTAGTTAGTAAAGTCTCGGGGTCAAACGTTGTACCGCCGGCAATCGTTCGCCGCCGGACGGCGTTCCCGCACAATAATTCCGCAGTGATTTTATCGCAAAACACGCATCCAGCCTCAACGCAAACGTTTGTGCAAGTCCTGCAAAAGTAAAAATGAAAAGTAAAAAAACAAAATCAAAGCACTGTTTTTCACATATTTTTCTAACTTTGTCTCAAAATAGCCCCTGCTTATGTCCAAAGAGACCCTTATCAGCATCGCGCAGCGCACCCGCTTTTCGGTTTCGACCGTTTCCCGCGTACTGAGCGGGCAAGCCGCCAAATACCGTATCAGCGAGAAGACCGTCGCCCTCATTTCACACGAAGCCGAACGCTGCAACTATACGCCCAGTCTGCTGGCCAAAGGACTGCGCACCAGCCGTACCGATACGCTCGGTCTGCTGATCCCCAGCATCGACAACCCCTATTTCGCCCATATCGCCAGCATCATCGTCCACGAAGCGCGAACGAAAGGTTACAAGGTGATCCTGATCGATACGTCGGAGGACGAGCACAACGAACGCGAGGGCATCCGTTCGCTCCTCTCGCGCAAGGTGGACGGCATTCTGATCGCTCCGGCGGGCGACGACCCTTCGTTTCTCGAGACGACGGCGCGCCAGACGCCGGTCGTCTGCATCGACCGTCATTTCGCGAAGACCTCGCTACCCTATGTCGTGACCGACAATCTTCGGGGCGGCCGCGAGGCGACACAGCACCTCATCGACCGCGGTCACCGGCGGATTCTCTGCATTCAGGGCGTGCGCCACTCGATCCCCTCGGCCGACCGTGTGCGGGGGTACCGGCAGGCGCTCGACGAAAACGGGCTGGGGCCATTCGCCCGCGTCGTGGGCGACGGATTCTCGATTCGCAACGGGTATGAACAGACCTTGCGGGCGCTGCACGCTCGACAGCGGCCGACGGCCATCTTCGCCCTGAGCAACACGATCCTGCTGGGTGCGCTCCGCGCCGTGCGCGAGATGAAACTGCGTGTCCCCGACGACATATCGCTCGTCTCGTTCGATAATTACGACTACCTCGACTACCTCGACCCCGCCGTCACCCGCGTCGGCCAACCCAGCGACGAGATCGGCGCGCAGGCGATGGAGATGCTGCTGCGGGAAATCGCAGGCGAAAAAAGCGAGATGAATCAACGACATCTGCCGCCGTCGCTGATCGTCTGCCGGTCGGTAAAAAAATTATAAGTTTTCAAAAATCCGACATTGCCTTTTTGTGCAAAAAAAACTACATTTGCAAACGAAAAGCAAATAATCCACCGAAAACTTTCTGAAAAAGAAACCGGAAAATGAAAACCTCAACCCTATCCCGCGCACTCGTTTTGGGTGCCGCATCCGTCCCCGTGCTCACGGCTGTCTCTTGCGACAAGACACCCGAACGCAAACCCAACGTAATCTTTATTTTGATGGACGACGCCGGCTACGGCGATTTCGGCTGTTACGGCCAGACACGCATCGAGACGCCGAACATCGATTCGCTGGCTGCACGCGGCATCCGCTTCACGAACATCTATTCGGCGGCACCGCTCTCGTCGCCCGCCCGCTGCGGCCTGCTGACGGGAATGCACACGGGACATGCGCAGATCCGCGCCAACGACGAGATGACCCAGCGCGGCGAGGTATGGAACCACGAAGCGATGCTGCGCGACTCGACGCTCGAAGGTCAGGCCCCGCTGCGCGCCGGCACGCCGACGCTCGGCTCGGTGATGCAGCAGGGCGGTTACCGCACGGCGATGATCGGCAAGTGGGGCATCGGCGGACCGGCCACTGAGAGCACGCCCAACAAGATGGGCTTCGATACATATTTCGGGTGCATCTGCCAGCGGCAGGCGCACTGTTACTACCCGCCGTTCCTGTGGGAAAACGACCACCGCGTCTACCTCGACAATCAGCTCCTGCCCCCGGGCACGCCGCTCGACGAGGGCGCCGATCCACGCGACCCGCACAGCTACGACAAATATACGCAGAACACGTACAGCCCCGATGCAATGTACGACCGCGTGCTGCGCTTCGTCGAAGAGAACCGCGAGCAGCCCTTCTTCCTGATGTGGACGACGCCCATTCCGCACAGTCCGATGCAGGCCCCCGACGAGATGGTGCAGTACTACGTCGAGAAGTTCGGCGACGAAGCACCGATCGAAGGCAAGGGCTACTTCCCCTCGCGCTGGCCGCACGCTACCTATGCCGCGATGATTACCTACTTCGACCGGCAGGTCGGCGGACTGGTGGCCGAGTTGAAGCGGCTGGGTATCTGGGACAATACGATCATCGTCGTGACGAGCGACAACGGCCCGGCGTCGAACTCCTGCTCCTCGACCGAGTGGTTCCAGAGCGCGCATCCGTTCCGCAGCGGCAAGGGCTGGGGCAAATCGTCGCTGCGCGAAGGCGGCATCCGTATGCCCTTCATCGTGGCGTGGGGCGACCGCATCGAGCGGCCGCACGTGAACGAACATATCGGCTACTTCCCCGACGTGATGCCCACGCTGTGCGACATCGCAGGGGTCGAGACCCCCGCAACGGACGGCATTTCGCTCTGGCCGACGATCTGCGGCAAGGAGCAGCGGCAGAAGGAACACGATTACCTCTACTGGGAGTTCCCCGGCGGCAAGGGCTGGGTCGCTGTGCGCTGGGGCGACTGGAAAGGTCTGCTGCGCAAGGTCAAAGAGGGAAATACGCAACTCGAACTCTACGACGTGCGCCGCGACCTGCTGGAAGAACACGACGTGGCGGCCGACCACCCCGAGATCGTAGCGAAGATGTGGGAGTTCATCCGTGCGTCGCACACCGAACCGGAGAACCCGCTCTTCAAGATGGAGATACCGGAAGCCTGACCGGCGGGCCGACCCGCACGCGAAGGGCTTGCAGCAGCATCCGCGAACGACCGTTGCGCGGATGCAGGCCGACCGCCCAAACCCCTCCTTAGGTAAGGAGGGGCTTTTGCGATACGTCGGCACCATTTACTAACGGAGTTTTACCATTATGGACGAAATACTCTCTTATCAGCAATATGTGCGGCCGTTCTACGTGATGGCCAAGCCGGCGGGTGCACGCTGCAACCTGCGGTGCACCTATTGCTACTATCTCGAAAAGAGCAATCTCTACCCCGACGCGTCTGCACAGACGATGAGCGACGAGCTGCTCGAACGTTTCATCCGCGACTACATCGCGGCGCAGGCGGGCGACTCGGTCCCCTTCGCATGGCACGGCGGCGAGACGCTGCTGCGCTCGCGCGATTTTTATCGCCGCGTGATCGAACTGCAACGGCGTTACGCCGGCGGACGGCAGATCGACAACAGCATCCAGACCAACGGCACGCTCTTGGACGATGCGTGGTGCGAATTCTTCCGCGAAAACGGCTGGCTGGTGGGCATCTCGCTCGACGGACCGCCCGAGGCGCACGACCTCTACCGCCGCGATCGGCAGGGAGGCCCAACGTTCGAGGCGGTGATGCGAGGCGTGGAGCTGCTGCAAAAGCACGGCGTGGAGTGGAACGCGCTGGCGGTCGTCAACCGTCATAACGCCGACGACCCCGTGGGATTTTACCGTTTCTTCCGCTCGATCGGCTGCCGGTTTCTGCAATTCACGCCCGTCGTGGAGCGGATTCTCCCGCACGACGACGGCCGGCAGCTCGCCTCGGTGGCCGACGCCGGCGCGCTGCTGGCCGACTTTTCGGTCACGCCCGAACAGTGGGGACGCTTCACCTGCGCGCTCTTCGATGAATGGATCAAAAACGACGTGGGCCGCATCTTCGTGCAGCTGTTCGACGCCACGCTGGCCAACTGGGTGGGACAGGCGCCGGGCGTCTGCTCGCTGTCGAAGAGCTGCGGCCATGCGGGAGCGTTGGAGTTCAACGGCGACCTCTACGCCTGCGACCATTTCGTCTTCCCTGAATACCGGCTCGGAAACATTCTCGAAACACCCCTCACGGAGCTGATGCGCGGTCCGCGCCAGATGGCCTTCGGCGACGCCAAGCTGCGGGCGCTGCCCACACAGTGCCGCCGCTGCCGCTACCTGTTCGCCTGCAACGGCGAATGTCCGCGCAACCGTTTCGAACGCACACGCGAAGGCGAAGCGGGGTTGAACTACCTCTGCAAAGGCTACCAGCGCTTTTTCAGTCACGTAGAACCCTATATGGATTTCATGCGGAGCGAACTGCAACACCACCGTGCGCCGGCCAACGTCATGGAGTGGGCGCGCAAACGGCGGAAAGCGGATCGTTGAAATTCCGGCATCCGCCCCTGTACGACAAACCTTAATTCCTTATAAAATGAACACGATTCGATGGATGGCACTGGCCGCCTGCATGGCCGTAACGTTCGATGCTTCGGCACAGGAGCAGGAGATCCGTCTCTTCTCGCACCGCGGCGGACGCATGGAACACGATGAAAACACCCTTTCGGCCTTTCAGGCCAGCTACGACGCCGGCTACCGCGGATTCGAAACCGACATCCGTATGACCGCAGACGGAGCAATGGTCATCACCCACGACAGTTCGCTCGAACGTACCACCAACGGAACGGGAACGGTCGAAGAGAAGAGCGAAGCCGAAATCCGCCGGCTCTCGACCAAGCAGGGCAACAAGCTGCTCTTTCTCGACGAACTGCTCGAATTCCTCAAGGGGAAGCAGGGTCTCTACGTCGAGTTCGAGATGAAGACCCACCCCGCGGTGCTCTACCCCGAGGAGCGGCTGGCCGAATACTGCGACAAACTCTACCGGATGGTGAAGGCGGTCGAACCGGCCGATGCGCAGTTCGTCTTCACGTCGAGCGACTACCGCGCGCTGCGCTACATGCAGATGAACCATCCCGACGCCGAGCTGATGCTCATCTCGGGCAAACCCTGCTGCGACGAGACCATCGACTTCAGCAAAGCCGTAGGAATCAAGCGCCTGAGCTGCACGATGGACGGCACCAGCCGCAAGGCCGTCAAGCGCGCCCACAAAGAGGGGCTGGTCGTCATCCTCTGGCCCGGCCAGTCGGTCGAGGATTTCATGCTCGGCGCCTATTTGGGCTGCGACCTGATGTGCACCGACGTACCCATCCGCGTCAAGAACTGGCTGGCGGAGAACGCCCCCTATATCAAGGTGAAATACTGACCGGACACGTTCCTCCGTCCGACACACGACCGGAGCCTCCGAAAGGCTCCGGTTTTCGTCTCCCCGTAAACGGGAGGCGCACCGGGCGGAAGGAAATGAAAGTGATTCGAAAGAAATCGGATGTAGGTGTTTGTAAAACCGAAAAAAAACGCTACTTTTGTTCGTCGCTCTATGCACACGGTATTCCCGAAAAGGGAGATTCCCGCCGTCACGGGCGAACGATCATCCATGAAATTCGAGAAATTACATAACCTAAATTCAAATTCGATGAAAACGATTCGTTTGATGGCACTGGCCGCCTGCATGGCCGTAACGCTCGATGCTTCGGCACAGGAGCAGGAGATCCGTCTCTTCTCGCACCGCGGCGGACGCATGGAACACGATGAAAACACCCTTTCGGCCTTTCAGGCCAGCTACGACGCCGGCTACCGCGGATTCGAAACCGACATCCGTATGACCGCAGACGGAGCAATGGTCATCACCCACGACAGTTCGCTCGAACGTACCACCAACGGAACGGGAACGGTCGAAGAGAAGAGCGAAGCCGAAATCCGCCAACTCGTGACCAAGCAAGGCAACAAGATGATGTTCCTCGACGAACTGCTCGAATTCCTCAAAGGCAAAGAGGGCCTCTACGTCGAGTTCGAGATGAAGACCAAACCCGAAGCGCTCTATCCCGAAGAACGGCTCCACGCCTACTGCGACAAGCTCTACGATGCGGTGATGGCCATCAAACCGGCCGATGCCACCTTCGTCTTCACCTCGGGCGACTACCGCGGTCTGCGCTATCTGCAAGCCAAGCACCCGGGCGTCGACCTGCTGCTCATCACCTCGAAGCCCTGCAACGACGAGACGATCGATCTCTGCAAAGCAATGGGCATCAAGCGTATGGGAGCTACGATGGACGGCACGAGCCGCAAAGCCGTGAAAAAAGCGCACAAGGAGGGACTGATCGTCAGTCTGTGGCCCGGCCAGTCGGTCGAGGATTTCATGCTCGGCGCCTATCTGGGCTGCGACTATATGTGCACCGACGTGCCCATCACGGTCAAGAACTATCTCGCGGAGAAGGCTCCGTGGATCAAGGTGAAATATTAAAAAAGAAGGAGGAGCGCCCATCGAACGGCACTCCTCCTTTTTTCAACGCGAAACCGGAGCCTTACGGCCTCCGGTTTTATTTTTCACTGCGGGTCTCGGCAACCACGGCCGCCACCCGATCCAGAATGACCTGCGGCGCAATACGCATACAGCGGTAATCGCCGAACTTGCAGGGACGCTGTCCATAGACCGAGCAGGGACGGCACGGCAGATCGAGCTGCACCACCCCCTCCGTCGCACAGCCGTACCCCAGAAAACCCAGCGCGGGATGCGTAGCGCCCCACACCGAAACCACAGGCGTAGCTACCAGCGAAGCCATATGCATCACCAGCGAGTCCATCGAAACGACGCAGTCGAGATTGGCGATCAAATCCAGCTCGCCGGCAAACCGCACGCGGCCCCAGAGCGCCGTAACATTGGGATGTTCGCGCTCCATACGCTCCGCGAACGCCGCTTCGTCGCCTCCGCCGCTATGGATGAAGACCCGATCGTAGCGGGTGCTCAGCCCTGCGACCGCCTCGGCCGCCAGATCCTCGGGATAGGTTTTGCCCGTCTGCGCCGAAAAGGGCGCGAAGCCGATCCATACGCCCTTTTTCTCTCCGAAAGGAGTCGGCCGTACCGGCTTCGCCGCAGGCTGCGGATCGTCGAACACAAAGCCCAGACGGCGCAGCACGTCGCAATAGCGCACGACAGTATGCTTGAGCGGTGCAGCAGCCGGATTCGTACACCCCAGCCGGAACCACTTCTCGATGCGCCCCTTGTCGATCAGCGCCGTCGGCATTCCCCGCAGCCGGAGCAACAGGCCGACGATGCGCGAACGCAGCACGCCGTGGACATCGGCCACAGCGTCGATACCCCGCTCCCGAGCTTCGCCGGCAAGGCGCAGCAAACCGCGCAGCCCCTTGTGACGACCGCCGTAGTCGGCCTCCAGAAAATCGACATCCAGTCCCGCAAAGAAGGGTTTGAACAGCGGCCGCGTGAGCACTGTGACACGAACGTCGGGATAGGCATCCCGCAAGGCGCGAAGGGCGTGCGGCAGCATCGCCACATCGCCCATCGCCGAATTGCGAATTACCAGAATATGTCGCGGCAACTGTTTACTTCTTAGCGCCATAGAGCACCGGATTCAATGCCGGATCGTTGTACATCTTCATCTGTTTATACGTCTTCATGTACTTGCGGCCCGCCTCGATGTCCTCGATCAGCTCCTCGATGGCGCCCGACAGGTCGACCTGCTGCGAAAGCAGTACGTCGAGCTTCTTGCGACAGGCGGCGCGGTGCGCCTCGTCCACGTCCTGACGCAGCACCTCCTGCTGCATATGATAGATCTTCAGCGCAAGGATCGACAACCGGTCGATGGCCCATGCCGGCGTCTCGGTATTGAGCCGGGCCTCGGGCTGCGGCACGATCGCCTTGTATTTGTCCAGCAGATAGGAGTCGATGTACTCCACCATATCGGTGCGCACTTGGTTCGACTTGTCGATGCGGCGTTTGATCTTGAGCGCCTCGACGGGATCGATCTGCGGATCGCGGATGATATCCTCCAAATGCCACTGTACCGTATCCACCCAATTCTTCATATAGAGCAGATGGTCGAGCGAACCCTCATCGAAAGGGTTTTCGACCGGATGGTCCACATCGTCGAAACGGTGGTAATCGTCGATCACACGATTGAAGATCCTGTTCGCATTTTCCGTAAACATAACTTTCATTTTATTAGTTGTAATTCTCGAAAGAAATCGCTATCTTTGTTACACTATACACAAATGTAACGATAAATTTTGAGAAAATCAATACTCGTCGCGTTTTTATTCCTTTTAGGGTGCAGCGCCGTCGGTGCACAGACGCGTCAGACCCGTGAGGAGTACGTCGACCGCTACAAATCCATCGCCGTGGCGCACATGGAGCGTTACGGCATTCCGGCCAGCATCACGCTGGCGCAGGGCATACTGGAATCCGACTGCGGCAACAGCCCGCTGTCGCGTTCGTCGAACAACCACTTCGGAATCAAGTGCAAGCGCGACTGGACGGGACAGCGCGTCTTCCACGACGACGACGCCCGCGGTGAATGCTTCCGTGCCTACGGCTCGGTCGAAGCGTCGTATGAAGACCATGCCCGTTTTCTGGACGCACAGCCGCGTTACGACTCGCTCTTCGTCTACCCGGCCGACGACTATCACAGCTGGGCACGGGGACTGAAGGCCGCCGGATACGCCACGGCCCCCGATTATGCGCAGCGGCTCTGCCGTATCATCGAGGAGTGCCAGCTCTACCTGCTCGACCGTCCGCAGGGCGAAGAACTCTACGCCGCCCGCAGCCGTTCGCGCGCCGAGCAGGCCGTGGAGGGATTCGAAGCCGAAAGCAGCGTGAACCCGCTCTCGCCCGTGAGCGAAGAGAGGGTCGACCCCGATAACTTCCGCGTGACCATCAACGCCTACAAGGGGTACAACATCTACGTCACCAACGGTGTGAACTACGTCATCGCCAAGCAGGGCGACACCTTCGAGTCGCTGGCCGGCATCTTCTGCGTCTCGGCGGGCAACCTGCGCAAGTTCAACGACCTGAAAGGCAAGGTGCAGCCCGTGCGCGGCGAACCGATCTACATCGACCGCAAGCAGAAACGCTGGGAGGGCAACGCCCGCCATCACATCGTCACCGAGGGCGAGACCGTCACCTCGGTGGCCCAGAGCTACGCGCTGCGCGAGAAGTCGCTGCGCAAACTCAACAAGCTCAAGAAAGACGCCGTGCTGCGCACCGGTCAAACCCTGCGCATCCAGTAGGCGGAGTCCGACGCAAAACGCACCGATTCGCCGAACCGATACTTGTTAATCGATAATTGTAAATAAAAATGGACCCTTCACCGCTACGAGCGAAAATCCTTGAGACCATCGTTCGCAAATCGAGCCTCAAACAGCAGGTTTTCGACAACACATTCGCCACGTTCAACGAACTGAAAGACATCCTGTTCGAAATGTCGTCGGAGTGGGACGACGACCTCGACGGCCGCATCGACCGCCGCGTGCGGATCGAATACCGCGACCGCGGCAAGTTCGAAACGCAGTTTCAGGTAGCCAGCGACCTGCTGATCTTCCAGATGCACACCGATATCTTCGAATTCGACGCCAACCACCTCGTCTGGCAGAGTCCCTACGTGCAGGCCGACCGCGACAACTCCTACTGCGGGATGATCAACATCTACAACTTCCTGTCAGACTCGTTCAAGTTCAACCGCAACGCCGACGAAGGCTATCTGATCGGCCGCATCTTCATCAACCGCGAACGGTGTTATTTCGTCGAGGGGAAACGCCAGACCTCGATGCGCCCGATCGCCTTCGGCCGCGCCACCATTACGCGCGAGGCGCTCGTGGGGATTCTCGAAACGGCGATCGCCTACTCGCTCGGCTTCGATCTGCTGACGCCTCCCTACGACGATTCGAAACGCGTGACGGTCGATCAGTTCAACACCAAGATGGACAACTCGAAGTTCGTCACGGGCAAACGCTTGGGCTACGACTTCGACGTGGACGATATCTGAAACGGGAAACCGCCGCGCCGCGGAAACCGTTGAATTTCTTTCGTCCATTTCTCGCCTCGGCATAGTCCGAACTTTGTTCGGCTCTGCGCTCGGCTTATCGAAATGGTTCGACAAACACACCCAAACCCTTGAACCTATGAAACGAATCGGTCATCTGCTCGCACTGACGCTGCTGCTCGGCACAGGCTGCCGGACGGATCAGTCGGCCTATCTGCAAAAGGCGCTTTCGCAGCTCGAACGCATCGAACGGGTCGCCTACCGGGAAATCTCGGAGAGTTATTCCCCGGGTGACACGATTCCCCGGCGTTACCTGCGCTACTATGTCGAGCAGCGCAACCGCGCCGATACGACGCTGCGTCACAGCTACCTCTCCTACCACGACGGCAACGACACGACCCGCTGCGACGAGATTTACGATGGGACGTATCGCATCGAGGTCGACCACGACCGTCGAGAGGTGGTCCTCGACGACTTCTCGATTCCCCGCGCTCCCTACCGACTGACCGCCAGCACCTTTTTCTGCCGGGCGGAGGCCATCCTGCGCTACGTGCTCACCACCTCCGATCCGCACCGCACCGAGTTCGAACCCTGCGGCGAGGGTTACCGTCTGCGGCTCGACATCGATCTCGACACTTCCGTCGAATTTTACGGCCGGTCCTACTACAACCGCCCGTCACGCGAATACTTCCCCGAAGAGCATCATTCTGCCTACGAAATCCTGTTCGACCGTAAGCGAATGCCCTATAAACTGCGGCGTGAACAGACGCACCAGACCACCGTCGACTCGGTCTTCGACGTGCGCATCGACTACGAGCCGCAAGCGCCGCTGCGACCTGAAGAGCACTACCCCGCCGACTACACGCAGCGCAAATACCGGCAGCGCAAAGGCGCACCCCGCCCCTTCGACATCGTGGGCCGGCAGGCGCCCGACTGGACGCTCGTCGGCGCCGATTCGACGGCCGTGTCGCTCGGCGACCTGCGCAGCCGCGTGCTGCTCATCCAATTCACGGGCGTGGGCTGCCTCCCCTGCCAAACCGCCATTCCGATGCTCAATTCGCTCGGAACACGCTACGCCCCCTCCGATGTCGGCGTGGTCGCGATCGAAACGTGGGGCACGCCGCTCCACTCGATCGGCGCCTATGTGCGCCAAAAGGAGATCAGCTATCCGCTGCTGGCCGGAACGGACGAGACGGTAAAGGCCTACCTGCCCGACGGCACGGTACCCGTCTTCCTGCTGCTCGATGCGAAGCGGCGCGTGCGCCACGCCTTCCGCGGCTATACCCCCGCCGAGAGCGACCGCACGATCACCGAGGCGATCGACGGCCTGCTGCGCGAACAATAACGGCAAGCGTTCGCCGTTTTCAAATCGACGGTCCGACCGCGAGACTCCCACAGCGACACCGGACAAAACAGAAACGAGACCTCCGAAGCGAGGATTTGATATGCGAATTTCGAAAATACCGATCCTTTTTGCAGCGCTGCTGGCCTGCTCGACGGCCGCCGCGCAGGCGTTCGATTACGACGACATCGCCGACGGGCGCTTCCGTCCGGCGCAGTTGGCGGGCATCCGCCCTATGGCCGACGGCGAACACTACACCGTCCTCCGCGACGGAAATATCATCCGCCACCGCTACGCCGTCGATGACGCGGGCGTGCCGATGCTGCCCTCGGCCGAGGAAGGTGCCGTCGCCGTCGACTCGCTCGACCGCGCCACCGGCGCATGGTGCGCGGCCGGTGCACGCAGCCTGAAGATCGCCGACTATGCGATCGCCTCCGACGGCGGCGTACTCGTGGCCGACGGCACCGAGCCGATCTACCGCCATTCGTTCACCACCCGCTACCTCTACTACGACGGCCTACACCTGCGCGAGATTCTGCTCGGCATCCCCTCGCCGCGCGACGCCGCCTTCACACCCGACGGCCGCAACATCGTCTTTTCGAGCCGCAACGACCTCTATGTCTACAACATCGAGCGGCAGGGCACGCGCCGTATCACCCGCGACGGCCGCTGGAACGAGACGATCAACGGCACGACCGACTGGGTCTACGAAGAGGAGTTCGGCTTCACGCGCGCCTTCGCCGTATCGCCCGACTCGAAGCGCGTCGCCTACCTGCGTTTCGACGAGTCGCGCGTACCGCTGATGGAGATGATGCGTTACGACAGCACACTCTACAACCGCGCCTACGACTTCAAATATCCCAAGGCGGGCGATCCGAACTCGGTGGTGACGCTGCACGTCTTCGACCTCGAAACAGGCCATACGACGAAGGTCGACACCGGCACCGACACCACGCAATACATCCCCCGCATCGGCTGGACGCCGCGCGGGGAATTGTGGTACGAAACCCGCGACCGCCGCCAGCAGCAGATCGTCTTCCGCCGGCTGCCAGCCGAGTCGCTCGACACACCGCAGGCGCAGCAGCAGGAGGTCTACCGCGAGCATTCGCCCCGCTACGTGGCCCACGAAACCGACCGTTCGTTCCGCTGGATCGACGGCGGCGAACGCTTCCTCGTTGTTCAGGAGAGCGCGACGGGCTGGATGCACCTCTACCTCGGCGAACCGGGCAAGCCGCTGCGGGCGCTCACCGAAGGCCGGTGGGAGGTGACCGGCATCGTCGGTGCCGACGATCGTGCGGTCTACTATACCTCGACCGAACGCTCGCCGCTCGAACGCAACCTCTACGCCGTCGATTACAAAGGACGGCACAAACGATTGCTCACGCCCGATAAGGGATTCTACACGATCGCCCCGAGCGCCGGAATGCGCTACTACATCTCGACCTTCTCGTCGGCCGACGACCCGGGACGGGTGGAGATTTGCGACGCACGCGGCCGCACGGTACGTACCGTGGCCGATAACGCCGCCCTGCGCCGTCTGGCGGACAGCATCCGCCTGCCGCGCAAGGAGTTCTTCTCCTTCGCCACCGAACGCGGCGACACGCTCAGCGGCTACATCGTCCGTCCCGCCGGATTCGACCCCGCGCGCCGTTATCCCTGTCTGCTGACGCAGTATTCGGGACCCGGTTCGCAGACGGTGCAGAACCGCTGGAAACTCGTGTGGGAGGATGTACTGGCGCAAAAGGGTTACGTGGTAGTGGCCACCGACGGCCGCGGCACGGGTTATCGCGGCGAAACGTTCAAGAAGAGCACCTACGGACAGCTGGGACGCTTCGAAGTCGAAGATCAGCTGTCGACGGCCCGCTACATGGCCGCGCAGCCGTGGATCGACGCCGCACGCATCGGTATCTACGGCTGGTCGTACGGCGGTTTCATGGCACTCTCGTGCGCCTGCAAGGGCGACGGGCTTTTCAAGGCGGCCATCGCCGTGGCGCCCGTCACCTCGTGGCGTTATTACGACACCATCTACAGCGAGCTGTTCAACGGTCTGCCACAGGAGAACCCCGCCGGATATAACGAGAATGCGCCCCTGCTGCTGGCACCCCTGCTGCGCGACGACCGCACGCGGCTGCTGTTGATCCACGGCACGGCCGACGACAACGTCCATTTCCAAAACACGGTGGAGATGATCCGCGCGCTGACCGACGCCGGCAAGGAGTTCGACCTGATGATCTACCCCGACCAGAACCACTCGATGCAGCCCGACTACACGCGGCAGATCCGCCGGCGGATGATCCACTTCATCGAGCGGAACCTATGACGCACGGCGGGACGCTCGTCACGGTGAGAAGCCGCCCGCAGGCGAGAATCGAAGCCGCATCCGCCTTTCCGATGCAACCCCGGCACACGGCCGGACAAACGTTCAAACGATGGAAACAATGCCGCACCCCGTCTCAGCCGAATCGCTGCATCCGCTTGCAGCGCGGAGAACTCCGGCCGTGCGGTATCGCTGCGCAACGACTCTCGGCCGAAGCGGCTACGGAACTGCCACGGAGTGCGTCGCAGCCGTGATACGGCGCATGGCGACGGCACAAAACAACGAGGCCGCCCCGAAGGACGGCCTCGCAGAAGGCGGAAAAACCGCAGCGTCAGATCGAAATATCCAAAATCTCGAAATGGATCGTGCCGGCGGGAACCGCCACGTCCACCCGATCGCCCTTCTTCTTGCCCAGCAGGGCTTTGGCGATGGGCGTGCCGATAGCGAGCTTGCCTTCGCGCAGGTTGGCCTCGTTCTCCGAGACGATCGTGTAGCACATCTGCTTCCCGTTGGTGTGATTCAGCAGGGTCACCCGCGAAAGAATCTGCACCTTGCTCTTGTCTATCTTCGACTCGTCGATGACGCGCGCATTGGCGATCGTCGCCTCCAGTTTGGCGATCCGCATTTCGAGCAACCCCTGCGCTTCACGCGCAGCGTCGTACTCCGCATTCTCCGACAAATCGCCTTTGTCGCGCGCTTCGGCAATGGCTGCCGAGATCGCCGGGCGCTCGACCGACCGCATCCGGTCGAGATCGTCTTTGAGTTTTTTATAACCCTCAGCCGTCAGATAAATAATCTCCTTTGCCATACTTATTTCTATTTTAAAGTTTTTTCAATACAACAAAAAAATAAGAATTCCAATCTTGCGATCAGAACCCCATATTTTGTTTCGTAGACAAAGATAAAAAGTAATTTCCTAATTTCCAAATCTTTTTTTGGCACAGAGTATGCCGCGAATTAAAAATCGACCCGGATCATGTATCTTTTTCTCATCGCATATCTTCTGCTGGCAATCCCCGCCTCGGCCGCCGTTCTGCGACAGAAGCAGACGCCCGTCGTAGCGATCGCATGGCTGCTGGCCATCGTGCTCCTGCCGATCGGCGGCAGCGTGTTCTACCTGCTGGCGGGATACCGCAAACCTGTGCGGGACGTACCCCCTACCGACAGTCAGCCGCCGGCCGGTATCGAACGGATGCTGTGGTACGGCTGCTCGACGCGCATCCGCTACCGCAACCGCGTGGAGCAGCTTCACGACGGCGGCGAAGCCTTTGCGTCGCTGATCGCCGCGTTGCAGAACGCACGCCGCTACATCCACCTCTCCTATTATATCTTCGCCGACGACCGGATCGGCCACGCCATCGGCGACATCCTGATCCGCAAAGCACGCGCCGGCGTGGAGGTCCGCCTGCTCTACGACGCCGTCGGCTCATGGAAACTCACCGAGCGGTTCGTGCGGCGGCTTCGGCGGGCCGGAATCGGCGTTCGGGCCTACGCACCGCTGCGATTCCCGTGGTTCTCCCCGCGCACCAACCGGCGCAACCACTCCAAGATCGCCGTCATCGACGGCCGCGTGGGATTCGTGGGCGGCATCAACATCGCCGAACGCTACCTCGACGGCGACGCATTGGGACGTTGGCGCGACGAACACCTGCGTATCGAAGGCGAGGCCGTCGACGACCTGCAACGGCTCTTCGCCGCCGACTGGGCGCTCGAAGGAGGTGAAGTGCTGCCGGAGGAGCGCTATGCAGCCGCAGGGCCGGACGACCTGCCCCATTCCCCGCTCCAGATCGCATGGACGCGCGAAGATCGCTCGCGCGCGACACTGACCGACCTCTTCGCGCAGCTCATCGAGGAGGCGCGGCACACGCTGCGCATCTCGTCGCCCTACTTCCTGCCGCCGCCCACGCTCTACGAAGCACTGCTGCGGGCCGTGCGGCGCGGATGCCGCGTGCTGGTGATGCTGCCCGCACGCAGCGACGTATGGCTCGCACGCCGCGCAACGGACGCCTACCTGAGCGAGCTGCTCGGCGCCGGCGTCGAAATCTTCCGCTTCCGAGGAGGATTCCTCCATGCCAAACGGCTCATCGCCGACCAGCGCGTCGCCTCGGTCGGCACGGCCAATTTCGACTACCGCAGTCTGGAGTACAACACCGAGGCGACGGCCCTGCTGCTCGACCCCGCAACGGTGGAACAGGCCATCCGCCGCTTTGACGAAGATCTGACGTCCTGCACCCCGATCGATCCCGAAGCATGGCGCCGCCGCTCGGTGCGCCATCGGCTGGGCGACCGGATCGCACGGCTCTTCGCGCCGCTGCTGTAAACCGGCAAAGCCCTGCATTTTTACGTGCAGGGCCTAAGTAGATGAACCGCAAAGCGTCATAAGGATCGATAAAGGCGAAACGATCTAACGATCCGCTCGCACTTCGCACCATCGAGCAGCGGATAGGGGGTCGAGGCACAAATCCGATAGAAGAAGCGCCCTTCAGCGAAATAACCGCTCACCCATCCTCGCTCGTCGGAATCGATACCCGTTCGATAACTGAAAATCACACCCCTGAGGCCATTCACCGTCGCCTCCTCCCGCGTTTCAGCCGAATAGCCGCCGCTGGCCGCTATCAAATCGCGCTGGATGAAATCCACATACTCGTTCAACTCGTCGATGTTCAGCCCGCTCAGAACCGGATCCTTGAGAAAATCGATCCGATCGACCCGCACCTCGACACTTCCGGCCGAGAAAGCGAATAGCGCACCCGCAGCAGCCGCTCTCTCCAGCAGCAGCGAAGGCATGTCGACACTGAACGAACGATCGAACGAGACGACCGTCTCCCACGCCTCGAACTCCGCACGGTCGAAAGGCGGCTCCGCCTCGCGGTCGTAAAGCCGGCGGTAAAGTCCCCCTTTCAAATCCAAGTGCTCCGACAAAGATTGCCCCGTATCCGAGAGAACGAACCACAACAGCAGCAGCGGAAAAAGGACGGCCGCCCCGATACACGCCGCTTGGAGCACCGCAGACGCCCGACCTCTTCCAAGCCGAGGCTGTTCCTCCGGCAATCGCTCCGCATTCGGTATCGGCACTGCGTCCGCTCCGGCAAACGGTCTCCACGGCAACTGCCGCAGCTCGAACGTCCCGCCGTTTTCGCCCGTAATGAACAACCGCCCCGCACGAAGCTCGCATCTGAAATGGCTGAAATCGGACGACAGGATACAACAGACAGCCTGCTGCGTATCGTATACAAAAACCGACAGTCCCCCGCTCAGCACCGGAGTGGCAAAATAGCGCGAATCCTCGCTCCAGCAGGTGTAATTTCCCCATCCGAACACCATCAAGGCACCGAAATCGACGGTAGTATCTCCGGCGTGAAGCGCAAAATGCGCCGAGTAGGCATTCATACGCCACTCGAAGATGTCGCGAAAACGCAGCTCCTTCGCCCCATCGGGCGACACCGACCGGCAGGATTCCCCAAAGCCCCGATCTGCTGCCGCCATTGTCAATAGGATGAAGATTCGATATATCCCTTTCCCATGCAGGAGGGGCAGATACGTCCCAAATGAACATGGTTCGCGTTTACCAAGCAGCCGCACTCCGCGCACCATTTATTTCCCAATCCGAGAGACATCCCGTCGGAGGAGTGCACTCGGCCTATACCGCCGCAGAAAGAGCAGACACGCCTCGAAAGACCCTGCGGCGCACCGACGTTCGTACCGTTGTTCTGACCGGTATTGAGGAAGGAACTCTGCACATTCGAAATCAGGTAGGACTCCTGCCTTTTGGCACAGAAGTCGGTCAGGGTCAGCGTATTCTGATAGACAACGATATTTCCGCCGGGGTAATCGACCCGCACCGCAATGCCGTCGGCAAGCGGCTGCGAGGTCAGGCTTCCTTGGAGAATACGCCCGTTGATCGAACAGAGTCCGCTCGTGGCAATGCTCACCATCGGCGCCGGCGCCGGCGAACACAGCGTATATCCGTTCGTGCCGCTGCCCAGCGCAGCGGCGGGAACGCAGGACAACTGATAGGTAAAAAGGTTCTGCGCACACGCACTCCCTGCAACTGCGCAGGCAGCCACGAGCAGCAAGCCCCTTTTCATTCTGCAACCGATTCGTTCAAACATTTTGCTTTCATTTTTAATTCGGCGCCGGACGTCAGCCGACACTACTGGCTCATTATAAAGTCGATATAGGCATCGGACATCGATTCCCTGTAAACCTCATAGGCGTCGGTAAGCTCCACGTCGTTTTTCGAGAACTTTTTCGCCGAGAGATACTGTTTATTCGTACGATTCACACAGTCGTTCATCTTCTTCATGGCCGCTTCGGCATCGCCCTGTTTTGCGAAGTCGGCTCTGACGAACGCGGGATCCGCACGATAGCCGCCGATACCGTGATAAATCGCATTTGCGATGAAATAGTATCCCGTAGCATCGTGGTCGAACAGGCGGGCTTCGGCATTCATGTGCAACTTGAGATATTCCAACCCCAACGTCTTGTCCTCCGCGACACCGATACCGTAGTAGCAGGCCAGCCCCAACACTCTGGAAATCCAGCGCTCCTTGGGATGATCCAGCACGATGCGACGCAGCAGAAGCAGCCCCGCAAGGTCGTTCGAGGAGTCGTCGTCGATCAGACGGATCGCTCCGGCATTGGCCAGCGAGATCCAATTGTTCGGCTCGGCTTTCTGCGCCGATTCGATCCACTTTTTCGCCGCATCGATACCGCCCTCGGCACCGCCCCGTTCCTCGAAACAAAAGAGGGCATAAGGCATATATGCCTCCGCCCAGCCGTGCTCGCAGGCCTGTTTGTACCAATACACCGCACCCGCAGTATTGTCCTTCGGATCGTATTTCGACCAATGTTCCCGATATTTCGCATATTGATCCTTCTTGTCGGAGCGAATCAGCTCCGCATAGATGAATTCCGCCTCCGCATAGGCCGCTTGGGCCATCGTGCCGGCGTAATCGATATCGCTCAGGCACCGTTTGCGCTGCTCCGCCGTCAAAACCTTCGACTTGTCGCAAGGGTAGAGATGGTGTTTGAAGGGAATGTAATCGGCTTCCATCCGCTCTTTTACGAAATAGACGTCTCCGGCGGGATCGGGCAGCCGGAAAAGTCCGAAATAGCTGCACGGAACGATCTCTTCGCCTGTATAGAGGGAGCACACCCCGATCCGGTCGTCGATCATGACGCGGTAGTAGTGCGGCATTACGAGGATATCCGTATATTTCACGGGAGCGAGGACCTCCCGTCCCGAAGTTTCGCACACGCCGACCTTGTCGCCCGCTTTCAGGATGAACTCATCGCCCGTATACGTCACGGACGTATATTTCGTCGGAACGATCTCCCTGCCGGTCTGGTCGCAAACACCGATCCGGCCTTCGTCTGAAATGACAGCGTAATATATATCGGTCGCATTTTTCGGATTCCGCAATACGTTGACACCCGCATAGCGAAGTTTCAACCGATCCGTTATCTCCTTCTCTTCCAGCCACTTTTTCGCATAGCTGTTTCCCTGCTCGGCCGCCAGACGATAGTAGTAGAAAGCTTTGGGTTTGTCGACAGCTGTCCCGATACCCAGTGCATAGCAGCCGCCCAAAGCGCGTTGTCCCTCTGCATATTTCTGCTCGGCGGATTTGCGGAACCAGTAGAGTGCCTTGCCGAAATCGCGTGCCGTGCCGTCGGCGTTCTGATAACAGCAGCCCGTCTTGTATTGTGCCTGAGCATCGCCCTGCTGGGCTGCTTTGCGGAACCATTGGAATCCCTGTTCTTTGTTTTCTGCCGTTCCCTCTCCAAAAAAATAACAAAAGCCCAGCATATACTGCGCCTGCCCGAAACCCTGAAGCGCCGATTTTTGGTACCAGTAGAACGCCTTCTCCCAATCTTTCGCCACACCGGAGAAGCCCCAACAATAGGAGTCGCCCAGCGAATATTGCGCAGCGGCATCGCCCCGCTCGGCGGCGGCATGAAGACGGGCGGCATCATCCTGCGCAGCGGCCGTCAGATGGATCGTCAAAAAGAGAACGGCAGGCAGCAGACGTTTGGCAAGCCGGAAGAAGGGTGTCAGGGTGGAGACGGAGATTCCGGAGGATGAAAGAGGTTTTTTCATGGCTGTCGGGTTTAGGTTGACGAAGAGGCAATGCAGAGGGCCTTTCGGTAAGCAGCTGCTCATAGAGCGGGAAAGCGGCCCGTTGCAGACAAGTTATAAAAAAAATATTTTTTTTACAAAACTTTTCCGCCTTTTTTCACAGAGACCGCAGGGAGCCGCAGCGCGGCAACCGACTGAAAAAGAAGAAAAACAAGGATCGGAGACGGCTCTGAGGATCAGACCCGCCGCATGATTTCAAAGCTCGTCAGATCGCCATCAGACGGTCGCCGAAGACTTCGCGCATCCGCTTCTCGCCCAGCGCACCCAGCAGATAGCGTTCGATATCGCACTGCAAACGGCGGAAGAGGAAGCAATCGGTATAGTTTTCGTTGTCGAGCAGTACGTCGCGGATCGACCGCAGCGAATTGGTGTAGTTGGCCATCTCGTTTTTGAGCGCCACTCCTTTTTTCGAAGAGGCCGTGATCTTGGCGATCGACAGTTCGCGCAGCTTTTCGCAGACGGTGTTCAGCAGCACGATCACCACATTGTCCATCAGCGTATGGCCGTGCATGAAAAGATAGGTGTTCTCCGGCGTCACGCCCCGCCGGAAGAGTTTTTCGGCGAAGGCGCGCATCGGTTCGATCATCTCGGCATGGCGTTCGCGAAGCGTCTGATCGCGGCGTGAGACGTTGCGGCGCAGCCATGCCAAAGTCCTCAGTCCGTTGTGCTCGATCTCAAGGAAATTGAGGCGCACCGACGCCTTGAAATCGGCCAGTGTGAAGATGTGTTCCGACTCCTGTTGCGCCGAGTAGGCGTACCAGACGAAGAGCGGGTAGATGATGCGCGAATAGTCGGCCAGAAACCGCTCGAAATCGAAGATGCGCGTATCGTTCTTCGTGGCACGCACGCAGACGTTATGCAGCGACGGCGCATAGCAGAGGTAGTTTTCCGTCGCGTAGGCGTAGGTGTGGAACATATGGTCGCACGCCAGCAGTTCGCGCGACTGTTCGGTCGCGCTGTTGAACAGGTAATCGAAATCGGAGTCGACGCACAGCAGCAGTTCGTCCGACGCCTGCGGGATCATTCCGAGCAGCACCTTCTTGCCCTTGGGCAGATCCTCGCGCGAAGGAACCGAGATTTCGAAACGCAGATACGGGTTGATGAAACGATCGAAAACACCCCTCCAGAAGGCGACATCCTCGTACCCCTCGACGAAAACCCGCACGAGCCGTTGCGACGAATGGACAGGCAGCGCCTTCGGTAACTCCTTGCATCGGGAGCTGAACGGATTCAACCCGCCCAGTTTATCTGTGAATTTTCGGCTCATACTGTGGCCAAAGATAATATTTTATTACTTTTGCACAAAACAAAACCGCCCGAAAAGACGTTCGGATTGGAAATTCAGGATGATCTTGCAACCGTTTTCGACAGGCGGAGAGCGAGGGCAGCGAACGGTCACCGGTCGGAATGCAACGAGACCGCCGCTTTTTCGAAGTCCGGCTCGGCGGCAGAGAAACGTCTCCGGCAAAAAAGTATAAAAACGAAAACGTAGAACAGACAAAGCCCCATCCTTTGTCAACTGCGTCGCCAACCGAGCACACCCGCTTGCGGGATGCCGAGGCGCCGCAGCAGAAGCCGAGCGAAGCGAAGGTAAGGGGCGGGGACAGAGGGGAGGGAATGTCAACGTCCGCGAAGCAGCCATGCGCGGCGAACGAGGTCTTCGACCGAACGATATACTCCGTCCGAACGATACGAACGATTATAAGATAAACGATTACCATGAAACACGACTCCTCCGACTGGAAATCACGGCTGGGAATGGTCTATTCGACCGACCCCGATTTTCAATATGCGACCGACGAGGCCGAAGAGCAGCCCACGCTGCCGCCCGCACGGCAAGAGCTGCGCGTATGGCTCGACCGCAAGCAGCGCGCCGGCAAGGTCGTAACGCTCGTGCGGGGATTCCGCGGCACGGCGGCCGACTTGGAGGCGCTGGGGCGGATGCTCAAACAGCGCTGCGGCGTCGGCGGGTCGGCCAAGGAGGGCGAGATCATCGTTCAGGGCGACCACCGCGACCGGATCGTCGAGATCCTGCTCAAGGCGGGGTACGGCTGCAAGAAGGCGGGGAGTTGACGGTCATCCGTGCATACGGATGACCGTCGATTAAAAACGAAAAATTAAAGAATTAACAATTGATCCGACTACTCCGACATACGCTGCTGCTGGCGGCACTGCTTTTTACCGCCTCCTTCGCACGGGCGCAATATTACAGCTGGGGGCCTGACGCCGCCTCACTGCATTGGCGGACGATCCGCACCCCCGACGTGCAGGTCATCTTCCCCGACACGGCGAGCGCCATCGCCCGCCGCACGCTTCATTTCATCGAAACCGCACGTCCCTCGATCGGTTACGGGTTCCGCCACGGACCGCTGAAGATTCCCTTCGTCATGCATCCCGAGAACTTCCGTTCGAACGGGCTGGTGATGTGGCTGCCCAAACGTGTGGAATTCCTCACCTCGCCCGCGATCGGCAGCTACTCGATGCCGTGGTACAAACAGCTCGTGGCGCACGAATACCGTCACGCCGTACAATACAACAACCTCAACCGCGGCGTAATCAAGGGGCTGAGCTACGTCCTCGGACAGCAGGGTTCGACCGTGGGATTGCTCTTCCTTCCCATCTGGCTGATCGAAGGCGACGCCGTGCAGATGGAGACGCAAATGTCGTCGTTCGGCCGTGCGCTGCAACCCTCGTTCACGATGGAGTACCGCGCCATCGGCGACGGCATCCGCAGCCGCCGCAATATCGATAAATGGTTCTGCGGCTCGTACCGCACCAACGTACCCGACCACTACCATCTGGGCTACCAGATCGCCGCCTACGCCGATATGCGCTACCGCGAAAACATCTGGGACAAAGTGGCGTGGTACAGCGTCCGTAACCCCTATATGATCTTCACCACGTCGATCGCGCTGCAAAAATTCTACAAGACCGGCGTGGGCAAACTTTTCACAGAGACTTTCGACGGGTTGAACTACTACTGGAACGCCCTGCCGGCCCAGCGCAATTCGTCGCGATACCTCTCGGCAGCCCCCGTGGAGAGCTATACGACCTACGCCTTTCCGCTGGCGCTCGACACACGGCGGGTGCTCTCGCTCAAGACCGACTACGACCTCCCGACACGCTTCGTCACCATCGACGCCGACTCGGGACGCGAACGCGCCGTCGCCTACACGGGCAGCGTCTCGACACGACCGGCCTACGCCGACGGGCGGGTCTGGTGGACGGAGTACCGGCGTTCGAAGCTCTTCGAGCAGCGGGTCAACTCGCAGCTCTGCTATATGGACCTCGACCGCGGCAAACCCAAGGTCGTGCACGGACGACGCAATGCACTCTATCCCACCCCGACCGATCGGGGACTGGCATGGGTCGAATACTCTCCCGACGGGCGCTTCGCCGTCACGGGCGAGGCGGGCGTGCAGCGCTGGGAAGCTCCGGCACAGACCGAACTGCACGGACTGACGTGGGACGACCGCACCGGACGGCTCTATTTTCTGGCCACCGACGACTCGGGGATGTGGCTCGGCCGCATCGAACCGGACGGGACGGCCGCGCACCTGACCGAAGGGGCCTACGTTACACTGAGCGACCTGACGGCCCGCGACGGACGGCTCTATTTCGGATCGATCGCTTCGGGACGCGACGAGGTGCACTGCTACGATCTCTCTTCGGGACGCGAATACCGGCTCTCGACCTCGACCTATGGATCGTTCTCACCGTCGGCCGACGGCGCGGGCAACGTCCTGATGACCACCTACGACGCCGAGGGCTACCACGCCGCACGGCAGCCGATCGACACGCTCCATCCCGTGCGGCCCTCGCGTCTGCCGCACAACATCGTCAACCCGCCGCGCCGCAAATGGCCCGTTGCGAACCTCGATACGGTACGTTTCACGGCGGCCGACTCCGCAGCGTCGGCCTCACGCCACCGCGCGCGCCGCTACTCGAAGCCGCTGCACCTGTTCAAGGTGCACAGCTGGATGCCCGTGGCGGTCAACCCCTTCAAAC
The DNA here is from genome assembly GCA_900550375.1 of uncultured Alistipes sp. GTDB lineage: Bacteria > Bacteroidota > Bacteroidia > Bacteroidales > Rikenellaceae > Alistipes. Next base: position 11,920 of record URRP01000002.1, on the reverse strand, counting down.
TCGTCGACGAACACGACATCGACGTACAGCTGGGCGTAACGCTCGTCTCGCAGAACCTCCTCTCGTCGGCCGAGAGCTATCTCTCCTACGCGTGGAACCACGCCGAGGGGTCGGTCGTCAAGGGCAGCCTGCGTTACAACGGGCTGGGCGTCGAACTCGAGGTGGGAGGTACCTACGGCGGCAATCAGGTGATCTATGCGGCAGGACAGCTCCAGCCGCAGCCTATTCCCGACAAATACTACTCGCTCTCGGCGGGCGCCACGCTGCCGCTGGTCTTCGCCGCCGGCTACCGCACCCGGATGCTGAGTCTCGCGGCCGCATGGAACTTCTCGAACGGACTGGTGGCCAACGTCGGAAAACTCACCTACGACGACACGACGCACAGCTTCACCAACCTCCAGCACATCGGCTACCGCGAAGGACTGCACAAACTCACCTTCGGCATCGGCTACTCCAGCTCCGTACAGCTCGCCCACCGCGACTTCGTGACGCCGCGCGGCTACGTGCTGAGTGCCAACTATGCGTTGAATCCTACCAACGACCACTTCAGCGACCTCGTCTCGGTCTACGGCAAACTCTACACGCCGGGATTCGCGGCACACAACTCGCTGACGGTAGCCGCCACCTATCAGACCTCGATCGGCGGATTCAAAAACCCTGCGGGCGAGTCGTTCCTCTCCTACAAATCGGCGCGGCTCATCCCGCGCGGATTCGATTCGAACGACATCAACAGCCGCAACTATTTCGCTGCGTCGCTCGACTACCAGCTGCCCGTCTGGTATCCCGAGGGCGGCATCGGGTCGGTGCTCTACTTCAAGCGCATCCGGCTGAATCTGGGTGCCGACTACGGACAGTTCGACGCCTTCAACTACCGAAAAGGAGGCACCGAGACACGGCGCATCCACTCCTACGGCGGAGACCTCCTCTTCGACTTCAACGTCTTCCGCCAGCCTGCGTCGGCCACCTCGACGCTGCGCCTGTCGTTCTACGCCCCGAGCAAAGGCGGCATGTGGTGGTCGGCCTCACTGGGACTGCCGTTTTAACCGACTGAAAATGAAAAAAGTACTCCTGCTGTTATTCGTACTTGGAGCCGGAAACGCACTGCACCCCTTATCGGCGCAGGAGTGCCGGCCGAGCGACAGAACGCTGCAACGGTCCGAAACGGACTCGGTCGAAGCCGTTCGCTTCATAAAGGATTTCTACGCAAGCTGCGTCTTCGGGACGACGGACTGCGAGCCGCTGCTGAAAAAGAGCTGCACGGCCCGCCTGCTGAAGAAATTGAGCGACAACTACGGATACGACGGCGAAGGGTATGCGGTATGGCTCTTCCGCACAGACGCACAGGACGGACCGAGCGACGTATCGGAAGTGACGGCAGTGGCCGCACTGGGCGACGGACTCTACGAGGTAAATTTCATCGACAGGGGGATAGCGGGCCGACGCATCCTGAAAATAGCCGATGAAAACGGAGTCCTGAAAATCGATGCCGTTAAATAAATTAAAAATTCGTACCTTTGTCCCTTGACAAAAACCGCTGACGCAACGTGAAAAAGAAGACGCAAGGCGCACCTGCCTCCAACTACGTGAAATGGCTGTGGTATGCGGCCCTCACCCCCTTCGCTCTGCTGCTGGTAATGCTCGTGCTGACGGCGCTGGGATTGTTCGGACGCATCCCTTCGTTCGAGGAGCTGGAGAACCCCCGCAGCAATATCGCCACGGAGATCTACTCCGAGGACGGCAAGGTGCTGGGGTCCTTCTTCGTGCAGAATCGTTCCTACGTGCAATACGAAGAGCTGTTCGCTTCGGACTCGGTGACCCGAACCGCGATCGACGGCCGCGAAGTGCCGCCGATCGTCGCAGCGCTCATCGCCACCGAAGACGCCCGCTTCGACTCGCATTCGGGCATCGACATCCCCTCACTCGTGCGCGTGGGGGTGAAGACGATCCTGCTGCAAAATCGTTCGGCGGGCGGCGGTTCGACCATCACGCAGCAGCTGGCCAAGAATCTCTTCCCGCGCGACACGGTGCGCCGCCAGAGCACGCTGGTGCGTAAGGGAAAGCTCGTGCTCTCGAAATTCAAGGAGTGGATCACGGCGCTCAAACTCGAATACAACTACACCAAGGAGGAGATCGCCGCGATGTACCTCAACATCGTGGAGTATGGATCGAACGCCTACGGCATCAAGTCGGCGGCGCACACCTTCTTCAACAAAACGCCCGACCAGATCAACCTGCAGGAGGCGGCCATGCTGGTGGGCGTGGTCAACGCTCCGACCCGCTACTCGCCGGTACGCAACTACGACAGTGCGATGGCACGGCGCAATCTGGTGCTGGCACGCATGGCCGAGGCGGGTGCCATCACACGTGCGGAGCGCGACTCGCTCTCGGCGCTGCCCATCACGCTCAACTACCGCCCCGTTTCGCACAACGACGGACAGGCGACCTACTTCCGCGAAATGCTGCGGCAGGTGATGAACGCCCAGCCGCCCAAGCGTCGGAACTACTACACGGAGTGGGACTACGAACAGGCCCTCAAGGAGTACGAGAACAATCCGCTCTACGGCTGGTGTCACAAAAACCGCAAGGCCGACGGCACGCCCTACAACATTTATAAGGACGGTCTGAAAATCTACACCACGATCAACTCCACGATGCAACAATACGCCGAAGAGGCGATGCTCAAACAATTGCGCACGGTCATCCAGCCCAAGATGGACGCCCAGTACCGCTCGACCAAAGTGCTCTTCCAGAACACGTCGGCCGAAGAGCGCGAGAAGATCGTGCGGCAGGCGATGCGTTACTCCGACCGCTACCGCGCCCTCAAGGAGGAGGGACGCAGCGAAGCCGAAATCGACAAGATCTTCCGCACACCGTGCCCCACGCGCGTCTTCACCTACCGCGGCGAACGCGACACGATCCTCTCGCCGCGCGACTCGATCCTCCACCACAAACGCATCATGCGCGCCGGATTCGTGGCCATCGAGCCGCAGACAGGACGGGTGAAAGCCTATGTCGGCGGTCCCAATTTCCGCTATTTCAAATACGACATGGCCAAGCAGGGCAAGCGGCAGATCGGCTCGACGATCAAACCCTTCGTCTACACCTTCGCCATCGACCATCTGGGGCTGACGCCCTGCACGCCGGTGCCCAACCTGCCGGTAACGATCGACACGAGCAACGGCACGCCGTGGTCGCCCAAAGAGGCGAGCAAGGTGGTCTACGACGGTGAGATGCACCCCCTGAAATGGGGTCTGGCACGCAGCCGCAACAACTACTCGGCATGGATCATGAAACAGGCCAAACAGCCCGAAGCAGTGGCCGACTTCATCCACAACATGGGCATCCGCTCATTCATCGATCCGGTCTATGCGCTCTGTCTGGGAACTTCCGAGTCGAGCGTCTTCGAGATGGCGAGCGCCTACACCACCTTCGCCAACGGCGGCGTGCATACCGACCCGATCTTCGTGACGCGCATCGAAGACCGGCAGGGCAACCTGATCGCCACCTTCATCCCCGAATCGCAGGATGCGATCTCGGAGCGCACGGCCTACACGATGCTCACAATGTTGCAGAGTGTGGTGACGAGCGGAACGGCCGGCCGTCTGAAGTGGCAGTTCGATCTGGGCGACGCCCAGCTGGGCGGCAAGACCGGCACCTCGCAGCGCAACCGCGACGCATGGTTCATGTGCGTAGCCCCGAAGCTGGTGGCGGGCGCTTGGGTGGGCGGTGAAGACCAGTCGGTACACCCGACCTACGGCGGCGAAGGCAGCATCATGGCCCTGCCGATCGTGGGCGACTTCTTCTCGAGCGTCTACAAGAATCCGACGCTCGGCATCTCCAAACAGGACCGCTTCCGCCGTCCCGAACGCGTGACGGAGTACGACTGCGAGGAGCAGATGCAGCAGTCGGGATATACCGAGGAGGAAGAGGGTTTCTTCGATTGAAACGGTTTTTCGGGTTCAACCGAAACTCACGCGCGAAGTATGATACGCAAACCCAAAGAGGAGGACGCCGCGGCTATCGCCGCGATCTCCAACCACTACGTGCTGCACAGCGTCTCCTCTTTCGAGACGCAGCCGCTGGACGAAGAACAGATGCGTCAGCGGCTGGCCCGCTTCACGGCCGAAGGGCCTTATTTCATCTACGAGCGGCAGGGCAAGATCGCAGGGTTCTGCTACGCCCACCGCTGGAAGGAGCGTGCAGCCTACCGGCAGACGATGGAGGTGACCGTCTACGTCGCCCCCGACAGCACGGGACTCGGTATCGGCCGGCAGCTCGTGCAGCGGCTCATCGATGCGTGCCGCTCGATGGAATGCCACGCATTGATCGCCTGTATCACCGCGGAAAACGAGGCGAGCCGCAGGCTCTTCGAAACCTTCGGCTTCCGCCGTGTATCGCACTTCAAGCAGGTAGGGCAGAAATTCGACCGCTGGCTGGACGTCGTCGACTACGAACTGCTGCTTGATTCCAACGCGGCACGGCACACGGCCGTCGGCTAAAAAATCGGAGACAGGGAGGGCAATGTCGTATATTTTCGTACTTTTGCATCGGGAGGTACTCTGCGCTGCGGCATGTCGGTGCGAATCCCGAACGTTCAACCATACTTAAAGAAGATCGACCATGAAAATTGCAATTGTCGGCGCAAGCGGCGCCGTGGGTCAGGAGTTCCTGCGCATTCTCGAAGAACGTCCGCTGCCGGCGGACGAACTGCTGTTGTTCGGATCGGAACGCAGTGCCGGAAAAACCTATCAGTTTCGCGGGAAACCCATCACCGTCAAATTGCTGCAACATAACGACGATTTCCGCGACGTGGAGATCGCCCTCACGTCGGCCGGAGCGGGCATCTCGCGCGAATTCGCCGAGACGATCACCCGCCACGGAGCGCTTATGATCGACAATTCGAGCGCCTTCCGCATGGAGCCGGACGTGCCGCTGGTCGTCCCCGAAGTCAACGGACGCGATACGCTCAACGCCCCGCGCCGCATCATCGCCAACCCCAACTGCACCACCATCCAGATGGTCGTAGCGCTGCAAGCCATCGAACAGGTGTCGCACATCCGCCGCGTGCATGTAGCCACCTATCAGTCGGCCAGCGGCGCAGGCGCACAGGCGATGGCCGAGCTGGAACAACAGTACGCCGATCTGGCGAACGGCCGCGAACCGAAGGTCGAGAAATTCGCCTATCAGCTGGCCTACAACGTCATTCCCCATATCGACGTCTTCACCGACAACGACTACACCAAGGAGGAGATGAAGATGTACCACGAGACGCGTAAGATCATGCACTCCGATATCGAGGTGTCGGCTACCTGCGTGCGCGTGCCCGTGATGCGTGCCCACAGCGAGAGCATCTGGCTCGAGACGGAGCGTCCGGTATCGCCCGATGAAGCGCGTGCGGCCTTCGCTGCGGCCGAAGGAATCGTACTGATGGACGATCCGGCACAGAAGGTCTACCCCATGCCGCTCTTCATCGCGGGGAAGAACCCCGTGTTCGTCGGGCGTATCCGCCGCGATGTGACCAATCCCAACGGACTTGCTTTCTGGTGCGTGAGCGACCAGATCCGCAAAGGCGCAGCTCTCAACGCCGTGCAGATCGCCGAGTGGCTGCTGAAAAACCGGTAAAGATGAACTTCGACGGTCTGAAAATAAATTCCCTTCCGGCACGCCGGTCGGAAGCCTTCTCTGCGGCCCTGCCTGACAGATCGGACAGCGGCGTACAGACAAGGGGAGGGGAAATTTTGCCTTAATCGGGTCGGACAGATCGTCCGTCCGAAATACTCGTTATGAGAACGGTACCGTCTTGCGACGGTACCGTTCTTTTTTATTAATCCAGAGGCAACCATGAAAAAAGTATTTTTTACGGTGCTGGCGATTCACGGACGAGCGGCATCTCCGAGGCTTCGATCCGCTACTCCGACGTACCGGATTCGGGAACGATTGACCGGCAGGCCGCCGAAGTCTATCGCGACCGGTACGACGGCCACGTATTGCGTATCGATAAAAAGATATCCGCCAAATGAACGACAGCACCGCGATCGTGACCGATCGCGGCGCTGTCCGCTTATGCCTCCGACGAAATCAGCCGATCAACTCGGCATATTGTTGCGCCGTGAGCAGCGCATCGTACTCGGCGGGATTGCTCACCTGCACCTTTACGAGCCAGCCCTCGCCGTAAGGATCTTTGTTGACCACTGCGGGATCGGCATCGACGGCCGCATTGAACTCGACGATCTCACCCGAAACGGGCAGGAAAGCGTCCGACACGGTCTTCACCGCCTCGATCGTGCCGAAAACCTCGCCCGCGGCGACGGTCTCGCCTACGGTGGGCACGTCGACGAAGACGATATCGCCCAGCTGGCTCTGCGCAAAGTCCGTAATACCGATGTAAGCCGTGTCGCCCTCCAGACGACACCATTCGTGGTCGTTGGAGTACTTCAGATTGGAAGGAACATTCATATCTTATTATTTTTCGTTGAATATTTCGGTTCGCAGGACAAAGATACAGCCTTATTTCTTCATTCCAAACCCCTCCGGCGATTTTTTCACCTCGAATTCGATCTCTTTGAAAAGATAGTCGCGCACCGCCCCGTCGGGATGTTCGACCAGCAGTGCGCCCGCCGCGCGGACGCCGCGAATAATACCCGTAAAACGGCTGCCGTCGGGCAGCCGGAACGTCTGCGGTTCGCCGAGCCGATACATGCGGCTGCGATACGCTTCGGCGAGAGCGGCCTTGCCGCCCGCTTCGAGCGCGCCATAGCGCCGCATGAGCGCCGCATGGAAGCTGTGGAGCACCTCCTCGCGGTCGAACGGCCGGCCGGCTTCGAGCGCCATCGACGTAGGATTGGGCAGCGCGGGATCGAACGCCGTCTGATTGACGTTGATGCCGATGCCGGCCACCGTGCGCACGAGCCGCTCGCCCGCGAGATTGTGTTCGATCAGGATACCCACCAGCTTGCGGTCGCCGGCATAGATGTCGTTGGTCCACTTGATGCGGGTATCGATCCCGTAGGCATCGAAGGTGTCGATCAGCGCGAGCGCCACGGCCTGCGAGAGCAGGAACTGCTCGCCCACAGGCAGAAACGTCGGGCACAGCACGACCGTAAAGAGAAGATTCACCCCCTCGGGACTCGTCCACGTATGGCCCCGCTGACCGCGGCCGGCCGTCTGCCGCTCGGCGCAGATCACGTCGCCGTGACCGTAACACGCCTCGCGTGCGAGGTCGTTGGTCGAGGTCGTCTCCGCAATATGATAGATCATGGCAGTTAAGAATCAAAAAAATTAAGAATTTAAAATCCGTTCTGTCATACCGGGCGGAACGTCGTGGAGCGTGGAAATCATCTGCTCTGCGTCATTGCGAGGAGCCGCCTGCGGCGACACGGCAATCCACCCCTGTCGGACGCCTCCCTCCAATCGCACGATCCTCACGTCGGAATCCTTCACAGATTCCTCCTCAGGATGACAGCTCTACAAACCACCGGCACCCATCCTCCTCAGGATGACGGATCCCCGCGGCGAAACGTGCGGTCCTCGATCGTTCAATCACACCGCTACACCGAAGTCGCGCAGTGCATCGTTGAGCGAGGTTTTCTTGTCGGTCGACTCCTTGCGCCGCCCGATAATGAGCGCGCACGCCACGCTGTACTCTCCTGCCGGAAATTTCTTGGCATAGCTGCCCGGAATCACCACCGAACGCGCCGGAACATAGCCTCGGTACTCGACCGGTTCGGCTCCCGTGACGTCGATGATATGGGTCGAACCGGTGATGACCGTATTCGAGCCGAGCACCGCCTCGCGGCAGACGTGCGCCCCTTCGACGACGATGGCGCGCGAGCCGATGAAGCAGTTGTCCTCGACGATCACGGGCGCGGCCTGCACGGGTTCGAGCACGCCGCCGATCCCCACGCCGCCCGATAGGTGGACGTGGCTGCCGATCTGGGCGCACGACCCGACCGTGGCCCACGTGTCGACCATCGTCCCCTCGCCCACATAGGCGCCGATGTTGACATACGAGGGCATGAGAATGGCTCCCGGGGCGATGTAGGCGCCGTAACGCGCCACGGCATGGGGCACGGCACGCACGCCCAGACGGTCGTAGTCGTGTTTCATATCCATCTTGTCATACCACTCCAGTTCGCCGGCACGCAGGATGCGCATCTTCTGAATCGGGAAATAGAGGATCACGGCCTTCTTGACCCACTCGTTAACCCGCCACTCGCTGCGCGCGAGGTCGACGGGTTCGGCCGTGCGCAGAAGGCCCTTGTCGATGAGCTCCACCACCTCGCGGATGGCTGCTTTAGTCGTATCGTCCTGCAACAGGCTGCGGTCGTCCCACGCCCGTTCGATGATTGTCTTCAGTTCGTCGTACATAATCTTTACCGGTTTTTAACAGCCAAAGTTACGCAAATCTTCGAACTTTTCCTATCTTTGCCCGAAGATTAACGTTAGGCTCAGATTAGGTTTACATTTCCGGCAAACGGCCCGCAACTCCATCGTTTGCGCAGGACGTGTATCGTCTTTGCCCCTGTATTCTCGAGATGAATGGAAAGACCGATGAAACGATACTTATGCGCGGCGACGACACTCGCAGCCGTCGCACTGCTGGCAGGTTGTAACAAACAGATGAAAATAAGCCATTTGCCCTATCCCGACACACGACGCGACACGACCGTCGCCGACGACTACCACGGTACGCGCGTCGCCGACCCCTACCGCTGGCTGGAGGACGACAATTCGGACGAAACCGCCGCATGGGTCGAAGCCGAGAACGCCGTTACGCGCGACTACCTCGATCGGCTGCCCGCCCGTCAGGCGATCGGAGAGCGGTTGACGACGCTCTACAACTATCCCAAGGAGGGTGCGCCCGAACGGCACGGCGACTATTACTACTATTTCTTCAACGACGGCCTGCAAAACCAGTCGGCGCTGTGGCGCAAACGTTCGCTCACGGCCGAAGGCGAGTTGTTCCTCGACCCGAACGCCCTCTCGGCGGACGGAACGACGGCGCTCGTCGACATTTCGTTCTCGAAGGACGGCCGCTGGTGCGCATACGCCGCCGCCGAAGCCGGTTCGGACTGGGTGACGATTCACGTCGTGGAGACCGCCACGGGCCAGTCGACGCAGGAGACGATCGAATGGGTGAAATTCTCGGGCGCGACATGGGCTCCCGACTCCGAAGGATTCTATTACAGCGCCTACGACGCACCGAAGGCAAACGTATACTCGTCGAAGAACGAGTATCAGAAAGTCTACTACCACCGTCTGGGAACGGCACAGGCCGACGACCGGCTCGTGTACAGCGACCCCGAACATCCGCTGAGGTACTTCAGCGGTTGGGAGAGCGACGACGGCCGCTGGCTCTTCATCCTCGCCTCCGAAGGCACGTCGGGCAGTGAAATCCGCTTCCGGCCGGCGGAAAAGTCGGAGGAGAAATTCCGCACGCTGCTGCCCGGCTTCGCATACGATTACGCACCGGTCGAGTGTCGCGACGATAAACTCTACGTGGTGACCAACGACAACGCGGCCAACTACCGGCTGGCACGCATCGACCTGCGCGAACCCCGCGGGCTGGAGACGGTCATCGCGGAGCACCCCGACAACCTGCTCGAAGCGGTCGAGAAGGGCGGCGGCTACCTGTGGGCAAACTACCTCCAGAACGCACAAAGCAAAATCTACAAATACGACTACGAAGGCAACCTGCAAGCCGACGTACCGCTGCCGGCCATCGGGTCGGTGCCGAGCTTCGGCTGCAAGGACAAGGAGCAGGAGATCTTCTTCTCGCTCAACACCTTCACCGCGCCGCCGACCATCTACCGCTACGACATTCCCACGGGACGCACCACCTGCTACCACACGCCGCAGGTGGCGTTCGATGCGGCACAATACCAGACCGAACAGCTCTTCTTCACCTCCACCGACGGGGAGCGCGTGCCGATGTTCGTCTCGCATCGCCGAGGCATCCCCCTCGACGGCAGCAATCCGTGTTACCTCTACGGTTACGGCGGCTTTCAGATCAATATCACACCGGCGTTCAAACCCGAGCACATCCTCTTCATGGAGCAGGGCGGCGTGGTGGTGAACGTCAATCTGCGCGGCGGTTCGGAGTACGGCGAGCGGTGGCACAAGGCGGGGATGCTCGACCGCAAACAGCAGGTCTTCGACGACTTTATCGCAGCGGCCGAATTCCTCATCGCCAAGAAGTACACCTCGCGCAAGAAACTGGCCATCGCCGGCGGCTCGAACGGCGGACTGCTGGTGGGTGCCTGCGAGGTACAACGTCCCGACCTGTTCGCCGTCTGTCTGCCGGCGGTCGGCGTGATGGACATGCTACGGTATCACCGCTTCACCATCGGCTGGGGCTGGGCGACCGAATACGGCACGAGCGACGACGCAGCACAGTTCCGCACGCTCTACGCCTATTCGCCACTGCACAACATCCGCGAAGGCGTCTGCTACCCCGCCACGCTCGTCACGACGGGCGACCACGACGACCGCGTCGTACCGGCGCACTCGTTCAAGTTCGCCGCGACGCTCCAACGCGCGCAGGCGTGCGACACTCCGGTGCTGATCCGCATCGAGCAGAATGCCGGTCACGGCGCCGGCAAACCGCTTTCGAAGCGCATCGCCGAGGCGGCCGACAGCTACGCCTTCCTGTTCTACAATACCGGAACGGAGTACAAACCGGCGAAGACCGACGAATAGGGATTGTCGGAACCCGCGAAGCGGTTATGCGCGGCGGGAGAGAACGAACGCCCGAACAAGGTAAAACGAGATATCGCAACACGAAATAGCACGTTCGAGAGGGATGCGTTCCGCAGGGAAGCCTCCCTTTTCAAAGGGAGGTTTGGTGAGATTGTCGGAACCCGCGAAGCGGCCATGCGCGGCGGGAGAGAACGAACGCCCGAACAAGGTAAAACGGTAAACAAAGATATGAAGGTCTATAAATTCGGCGGAGCATCGGTCCGCAATGCAGAGGGGGTGCGCAACCTGCGCAACATTATCGACGACGAACAGAATCTCTTCATCATCGTCTCGGCGATGGGCAAGACGACCAACGCGCTGGAGCGGGTATTCGAAGGGGTTCAGAAGGGCGACCGCGAAAAATCGGCCGCCGAGATCGCGCAGCTGCGCGAGTATCACGCGGCGATCATCGACGACCTCTGGCACCGTCCGACCCGTCTGGAGCGCGTCGAAGCGCTTTTTGCCGAGCTGGAAAAAGTAGCCGCCGAGACCCTGTACCGCCCGTCCGACGCGGAGTTGTGGTACGACACGATCGTCGCCTTCGGCGAACTGCTCTCGACGACCGTCGTTTCGGAGTACCTCGCTTCGGCGGGTGTCGCCAACCACTGGATCGACATGCGCCGCGCGCTGGTCACACAGCAGCGTCACAAGGATGCTTCGGTCGATATCGACGCTTCGGCGTTCCGGCTGCTGGCCGAAGTGGAAGGGGCCGCAGAGAGGATCTTCGTCGGGCAGGGCTTCATCGGCGGGGCACCCGACGGAACGACCACGACGCTCGGCCGCGAGGGTTCGGACTACTCGGCGGCCGTGGTGGCCAATATCCTCGGCGCGGAGTCGATGTCGGTGTGGAAAGATGTCGACGGCGTGCTGAACGCCGATCCCAAGACTTTTCCCGACGCCGAGCAGATCAAAGAGCTGAACTACCTCGACACGATCGAGCTGGCATACAGCGGCGCGCAGATCATCCACCCCAAGACGATCAAGCCGCTGCAAAACAAAAATATCCCGCTCTACGTCCGCCCGTTCGGCGACAAACGCAAGCCAGGAACGGTCATTCGCGGCACGTCGGCGCCCGTGACCGTTCCGATCCTGATTCTCAAGAAGGATCAGGTATTCCTGACGGTACGCTCGCGCGACTTCTCGTTCGTGCTGGAAGAGAAGTTCGCCACGATCTTCTCGCTGC
>URRP01000001.1 GCA_900550375.1 uncultured Alistipes sp. | reverse complement strand
CACCTCTTCCCATTCCGAACAGAGAAGTTAAGCTCACTTACGCCGATGGTACTGCACTTATCGTGTGGGAGAGTAGGTAGCCGCCTCTTCAAGGTCAGATCCAACAGGGTCTGACCTTTTTTGTGTTGACTGCTGAGACGGACGGGTGCTCCTCGAATCTCACCGACGGTGAAAGATTGTTGCTGCATGGATGCGCTGCGGTTAAATGCGTCGACTGGAATCGGATTGCCTTCGAGGATCGGCATATGACGTCCTCACTTGTTTAGCTACAGATCGGGAGAATCTGAGAATCAATAGGGTCGAGTCGGGCCGATGGCGATTCGACAGGACGACGATGAGTTGTTGCACTCTGCTCGATGGAATGTCGGGGATGAACTTTTCTGCACGGGATGGAAATTTTTGCCGAATATTTCTTATCTTTGGCTTCGCCTTAGATACTCCACCTCGGCAAAGTGCAAACAAGATTGCTTTTGCACGCGGTTCTACGTATCTTTGTTAACTATTTCGTCCCCGCCGATCTGCTTGCAGCGGAGGCTCTTAAAAAAACGACCGAAAATGAAAGAACGGATTCAGCGCTTCGGCAAGTCGTTGAGCAGTATGGTGATGCCCAATATCGGCGCATTCATCGCGTGGGGTTTCATTACGGCTCTTTTCATCCCTACGGGTTGGTGGCCCAATGCGAATCTGGGGCAGCTCGTCGAACCGATGTTGCGTTACCTGCTGCCGCTGCTGATCGCCATTACGGCGGGCCGGCATGTGGCCGGTGATCGAGGCGGTGTGATTGCCGCCGTGGCGGTCATGGGTGTGATTCTGGGCAGCGACATCCCGATGTTTATCGGGGCGATGGCCATCGGGCCTTTCGCCGGTTGGGTGATCCGCACCTTCGATCGCCGGGCCGACGGACGTATTCCCGCCGGTTTCGAAATGCTGGTCAATAACTTCTCGGTCGGTATTCTGGGTATTTTCTGCGCTCTGATCGGATTCTATGCCATAGGGCCTGTGGTCTCGGCGCTGACCATGTTCCTCTCGGCCGGAGTGTCGCTGATGATCGAACACGGCCTGCTGCCGTTGGTTTCGATCTTTATCGAACCGGCCAAGGTTCTCTTCCTGAATAACGCCATCAACCACGGAATTTTTTCGCCGATCGGGATCGAGCAGGCGCGCCAGATGGGCCAGTCGATCATGTTTCTGCTGGAAACCAATCCCGGTCCCGGACTCGGCGTATTGCTGGCCTATTGGGCGTTCGCACGCGGCGCGGCGCGATCGTCTGCGCCGGGGGCAATCGTCATCCAGTTCTTCGGCGGTATCCACGAGATCTATTTCCCTTATGTGTTGATGCGTCCGGCCATTATCGTCGCGCCGATCGTGGGGTCGGCCGCGGCGATCCTCTTTTATTCGCTTACCGGAACGGGACTGACGGCCGTTGCGTCGCCCGGCAGTATCATCGCCGTGCTGGCGATGGCGCCGAAGGGAGAGACGCTGCTGGTACTGGCCGGCGTGGTCATCGCGGCGGCCGTGTCGTTTTTCGTCGCGGCGCCGATCGTCAAACGTGCACAGCTGGAGGAGGTGAAACCCATCCAGAAACCCAACGGAACGGTCATCGGAGGAGCGCAATCTGTGACGGATCGGCTCGAAGGGCCGATCCGTTCGATCGTCTTCGCCTGCGACGCCGGTATGGGGTCGAGCGCCATGGGGGCGACCCGTTTCCGCAAACGCATCGAGCCGCTCGGCAGCGGCGTGCATGTTACCAATAGTTCGGTAGACAGCATCCCCGAAGGAACGGACGTCGTCGTATGTCAATCGCAGTTGTCGCAGCGCGCCGAGAAGGCGGCTCCCGACTCGGAGGTGATCGTGATCGGGAATTTCCTGACCGATCCTGCGCTCGACGGATTGTACGACCGGATTGCGGGCCTGACCCGAGCGGCCGAGATGCCGGAGGTGCAGCCGGAAAATGCTCCTGCGGCGACGCTTTCCGCTGGATCGACGTCAGGAATACTGACCTTGCAGGGTATTCGCATCGGACTGAAGCCCGTGGGTAAGGAGGAGGCGATCCGCGCGGCCGGCGCGTTGTTGGCCGCCTGCGGATATGTCGACGAAGGTTATGCCGAGGCGATGCTCGCCCGCGAGCGCGTGGCCACGACCTATCTGGGCATGGGGATTGCCATTCCCCACGGGACGGCCGAGGCGAAATCGTGCATCCGTCGTTCGGGAATTGTCGTGATGCAGTATCCCGAAGGGGTCGATTTCGGCGACGAGCGGGCGCAGCTGGTAATCGGCATTGCCGGTGCGGGGGACGAACACATCGAGATTCTGGCGCGGGTGACCTCTGCGCTCGAAGACGAAGAGGTGCTCCAGCAGCTCAAGACGACGGGCGATCCCCGTTATATTTTGGAAAAATTAGGTAATTGAGATATGGTATCGAAGAAAGTTACAATCGAAGCGCCGAACGGGATGCACGCGCGTCCCGTCTCGGCATTGGTGGCGCTCGTCAAGGCGTCGGGCCAACAAGTGACGCTACGTACACCCGTCAAATCGGTCAGTGGAACCAGTATGATCGGTATCCTCTCGCTGGGACTCAAGAAAGGTTCTGAAGTGGAAGTTGCGGTCGAGGGCGACAATGAGCAGGCCGTGCTCGACGAGGTGGTCGCTGCTATTGAGGCGATAACCGATTAACGGGGACTATGTTGCGTTTGCAGGTGAAACAGGCCATGGCCGATGCTGTGGCGATCGGACGCATGTGGCGTTACCGGTCGGGAGGGTATGAGCCTTCGGAGCGGGTCGTGCCGTCCGGCGAGCGGCCCGCCGAAAAGACGCGTTTCGACGAAGCGGTGGCGGCTGCCGAAAAGGAGTTGGAGACGTTAGCGACCTCGAACGACATCTTTGCGGCGCATCTCGAACTGGCGGCCGACCCGATGCTCGCTCAGAACGTGACGGAGAAGATCGCCGCGGGGATGACCTCCGCCGATGCCGTCCATGCGGCTTCCGACGAGCTGGCGGCGCTCTTTGCGCAGATCGACGATGACTACCTGCGGGCGCGGGCCGATGATGTACGCGACGTTTGCCGCCGTATTTTGCGGCAGCTGGCGCCGTCCGAAGCCAATCCTTTCGCGGCAATTCCCGAGGGGAGCATCCTTGCCGCCGACGAGCTGGCGCCGTCGGACACGGTGCTGATCGATTTTTCGCGTGTGCGCGGCGTGGTGACGCGGCGCGGCAGTGCGACGAGCCATCTGGCCATTCTTGCACGCAATATGCACCTTCCCGCCGTGGTAGGATTGGGTGACGATTTCGACTCTTTGACCGACGGTGCGGTCGTCGTGCTCGACGGCGAAGCGGGCGAACTGGTCGTCGCGCCCGACGAGAAAGCGGCGGCGGAGTATCGCCGCCGTATGGAGACGGCCGCGGTGCGTTCCGCATCGGTGAATGCACGGGCTTCGCAGCCGGCCGTTACGCGCGACGGACAACCGGTGGCCGTACTGGCCAATGCCGGCAGCGTGGTCGAGGTGGAGCGGGCGATCGGCGGCGGTGCCGACGGCATCGGACTGTTCCGCAGCGAGTTTCTCTATATGCAGCGGCAGGACGATTTTCCTGACGAGGCGGCGCAGACGGCGGCCTATACCGAAGCGGCCAAGTTCTGCGGCGGACGTCCGCTCATTATCCGCACGCTCGATATCGGCGGCGACAAGGCGTTGCCGTACTACAAATTTCCCGAGGAGGAGAACCCGTTCCTCGGATGGCGCGCCATCCGCGTGAGTCTCGAATTGCGGGATATGTTCCGCACGCAGCTGCGGGCGATCCTGCGGGCGAGTGCCGAAGGGGGCGTGCGGGTAATGTTCCCGATGATCGTGTCGCTCACGGAGCTGCGCGAAGCGCTGGCGCTCTTGGAGGAGTGTAAGGAGGAGTTGCGCTGGCAGAAGGTGCCGTTCGACGACCGGATTCCGGTCGGGGTGATGATCGAGACGCCGGCGGCGGTACTCATGGCCGACGAACTGGCTGCCGAGGTCGATTTTTTCAGCATCGGAACCAACGATCTGACTCAATATGTGCTGGCCGTCGATCGGGGCAACCAGCGGATCGCGGCGATGTACGATACGCTGCATCCGGCCGTGATGCGGGCGATCAAGCTGACGGTAGATGCGGCTCATCGGCACGGCTGCGAAGTGGGTATCTGCGGCGAATTCGCCGGATGCGCCGCCCACGTCGAGCTGCTCGTCGGGCTGGGACTCGACGAACTGAGCGTCGCGCCGCCCGCCGTTTCGGCCATCAAGGAGCGCATTCGTGAACTCGAAACTCCGAAGGCGGGCGCAACGGCCCGCAGCGCCGTCGAAGCGGCTACGGCAGAGGAGGTACACGCGCTGATCGACCCTCGGTGACGGAAAATTCCAAAAGCCCTTACTTATCCAAACAATCCTATTATGAAAAACCTCTTTTTAACTTGTCTCTGCTGCGCTGCGACCGTTCTGGGAGCTTCGGCACAGGATGAACACATCGTCATCTGGGACAACGCCTCCGCTCCGACGTCGAGCGGCCTGTTCGGGCCGACCGTCATCGAGAGGGAGGTCTTCGTGGCGAACAACAATGTCGCCGAACTCTTCGTCTACAAAGCCAAGGAGCCGAGCGGACGGGCCGTCGTGGTCTGCCCGGGCGGCGGCTATCACAATCTGGCCATCGGGTACGAGGGGCACGATATGGCGCGCTGGCTGGCTGACCACGGCACGACGGCCGCCGTGCTGAAGTACCGTATGCCCAATGGCCATTGCGAGGTGCCGCGCAACGATGCCGAGCAGGCCCTGCGCATCCTGCGCGAACATGCCGCCGCGTGGGGCTACGACGCTTCGCGGGTCGGTATCGTCGGCTCGTCGGCGGGCGGTCATCTGGCCGCCAGCACCGGAACGATCTCGGACGAGAAGCCCGCCTTCATGGTGCTCTTCTATCCGGTCATCACGGCCGAGGAGGGCAAGTTGCATAAAAATTCGTTCAAATATCTTTTGGGAAAAGACTATTCGATAGAGAAGGCGCGCAACTATTCGCTCGAAAAGCGCGTGTCGGCGCTGACGCCTCCGACGCTGCTGCTGCTGAGCGACGACGACCGGATCGTGCCGCCGGTCAACAGCCTGCTCTTCTACGAAGCGCTCAAACGCAACGGCGTGAAGGCGTCGATGCATGTCTTCCCGACGGGCGATCACGGCTGGGGTATCAAACCCGAGTTCAAGTATATCGAGCAGTGGCAGCGTTATGTGCTCGACTGGCTGGAGCAGTTCTAAACGAAAAACATCAATCAATCTTTTACAAAACATATGAAAAGAGCAATTCAATTCGGCGCGGGCAATATCGGCCGCGGATTCATCGGTGCGGTACTCTCCGAAGCGGGATACCATGTAGTTTTCGCCGATGTGAACATGGAGGTCATCGACCGTATCAACAAGGACGGCGCCTATACCGTGCATATCATGGACGTGGAGAGCCGTGACGTGCGGATCAGCAATATTTCGGGTGTCAACTCGGGCGGCGAGGGCATCGTCGACGAGATCGTGCGTGCCGAGATCATTACCACGGCCGTCGGACTGCGCATCCTGCCCTTCATCGCGCCGGCCATTGCCAAGGGAATCGCCGCACGGCGTGCTGCCGGTGTCGAGGAGCCGCTGAATATCGTTGCCTGCGAAAACGGCATCCGTGCCACTTCGCAGCTGAAGGAGGAGGTCTACAAACACCTCTCGGCCGAGGAGGCCGCATGGTGCGACGCGCATGTCGGGTTCGCCGACTGTTCGGTCGACCGCATCGTGCCTCCCGTGCACAGCGAGAATCCGATCGACGTGGTGGTGGAGAACTTCTACGAGTGGAACGTCGAGCAGAAGTCTTTCGTGGGGGGTGCGCCGCACATCGAGGGGATGAATCTGGCGGACAACCTGCTGGCCTATATCGAGCGTAAGCTCTTCACACTCAACACGGGTCATGCCATTACGGCCTATCTGGGCCGGATGAAGGGACTCGCTACGATCGACGAGAGCATCGCCGATCCCGCGATCTTCGCCATTGTCAAGGAGGCGATGCAGCAGAGCGGGCAGGCGCTGGTCGAAAAGTTCGGTTTCGACCGCGACGCCCATTTCAAGTATATCGACAAGATCATCGGCCGTTTCAAGAATCCCTATCTGAAGGACGACGTGACGCGCGTGGGCCGCGAGCCGCTTCGCAAACTCTCGTCGACCGACCGTCTGGTAAAACCGATGATGACGGCCCGCGAGTACGGCCTGCCTCATGACAAACTGCTGCTGGGTATCGGTGCTGCGCTGCATTACAACAACCCCGAAGATCCGCAGAGCGTCAAGATGCAGGAGCTGATCGCCGCCAAAGGGCTGCGTCAGGCCGTGTCGGAGATCGCGTCGATCCCTGCGAACGATCCCGTCATCGAGGAGATCGCCGCCGCTACCGCCGAGGTCGAAAAACAAATCCGCTAATCCCGCGACCGCTATGAAGAGACCTTTCGTTAAAATGGCTGCGCTGGCGTTCGCGGCTGCGGCGACCCTTACCGCCGTCGCCGAGGAACATACCACGCCGCAGAAGAAGCTTCACACGGTTCAGATCAACAGCCTCGAAGACCTCAAGGCCTATTTCGCTTACGATCCCGAACGGGACATTCTCGTGAGCGGCCACCGCGGCGGCATGATGCCCGGCTATCCCGAAAACTGTATCGAATCGTGCGAGCATACGTTGTCGATGATGCCGACCTTCTTCGAGGTCGATTTCAGCTTCACAAAAGACAGCGTGATGGTACTGATGCACGATCTGACGATCGATCGCACGACCAACGGCAAGGGACGCGTGGCCGACTACACCTATGAAGAGTTGCAGGGATTCCGGCTCGTCGACCGCGACGGCAAGCTGACTCCTTACCGCATTCCCCGTCTGAAGGATATGCTGGAGTGGGGCAAGGACAAGGTGGCCTTCAATTTCGACAACAAGTACATCAACACCAAGGGGGTAAGCGAAGAGGTGCGCAAGGCGAGTCTCGACTATTATATCCGTCAGTTGCGCCCCGGCGGCGACTGGTCGATGTACCACAACATTATGCTCAGCGTCCGTTCGTTGGACGAAGCGACGTACTACTGGAACGCCGGCATCCGCAACGTAATGTTCTGCTGCGAGATCAGCTCGCGCGAGATGTTCGACGCCTACGATGCCTGCCCGATTCCGTGGGACTACATCATGGCCTATATCCGGCTTTCGGTCGATCCCGAACAGCAGGAGGTCTACGACCTGCTGCACGCCCGCGGCGTCTCGACGATGACTTCGATCACGGGTTCTTCGGACAAGGTGAAGAATCCGCGCGACCGGAGGGTCTGCTACCTGCGCGATCTGGTGTCGGAACCCGATCTGATCGAGACCGACTACCCGTCGGAGTTCGTCGACCTGCCCCGTTCGCGTGCCGAGATTCACGCCTTGCAGGATCGTGCCATCGAGGGCAATCGTGCGTTCAAGGCCGGCAAGACGAAGAAAGGCCGCAGGAAATAGCCCGATCTACCGTCAAAGAAAACGGCTGCTCTTGGAAACAGGAGCAGCCGTTTTTATTCGCAGGGAGCGCTTAGAACGAGATACCGACGCGCAGGCCGAAGCGATTGATGTTGTTCATCGTGTAGACCAGCAGGTCGTCGTTGTTGCTGGCGTAGCTGTAAAAGAGCGCTACGTGGAAGCCGAACCGCTGCGACGGCGAGGGGAAGATGCTCACGCCGATCTCGGGCGAGAGGTAGACGCCCCATGTGTCCTGATATTGTTGAACCGTGTAGTAATAGGAGGACATTTCGGCATAGTCGGCACCGATACGCAGGCCGGCATAGGGCTGGAAGATGCTTCCCTTGAGGAAATTATATCTTCCCACGACACCGAACGGCAGTTCGAAAAGGGTGTGTTTCTGTGCCGTCGTCATGGCGGCTCCGTCTCCCAATTGCAGGGTTTGACGGTCGATCGACTCGATGTTGGTCTGATAGGAGATGAAGGCGCCGATGGTGATTTCGGGCGTTACGAAGTAACCGCCTTCGAAGTTCATACCCCAACCCGATGCCTTGTCGGCAAAGGCCTCTCCCAGCGGAACGGTTACTTGCCAATCGACGTTGAGATAGGTGTTCTGGATGAGCTGCGCTCGTCCCGGCAGCGCGAAGGTAACCAATGCGACGGCGAGCAACAACGCTTTACGACTGAATATATGAAGTGTTTTCATAGCGATGAATGATTAACGGTTGACGGAATTGGTTTCCAGATAGGGCGATTGCATGAACGCCTGATTCACGGCATCCAGCGTGCGCTGCATGTTGACCTCGTGCGACGAGGTAAGCAGTCCGCCGATGAAGCTGTCCCAAATAACGGGCAGTTTGCGGTTGCTCTCCTGATCGGCCGTCAGATCGACCATCTCGATGAGCATCGAACCGGCCGTGTAGCCGTAATAAACCTGATAGGGATAGTGCCAGCCGAGCCAGTCGCCCCAGTAGCCGGGAGCCCAGTAATAGGGGTAGTACCACCACCAGTAGGGGTAGTCGTAGCCGACGAAATAGGTCACGCGCTCGACGTAGCTGAGTTGAAGACCTGCCTCCGCGGCCTCTTTATCGTCCGTGCGGACGAAGTTGCGGGATTCCATCAGATCGGCGATGGTTCCGATGATCTGTTGAGCATCGGCGTCTTTCCAGTATTCGGTCTTGTCGGAGTTGCCGATCAACAGAATACTGTCGGGGAGGTAGTAGGTCTCCACGGCGGAAAAGTCGGCCTTTTGGTCGTAATCCGTGTAGACCAGATAATCCTCGTGAAGCCCGGAGGTGGATGTCTCTTTCTGGCACGAAACGACAGCGACGGCCAGCAGAACGAGCAGTGACGTGAGTAGATTTTTTGTGGTCATAGTCCTGAAAATTTTTAAGAGTTGCTATCGTCCGGCTCCTGTTCAAATACCGTTCCGTTCTGAATGTTACGCTTCCGTGCGACCGCCGCGGGCAGGACTCGGAAGCCACCGGCGGCGCCGATTCCGTGGGCAGAAACGCTTCGGCAGCGGTTCGCAGGGTCGTTGTGCCGCGACGTTGTCGTTCGTGCCGGCGGACGAACCGTATTGAAATCCGGTCGAATTGTTTTACCGTTTTTTCTTGTTCGTCATGCAATGCTTCCTTGCCTCGCTGCTCCGGCGCCACCACAGATGCGGCCGTGCGGTCCTCCCCGTAAATCCGGTGCGGAATTCCTGAGGCGGGGGTGAGACGCAATCGGGCGAAAGGCTCCGCCCGATTCGCGTCGTCCGAGCGGCCGCGTCAGTTGCGGTCGGGCAGGAACGAATAGTTCTTGGAGTATCCGAGCATCTGATCGACGTAATCGGCCGGATAGGCGATCTTCACGTCGACGATCTTGCCGTCACGCTCCACCAGCTCGTATTCGGGATTGACGAATCCGCCGTAAGGCTCGATGTGCAGCGCTTCGTAACGGCTGAGCACTTCGCGGTGCAGTTCGGGGTCGACTTGGACGGCGTACCGCTCAACGAGCGCCTTGCCCGTTTCATAGTCGCCTTCGGATTTGATGCGCTGGATTTCGCGCAGCATCCGTCCGAACAGCTCGCGCAGCTTGTCGAAATCGTTGACTACGATATATGTCTTGCCGTTCTCGGTGCGCCGCTCGATCACGTTGTCGGCCTTGCCCTGCTCGTAGCACCACTCGGCGATCAGCTTGCGGTTGCGCATGTGCGACTCTTCGACGTTCTTGCTCGGTTGGATGCGGGCGAGCTGCGTCATCATGCCGTTGAGAATGTAGGAGGCGTATTGCGCCTTGGCCACGTCGAACGAGGGGACGAGTCCCAGCTCGACGAGTTTCGGGTCGCCCAGATAGTAGAGACCGAACAGGTCGGCGCGCGTCTCTTCGAGCGTCGATCCGTAACTTTTCAGCTCGTCGCCCTTCACGCCCGGAGCCAGCTGACCCGAACCGTGGCCGAGACATTCGTGCAGGTCGGTGTGCAGGTCGTCGCCGATCTTGCCGTAGCGGTCGATGCGCGCGCGATCCTCTTCGCGCAGCATGAACTCCTCCTCGAAGCCGTTGCCGTGCGCCGCACGGTCGTAGGCGTAGGTGATGTTGTCGATCGTGACCGATTTCGAACCATGTTCCTTGCGGATCCAGTCGGCATTGGGCAGGTTGATGCCGATCGGCGTGGCGGGGAAGCAGTCGCCGCCGAGCATCGCCACGGTGATGACTTTGGCCGAGACGCCTTTGACGACCTTCTTCTTGTAGGCGGGGTCGACGGGCGAATGGTCCTCGAACCACTGCGCGTTTTCGGAGATGATCTGCGTGCGGCGGCAGGCGGCCGAGTCGATGAAGTTGACGTTGGCCTCCCACGACGCCTTGTATCCCAGCGGGTCGCCGTAGGTCTCGATGAAGCCGTTGACGAAGTCGACGTTCGACACCGTGTCTTGAAGCCAGAGGATGTTGTAGCGGTCGAACTGTTTCAGATCGCCCGTGCGGTAGTAGTCGACGAGCGCGGCGAGGGTCTGCTTCTGCGGTTCTGCCGCCGCGTCGTGCGCCTTTTCGAGCCAGTAGACGATCCGCTCGATGGCGGGCGAGTACATACCGCCGATCTTCCAAGTGCGTTCGTACATCCGGCCGGTTTTCTCCTCCTTGACCAGCTGTGAATTCAGACCGAAGGAGACGGGACAGGGATTGCCCGCGTCGGCTGCGGCCATTGCGGCATAGAACTGCTCGGCCTCATGCTGGCGCACGTTGCTGTAATAGTTGCTGGCCGAGGTCCAGAGCATATCGGCGCCGGCAGCCTGATTGAGCCGCGTGGGGTAGAGCGCGGGGTCGAAGATGACCTTGCAGAGAAAATCGAAATCCGTCGGAAAGCGATCCATGCCCACCGATGCGGCTGCTTCGCGCAGGAAGGTCTCCGAGAATTCGGGGTGGAATTTGTCGTTGGAATAGTGGTGGTGGATGCCGTTGGCGAACCATACCTTCTTGAGGTATTTTTCGAGCGCTTTCCACTCCTCGGCCGTGCAATCGCCCTTATAATTAAGGTAGAGCGTTTCGAGCGTGCGGCGGATCGGCAGGTTGGCGGCGCAGTTCTGGTCGAAGAGAATATCCCGGCCGCATTTGGCCGCCTCGGCGAGGTAGTAGATCAACTCTTTCTGTTCGAGCGGAAGCCGTTCGAATCCGGGCACTTCGTAGCGGATGACCTTGATGTCGTCGAAACGGTCGACGATCCACGGCTGCTGCGCGTCGGAGGCCGCAGGGTTCGTGCACGAACCCAAGGATGCAACGGAAATTGTCATAAGCGAAATAAAAGTGAGCGTTTTCATTTGCGTTCGGATTGAATTTGATGCCAAAGATAGTGCAAGCCGAGCGCAAAAGCAAACTTGTTTGCATTTTGCCGAGGCGCCGCCTATCTACGCGGGATGAAATCCCGCAAAGCGTGCAAGCCGCTCGCAAAAGCAAATGTCAATTGTCATGCTGAGCGAGCCGCAAGGCGAGCGTGAGCATCTACCGTTTTCTATTATGCCGAGGCGGAGTATCTAAAACGAAATTAAAGATAGCGATTATATCCGAAAAAATCACACGGACCGGCGCTGCTGCTCGGAAAAGAACTCCCTTTGGGGCGGGTTTGCGGCTGTTGCGGTGCGCGGTAAGTGCCGACCGGAATCCGACGGCCTTTTGTGGCCCGATTTTGGCAGGAATTCACCGAAGTGTTGAAAAAGTAGCAACGATGCAGAAATCTATTTATTCGAGTCCACAGGCCGAACTTGTCCCTGTGGTTGTGGAACGGGATTTTGCAGCCTCGGAAGTCGATACTGTGACCGGTGCGAATACGGTCGACGGGATCGATTTGGTGGATAAGACCGACGAAACGGGCTGGTGGGAGTAAAAAAGTCGAATGCGATGAGAAGATCTCTTTTTCTGATATGTGCGCTGGCGCTGGCGTACGCTTGTTCGGAGGAGAACCTCGAACAGACGCAGCCCTCCGTGCCGGAACTCGTGACCACGTTGAGCGGCGGGATCGATCTGCCGGCGGAACCTTCGATGTCGAACGACGGCACGCGGGTCACGATCGTTTACGGATCGGATGCCTTTCATAAACAAATTCTCTGGGATACGGACGCCACGGGCGATCGCGGCGCCGACCGCATTTACGTGCGTTCGGACAAGATGACCTCGGGGTATGCTCTTTTCAAGGCGACGGCTACCTCCGACGACCGGCTGAGCGCTACGTTTACCTATCAGCAGGGAAGTTCCTACGTCCCGCTCGAATCGGGGTTCACCGAGTTGTTCGCCGGTATGTTCGCCGGTGCGATCGCATCGGTTCCCTACGACAGCAACGGCGTTATGTGGATCAATATGTTCGGGAATCCCGTCCATGCCGACGACGGCACGATCGACAAGGATTTCTTTCCGCTGGTGGGGTATGCGCAGGGGTCGAACGACACAGGACTGCACTTTCGTGTCCCGTTCGGAGTCCTGCATATCGTATTGACGGCTGAGGCTTCGGATCCGGTGAAGCTCCGTCAGACACGGCTGGCGCTCGATCCTGCCGTCAAACCCGGCGCCTACCTCAAGTGTGGAATGATGGTCAATGCCCGCGATGCGGTGAGTCCGAGCGGGAATTTCACGTTTACGTTCGCCTCGACCAACGATACCGACGACCTCAATATCGTGCCGCAGCAGGACAAGTCCTATCTGTTGCCCACCGATATGGTATCGACCGCCTACCGCTTTATCATGCCTGCCGGCGACTATCCGGCCCGATCGCTTCAGTTTACTGTCTGGGAGGACGATGGCGGCGGAGGATTGGGCGCATCGAAGACGTGGACGCTCGGAAACGCCCTGACCGTCGAATCGAGCCATACCTACACGCTTCCTCCGCTGTTGCTGACCACCGCCGTCTTCGAGTGATTCGGGATCCGATCGGTAGAGCCGGTTCCCTCCTGCGATCGATTTCGCATACCGTACGGAATCCCCGATGACGACGGGATGGAATACATTTTTCGCCTTTTCGCTTTCATATCTTAATTGTTATTTCTAACTTTGCCACGCCTTCGGGCATAATCGGTTGGAAATAAAATGAAAATAGTAACAAGCGTCAAAGCGCTTCGCGAGGTGCTCTCAAAGGCCGATTCGACGAAAGTCGGATTGGTGCCGACCATGGGCGCCCTGCACGCCGGTCACCGCTCGCTCGTCGAGCGGGCGCGCCGCGAGAACGCCGCCGTCGTGGTGAGTGTGTTCGTCAATCCCACGCAATTCAACGATAAAAACGATCTGAGGAGCTATCCGCGTACGCCGGAAGCCGATTGCGCGTTGCTCGAAGCGGCGGGTGCCGACGTGATCTTCATGCCTTCGGTTGAGGAGATGTATCCGGTTCCCGACTGTCGTCAGTACGATTTCGGACAGATCGACAAGGTGATGGAAGGAGCTACTCGCCCGGGCCATTTCAACGGTGTGGCGCAGGTGGTCAGCAAGCTGTTCGCCATCGTGCAGCCCGCGCGCGCCTACTTCGGCGAGAAGGATTTCCAGCAGATCGCTGTGGTGAAGTCGATGGTTGCGCAGTCGAGTTTCCCGCTCGAAATCGTCGAGTGCGAGATCGTACGCGGTGACGACGGACTGGCGCTTTCGTCGCGCAATGCCCTGCTCGACGCTGCGCATCGCGCCGCTGCGCCCGACATCTATCGGGCTTTGAAGATGGGTGCCCAACGCGCCGTCGAGATGACGCCCGCCGAACTGACGGCCTTCGTCACGCGCGAGACGCAGCGCAGCGGACTGCTCGAAGTGATCTATTTCCAAACGGTCGATGCGCTGACGATGCAGCAGGTGGCCGCATGGGACGACAGCCGGCGTATACAGGGCTGTATCGCCGTGCAGGCGGGTGCCGTACGGCTGATCGATAATATTCGGATCAAATAACCGCAGAGATGAAGATGCAGATCGAAGTGCTGAAATCGAAGATTCATCGGGTGACCATCACCGAGGCCAATCTCAATTACGTGGGAAGCATCACCATCGACGAGGCGTTGATGGAGGCTGCCAACCTGATCGAGGGCGAGCGGGTGCAGATTTGGAACGTCACCAACGGCGAACGGCTCGACACCTATGTAATCCGGGGTGCGCGTGAAAGCGGCGCCATCTGTCTGAATGGCGCTGCGGCCCGCAAGGCGCAGGTCGGCGACGTGCTGATTATCGCCTCCTATGCCCGCATGGATTTCGAGGAGGCGAAGTCGTTCCGTCCGTGGGTCGTTTTCCCCGATACGGCGACCAACCGTCTGGTTGAATAGGCGGAGCGGGCCGGCTCCCGCGAAAACGATAATACCCGAACGATGGATATATTCCTCTCCATAGTGGCTTTCCTTTGTTGCCTCGTCGGCATCATCGGCTGCATTGTCCCCGTCCTGCCCGGCCCGGTGCTGAGTTACGCGGGGCTTTTTTGTGCCTATTTGTGCAGCTATTCGACGTTGACGCCCGCGACGATGTGGTTGTGGGCGGGGCTGACGGCTGCGGTAACGGCGGTCGACTATTTCCTTCCGGGGTATATGGCCAAGCTCTTCGGCGGTACGCGGGCCGGAATGATCGGTGCCACGGTAGGACTGATCGCAGGGTTGCTCATGGGCGGTCTGCTCGGCATCCTGCTGGGGCCGTTTATGGGCGCCGTACTCGGCGAACTGATGCACGATCGCGCCGAGGTAGGTCGGGCGTTCGTCGTGGGGATCGGGTCGTTTCTGTCGTTTTTGGTCGGCACGGGCATCAAGCTGGTCGCTTCGATCGGGATGCTGACCTTCGTCATTGCCGACACGTGGCCGGCACTGCGAACATGGTTTTCGACCGTATTTTAGCATAACATAACTCACCATCATATGAAGAGAGTATTTTTATTGGTAGCGGCAGCGGCGCTGAGCCTTGTCGTTACGTCCTGTTCGAAGTACCGCTACGAGAAGGTCGCCGACGATCCGATGCATAGTCGTATCTACACGCTGGACAATGGATTGAAGGTCTATATGACCGTGAATGAGGAGGCTCCCCGCATCCAGACCTACATCGCCGTGCGCGTGGGTTCGAAGAACGACCCGCTCGAAACGACCGGTCTGGCCCACTATTTCGAGCATCTGATGTTCAAGGGCACCGAGTCGTTCGGTACCCAGAACTATGCGGCCGAGAAGCCGATGCTCGATGAAATCGAACGTCTGTTCGAGGTCTATCGCGCCCAAACCGATCCCGAAGAGCGCCGTGCGATCTATGCCCGTATCGACTCCGTATCGCAGGAGGCTTCGAAGCTGGCGATTCCCAACGAGTACGACAAGCTGATGTCGGCCATCGGCGCCGACGGCACGAATGCCTTCACGTCGTACGATATGACGGTCTACACCGAGGAGATCCCCTCGAATCAGGTCGACAACTGGGCGAAAATCCAGTCCGACCGTTTTGCCAATGCGGTGATCCGCGGGTTCCACACCGAGCTGGAGACCGTGTATGAGGAGTACAACATGTCGCTTACGAGCGACGGCGGCAAGATGTTCGACTCGCTCATGGTGGCGCTCTATCCGCACCATCCTTACGGGATGCATACCGTATTGGGTACGCAGGAGGATCTGAAGAATCCTTCGATCACCAACATCAAGAACTACTACAAGACCTACTATGTGCCCAACAATATGGCCATCTGTCTCTCTGGCGACTTCGATCCCGACAAGATGATCGCGACGATCGACAACTACTTCGGATCGCTCGAACCCAATCCTGCGCTGCCCGAGTGGACCTTCACGCCCGAACCGGCGATGACGGCTCCGGTCGAGAAGACGGTGCTGGGGCAGGAGGCCGAGATGGTCTATCTGGGCTGGCGCACCGAGGGCGCTTCGAGCAAGGACGCCGATATGATCCAGCTCGTAAGCTCGCTGCTGTCGAACGGCAAGTGCGGTCTGCTGGACGTCGATATTCAACAGCAGCAGAAGATGCTGGGCGTGGGTGCACAGGGCGTTCAGCTGGCCGACTACGGTATGTTGGCGGCCATCGGCTATCCCAAGCCGGGGCAGACGCTCGAAGAGGCGCGCGACATGCTGCTCGAGGAGATCGGGAAGCTGCGTGCCGGCGATTTCGACGAGGCGCTGCTCGCATCGACCATCGCCAACTACAAGCGCGGCGAGATGCAGGCGCTCGAAGAGAACAACAACCGTGCGATGGCATACGTCGACGCTTTCATCAACGGTGTCGACTGGAAACATGCCGTCGGGGAACTCGACCGTATGTCGACGGTAACCAAGGCCGACATCGTGGCGTGGGCTAACGAGAAACTCGATCCTGAAGCCTATGCGGCCATTTACAAGCGGCAGGGCGTCGATCCCAATATCAACAAGATCGACAAGCCGCAGATCACGCCCATTGCAACCAACCGCGACAAGGCTTCGGAGTTCCTTGCCGCCATCCAGAGCTCCGAGGTCGAAGCCGTACAGCCGGTATTCGTCGATTATACGAAAGATCTCACCGTCGGCCGGATGAAGCAGGATATCGAACTTCTCTACAAACAGAATACGACCAACGGTCTGTTCAGCCTCTACTACGTCTATGATTTCGGCACGACGACCGATCCTGCTTTCGGCATTGCGTCGGACTATTTCGACCTGCTGGGTACCGATACTCAGTCGTTGCAGGAGATTCAGCGCGAGTTTTACGATTTGGCCTGCTCGTTCGGCATTCGGGTCGGCGGCGACCGTATCTATGTCATCATCAGTGGACTGGCTGAAAATATGGACAAAGCTGTGGCGCTGGCGGAAGAGTACATGAAAAACGTCAAGGGCGACGATGCCGTGCTCGCGCAGCTCAAGGCCAACGAGATGAAAGCGCGCAACGACGCCAAGCTGAACCAGAACGCCAACTTCCGTGCGTTGCAGCAGTATACCTTCTTCGGTCCCGAAGCGATTCAGGCGCGGACGCTGACCGACGAGCAGCTGATGGCGCTCACGTCGGACGAACTGCTCGCACGCATCAAGAGCCTCGGCGAGTACGATCACTACGTGATGTACTACGGGCCTGAGAAGGAGTCGAAGCTCATCGCTGCGCTCGACGGGATTCACCACACCGCGCAGGAGTTGAAACCGGTCGAGCAGGTGCGCTTCCCGCTGCTCACGGTCGACAAGAGCGAGGTCAACGTGGCGCAGTACGACGCCAAGCAGATCTATTATCTTCAGTATTCGAATCGCGGCGAGAAATTCTCGACCGACAACGATCCCGGAGAGACGCTTTTCAACAGCTATTTCGGCGGCGGTATGAATGCCGTGGTTTTCCAAGAGATGCGCGAGGCGCGTTCGCTGGCCTATACCGCTTTCGCCACCTTCACCGAGATGCGCGACAAGGACGATCCCTATATCTTCTATGCCTTCATCGCTACGCAGAACGACAAGATGCGTCAGGCCGTCGAGGCGTTCGACGAGATCATCGAGAACATGCCCGAGTCGGAGAAGGCGTTCGAGCTGGCCAAGCAGAGCATTCTGGCCAACCTCTCGACGCAGCGCACCGTGCGCGACAACGTGTTGTGGAACTTCGTATCGGCGCGCAAGATGGGTGTCGACTTCGACCGTAACAAAGCCGTTTACGACGCCGTGCAGGGTATGACGCTCGCCGACGTGAAGGCGTTCCACGACAAGTGGGTCAAGAACCGCAAATACACGTACAGCATTTTGGGGGATAAGAACGACATCGATATGAACTACCTGCGCACGCTCGGCCCCGTACACGAGGTGAGCCAGCGCGAACTGTTCGGTTATTGATCCGAACGTATCGGGAAAGCGTCCGACCGGTATGGGTCGACGCAAAACAGAGGCAGCAGACCGGACAACGGTCTGTTGCTTTTTTTATTCGGGCGAAACCCTGCGCGATCTGCCGTCGTATTCGGGATCGAACGATTTGAGCACACATTTTGCAGTATCGTCTGAAAAACACGAAAATGAAACGAACGATTTCAATCAGTGAGGGCAGAAACCGCTTGCGGAGTGTGCCGTGTGCAGGAGGTATCTGCTGGAAACGAACGATGCTATTGGTCTGTCTGCTGGCGGGTTTTGCCGTCTCCGCGCAGGCGCAGACACGGCGTGTCCGCTCGCAGTCCGAGCAGACGCGGGCCGCCGCCCGCGAACAGGCGAAGCGTGAAGCGGCCCTTGCCGATTCGATCGCCTACCTGAAAGCCCTGCGGAGTCTCGACCGTCTCGATTTTGCCTTGGAAGCCGACCAGCTGACCCTCAAACGCGGGCGGGTGGTTTTCGTCTCCTCCGACAAAAATTTCGTGACTCTTTCCGGCGATATGGCGACGGTGCAGGTCGCGCCGTTCATGGGTGGAGGTCCGAACGGAGTCGGCGGGATCACGCTGGAGGGACGCGCCTCCGGTATCCGCGTCAAGACGGACAAAAGAGGGAATACCTCCTTTTCCATGAACGTGTTCGGGAACGGAATCTCCGCGACCTTGAATATCGTGCTGCCCGAAGGGAGCAATCGCGCGTCGGTTTCGATCGATCCCAATTTCAGCTCCAACCGGATCATGCTGACCGGAACGCTTATTCCGTTGGACGATTCGCGGCTATTCAAAGGCAGTACCTTCTGACGGCCTGAGGCGGAGTCGAGAGCGTGCCGCTGCGGTCTTTCGTATCCGCCTGCTGTTGCCGCCGCCTTCCGACGTAGTGAACGGGCGATCTTCCGTCTTTGATCGGAGGTTCTGCCTCCGAGATAAAAAAAGCGCGTCCCCGCCAAAATACTGGCGGGGACGCGCTTTTTTGCAGGACGAATTATTCAGGGATGATCGCCTCGCTGGGGCAAACGCCTGCGCAGGTTCCGCAGTCGATGCACTTATTGGGATCGATCACATAGATATCTCCGGCAGAGATCGCCTCGACCGGGCATTCGTCGATACAAGTACCGCATGCAACGCACGCGTCGGTAATTTTGTAAGCCATTGTCTTATTGAATTTGTGTTAAGTGTCCGCAAATATAAAAACTTTATTTGATAATATCAAACCCCGTATAGGGAATCAGCGCTTCGGGAATGCGGATGCCTTCGGGCGTCTGATTGTTCTCCAGCAGCGCGGCCACGATGCGCGGCAGTGCGAGCGATGAGCCGTTGAGGGTGTGCGCCAGCTGGATCTTCTTGTTCGCGTCGCGGTAACGAAGTTTCAGTCGGTTGGCTTGGAACGATTCGAAGTTCGAGACGGACGATACCTCCAGCCAACGTTTCTGCGCTTCGGAGTAGACCTCGAAGTCGTAGGTCAGCGCCGAGGTGAACGACATATCGCCGCCGCACAGCCGCAGGATGCGGTAGGGCAGGCCGAGCGACTTGACCAGTCCCTCGACATGGGCGACCATCTCGTCGAGCGCTTCGTAGGAGGTGTCGGGCAGCGACAACCGCACGATCTCCACCTTGTCGAACTGGTGCAGGCGGTTCAGACCGCGCACGTCCTTGCCGTAGGAGCCGGCTTCGCGGCGGAAGCAGGGGGTGTAGGCGGTCATCTTGACGGGAAAATCCTTCTCGTCGAGAATCACGTCGCGGAAAATGTTCGTCACGGGAACCTCGGCCGTCGGGACGAGGTAGAAGTTATCCACCGTAGCGTGATACATCTGACCCTCCTTGTCGGGCAGCTGCCCCGTGCCGAAGCCCGAAGCCTCGTTGACCATCACGGGCGGTTCCACCTCCAGATAGCCGGCCTTGGCGTTGTAGTCGAGGAAGTAGTTGATCAGCGCACGTTGCAGACGGGCGCCCTTGCCCTTGTAGACGGGGAATCCCGCTCCGGTAAGTTTCACGCCCAGATCGAAATCGATGATGTCGTATTTCTTGGCCAGCTCCCAGTGCGGCAGCGCTTCGGCGGGCAGCGGCGTGTAGTTCTCCACGAGTTTCACTACCAGATTGTCCTCGGCCGAGGTTCCTTCGGGAACGATGTCGGCGGGGAAGTTGGGCAGCAGGACGATCTCGGCCTGCAAGGCGTCGGCCGCCTCTTTCATCTCGGCCGAAAGTTTCACTGATTTTTCCTTGAGGGCTGCGACCTCGGCCTTTTTCGCTTCGGCTTCGTCGCGTTTGCCCTGTCCCATCAGCGCCCCGATCATTTTGGCGGCTTTGTTCTGTTCAGAAAGACAGGTATCCAACTCTTGCTGGATCGCCTTGCGGCGGTCGTCGAGCTGCTCGATCCGCTCGATGACGGGGCGTGCATCCACGCCTTTCTTGGCGAGGCGCCGGATTGCCAGCTCCTTGTCGTCGCGGAGTTGTTTGAGTGTAAGCATCGTTATTTGTCGTTAAACGTTTCCGAATCGCAAAGTTATAAAATATTGGATAAAATCGTACGGAAACGGGTAAAAATTAGGGAAGTCCGGCAATAGACCTTGCTTTTCTGAAAAAAGCGGCCTGAACAAAATCGGAGTGCTTGAAAAGTGTCGGAGATCGATGGAAAATATTTCCGGTTAGAATCGATTGATAATGAATCGATTGCTTCTCTTTTCGCGAGAAACCCGTATTAAAATTACATTATGTAAAATTCCACAGGCAGTTCTATCTTCTTTCTAAAATCCTTACTTCCATTTAGATAGAACCTTCTGGTGGCAAAAATATAAATTTATTTTGAAAAAGGTTCCTCGCGCCGAAGATTTTTTGATGAAAAACATTCTGAAAATTAAATAGATGCTTTTCAAGGGATTCGAGACGTCGTACAATATTGAATTGAAAAACAATCGGTTACGGAAAAATCTGATCGGAGGATGATTCTGAACATAATGTAATTTTAATTCAACTTAATGTGCTATATTTTAATTAACTGATTATGAAGAGAAAAGGTGTTTACGAATCCCCTCGTCTGGAGATTGTCGATATCAGAATCGAAGCGGGTTTTGCCGCTTCGGGTGAGGGCCAGATTACTCCCGGCGAGGACGATGGAGAGTTGGGCGACGAAGAGTAATGCCTCTTCGTAAGGTGCTTTCAGCGTAATGAAGAAATTTAAATGAATAATGTGATGAAAGAGAAGTTTTCTTTGTTTTTGATTGCGATCATCGGTCTTGCTTCTTGTGGTCAGGATGTTCCCGACGATGCGGCGATACAGACGAAAGTCTACTCGTTCGATACGATCGGCGGGGAGTCGCGTGTGGATTTGGATCATACGTCTTTGAAGTATTCATGGAATGCCGAAGATAAGACCATTGCATGGTATGCGCCTCAGACTTCGGCTCCCGAGTATGTGTATACGAATATTCCGGCGCCTTTTGTCGCTGAAACGGCCGGAGAGACGACCCGTTTTTCGCTCTCGGGGCATGATCTTACGGCGATGGGTGAAGATCCCCAGCACTATGTGTTGATGTATCCATGGCCGTATGCCGGAACTGCGGGCATAGACGGTGATGAAGTAACCTATACGATCGGCACGGCATCGGGCGACGGTTATGTACAGGGCAATGCGTTCGAGGGCATTTATAATCTGATGCGCGCCGAAGTCGACGGTCCTTCCCTCCATGTGCAGCGTCCCCGATTGACCTTCTCGAATCTGCTTACTTCGCTGCGGCTCTATGTGAAAAAGACCGCCAAGCCTGCGTATGACAATATTCAGATAACGGGGATGGAGATTCTCTTTCCCGAGAATGTAACCGGCGTCACGAAGGTGAATTATCGTACTGGCGGCGTCGCTTCCGCTTCGAGCCGCAAGGTAATCGTCAATCTGGAGAATCCGCTGACGCCGCAGGATTCGTATCTGGATGGCAACGGTCAGGCTCAGGACGATCAGTATGCCTTGGTCGTAGTGAAACCCTTCACGCTGAAAGCCAATTCCGACAACAATACGACGGATCGGATTGTCGTAACGCTGAGCGGTACCGGCAAGGATATCTATACGGGCGAGACGAAGAGCATTTCGCAGTCGATCGTCGTGAAGACCAATCAGGATGCTTCGTTTACGGCGGGCCATTTCCGGGCGATCAATCTGAAACTGACCAACGAGTGGACGGTTCCCGTTGCGATTGATCTGGTGAGCGAGTTCGCTCCCGATGGCGATTATGGAAGCGGAGCAACTCTGCATTATGAAAAGAGAGGTTTGTGCGTGGGGTTTCATGCACTGGTAAGAACGGATGATGAAGGGGCTGATATGGTCGTTCTCGACAATACCGCGAATCGTTCGTCGCTTGACAATACGATTTTCTCAAAGTACGGACAGTCGGCGTTCTATCTGTCGAAGTCGGACGTGCTGCCCGGCTATACGGCAGGGAATAAAGTGGTCGTGTCATTCGATGCTGCCTGCCTGATGTCGTACGACTCCGGCAATATTCCGATCTGGATCGGAGAGAATCGCATTACGCTGAGCGGTGAAAGCGGCTTGGAGACGAATGCGAGCACCGGCGACAGTGGACGAAGCGCTCTCAAGGAGGTTGTGATTGCTCCTGCGGCGTATTCCCGAAAAACGGTTCCCAGCGGCTATCCGACGACGGTGACATGGAATCATTATACGGTAGTGCTTGAGAATGGTTTTCCCGAGAGCGATCATACGTATGCAGGATTTATTCTTCCGGGAACCTTGCGCAATCCTTCCGGCGATAAAGCCATTGTTTACATCAAAAATATAAGTTTCGCCAGTAAAGCGAACTAACCGATAGCGGGGAAGACGTATCTCGATACGTCTTCCCTTCACTTAAATAGTTGTTTGCTTTGAAATACGACAGATATATTCCGCCCTGCATCGAGCAATCGACGCTGACTGTCGAGCGAGGATTCGCCGCCACCGAAAACGGAGCGGAGTCCGACGGCTTCGACGACGGAGGAAAACCCAACCTCGATGAATGGGACTGAGATGAAAAATTCGATAATTATAGGTCTCCTTTTCGGTTGGACAATCGTTTGCGCAGGATGTTCCCGCGATACGGCCGATGAGGCTGCTGCGGGCGATGCAGGGCAGCCGATCCATTTCGAGGGTACGTGCGACGCCACACGTGCCGCGCTGGGTGATCCCGCCGACGGAAAGGTGCCGGTCTACTGGCGCAACGGTGATATCGTACATTTGAGTTGTGCGCAGGCTGCGCCTGCGGTGAGCCGCTATACGCTGACGTGCGCCGACGACCACAGTGTTTCGGCTTCGTTCGATACCGACGGTTCGCAGCAGTGGGGCGAAGGATTGCACGATTTCTACGCCTTTTCGCCTGCGGATACTCCCCGCCTCGAAATTTCGGGTGACGGTGTGCTAAAGGCTTCGCTTCCTTCGGTGCAGGAGTGCAGGGGAGGTGCCTATGACCCCCGGCTGCTCTATCTGGCCGCTGCGGAGGTGGGGATCGAACCGAAGACTTCGGCCGTGAAACTCCACTTCCGGCCTGTCGTGACGCTGCTCGACATCACCTTCGAGGCATCGGCGGAGACCGAAGTCCGGCAGGTCGTTGTCCGTTCGACGCAGCCCGACGAAAAGCTGGCGGGGACGTTTACCTACGATCTGCGGACGAATCGTCTCAGCGGGATGACGGAGGCGTCGAATGTCGTTGCCGTGAGGATGCTTCAGGCCGATGGAACGCCGGGTGTGAAGCTGTCTGCCGGCGAGACTTGTCGGGCGATAGCGGTCGTCGTGTCGCAAAGCAGTTTTGTCGGCTTGCGCGTCGACGTGGTAACGACGAATGGCGTTGTGGGCCGGAGTTGCGCTAAGCCGCTTACCGGAGGCAAGCGTTATGCGATTGCAATGGGTACATTGCCGGCGATGACCGAAAATGCACGGACGAAATTATATGCTTCGTGGATGAAATACCTGCCCGACAATGCCTATGTTTCGGGGGTGTCGATTCCCGGGACGCACGATGCAGCGACCTCTACGCTCAATATCTGGTCGAAGTGCCAGAGCAAGACGTTGCAGCAGCAGCTCGAACTCGGTGTACGGTTTTTCGACCTGCGGCCTACCGGCTCCGACGATCTGATGATTTACCACGGGTCCTCGACCGGCGTGACGTTCGATGCGGCGATTGCGGCGATGGACCGTTATCTGACGGCCAACCCTTCGGAGGCTTGTTTCGTACAGATGCAGTTCCAAAGCGGGAAGGGCAACGGCACTTCGTGGGCCTCGGCGATGGGACGTTATCTCGCTTCGAGCGCCTATCGCGACCGTTTTCTCGATTTCCGATCCGGCCTGACGCTGGGTGCGATGCGAGGGAAGATATTGATTCTCACGCGGACGGACTACGACGGAACACTCGTCGGCGGGAAGATCACGTCGTGGCGCGACGACGTGACGGATCAGACCTCGTCGATCGTCAACGGTTCGGCCTCCGCGACGCTCTTTATTCAGGATAAATACGGAGGTACGACCGGCATCGACAACAAGAAGAGTGCGATCACCGCCTATCTGGACAAGGCGCGCGGCAAAAATGGAACGGACTGGCTCTTCAACTTCACGAGTCTGGCCACGGCCGTCGTAACTACCCCTGAATCGAATGCCAAGAAACTGAATCCGGCTGCTTATAACTATCTGGCTGCCCGCTCCGGTTGTACCGGTGTCGTGATGATGGATTTTGCAGGCGATTCCGGTTCTTCGGGCGACAAGCTGCTGCGAACGGTCGTCGACCAGAATTTCTGTTATCATCTCCCTTGCGCCCGTTAGCCGACGGGAAGGTGTCATGTGTGTTGTTTCGGAGGAGCTAAGCAAGGGGGCTCCTCTTTTTTTGTCCGGCGGCGAACCGATTTGGCAACTTCGCCGCGCGCTGTTGTTGTCATCCTGAAGAGGGCCGCAGGTCCGACGCGAGGATCGACCGCTTGATGTATTCTTCAGCAGGCCGCAGGCCTGCATGGTCGCAGTGCTTGACCTTTTGGTACTTTTGGGTCAAGCCAAAAGTACAGAAGAAAGCAACAGCGGACAAGCAACAGAAAGCGGTAGATTCCCACGCTTGCTGTCGCTCGCTCGGAATGACAATTCAATCGGTAGATTCCCACGCTTGCTGCTGCTCGCTCGGAATGACCGGATTTGTCATCCTGAGGAGGGCGTTCTCTCCCTTGTTGTCATTCTGAGGAGCGCGCAATGCCCTTCCGTTTCTTTTTGTTTTGTCGTCTTGAGGAGGTGCGAAGTTTTTTGTTGTCATCCTGAGGAGCAACCTGCGGTTGCGACGTGAGGATCAATTGCTTGGAAACAACGACGGACGAGAAACAAACAGCGGCCGATTTCCACGCTTCGTTTCACTTCGCTCGGAATGACAATTAAACAACGCTCGCTGCTGCCCGCTATGCTTATCCGCAATTTTGACCTTTTGTCGGTTTGCGGGCGCTTTTTCGACATCGCTTTGCGATGTCGGCAGTTCGCCGCCGTCCCATGCGGCGGACTGCACTCGGCGGAGCTTGTGCAGTTCCGGCCGCCGGTGACGAACCGTTTTGGCAACTGCGTCTCGGCAAAATGCAATTGAAATTTGCTTTTGCCCGCGGCTTATTCGTACTTTGGCTGCGCCTTAGATACTCCGCCTCGGCAAAATACAAATAAAATTTGCTTTTGCCCGCGGCTTATTCGTACTTTGGCTGCGCCTTAGATACTCCACCTCGGCAAAATACAAATAAAATTTGCTTTTGCGCTCGGCTTATTCGTATCTTTGCAATGAAAACTCCGGTTCGGACAGATTGCTTCCCGGCACTCGATGCGTGAATTAGAGGGGCGCAATCTCGTTTTCAGCCGGTGTGACGCCGCTTTATGGAACTGAAACGACTCGAACTGCTGGCCCCTGCGCGGGACTACGCTTCGGCGGTTGCGGCCGTCGATGCCGGCGCCGATGCGATCTATATCGGCGGTGCGCGGTTCGGTGCGCGCCATGCGGCCGCGAATTCCGTCGACGACATCCGCCGGACGGTAGAGTATGCACACCTCTACGGCGTGCGGGTGCACGCCACGCTCAATACGCTGCTTTACGACGACGAACTCGCCGCCGCCGAACGGCAGGCCCGCGAGTTGATTGCGGCGGGTGTCGACGCGCTCATCGTGCAGGATATGGCCTTGCGGCGTATGTCGCTGCCCGTCGAACTGCACGCCTCGACGCAGACGGCGATCCGCACGCCTGACGACGCGGCCTTTCTGGCGCGTGCGGGCTTTGCACGTGTGATTCTGGAACGGGCGCTGTCGCTCGACGAAATCCGTGCGATCTGCCGTGCGACGACCGCCGAGGTCGAGTGTTTCGTCCACGGCGCGATCTGCGTGGGGTACAGCGGGCAGTGCTACCTGTCGCGTGCGATGTCGGCGCGCAGCGGAAACAGGGGCGAGTGCAGCCAGCCGTGCCGCCTGAGCTACGATCTGGAAGATGCGGCCGGCCGGCGGATTCTGCGCGGCAAGCATCTGCTCTCGGTACGCGACCTCAATCTCGCGGCGCGGCTGGGCGAGCTGATCGATGCGGGTGTCACCTCGTTCAAGATCGAGGGACGTCTCAAGGACGAAGGCTATATCCGCAACGTGACGGCCTACTACCGGCGGCGGCTCGACGAAGCGGTCGCTTTGCGCGGCGACTGCTGCCGCGCGTCGGTCGGGGAGACGCGGCTCGATTTCACGCCCGATCCGTCGAAGAGCTTCACGCGCGGCGAATCGGAGTATTTCTTTGCAGGCCGGTCGGCGGGTGTGGCGTCGTTCGACACCCCCAAGTCGGTCGGCGAGTTCGTGGGGCGGGTCGCTGCGTGCGACGCCCGCAGTTTGACGCTCGACCGCGATGCTGCGCTCGCTCCGGGCGACGGCATCTGCATCGGTGCCGACGGGACGAACGTCAATTCGGTCGCGGGACGCCGCGTCGTGCCCAACCGGATGCCGGAGTCGATCCGTTCCGGTGCGGCGGTCTATCGCAATCTGGACAATCGTTTTCGCTTGCAGCTGGAGCGCAGCCGGATGCGGCGCGTCATCCCCGCGGCGGCGTATGTGACGGTTACTCCCTCACGGGTGACGTTTCGGTATGTCGATTGCGAGGGGATAACGGCGGAGGCTTCGCGCGAAGGTGCGTTCGAACCGGCGGGCGATCCCGCGAAAATGGCCGATCTGCTGCGGACGCAGGCCGCCCGCAGCGGCGATACGCCTTTCGATGTGCGGCAGGTCGAGGTGACGGGGACCGACCGGTTCGTTCCCGTGTCGCTGGCCGGTGCGCTGCGGCGCGAAGCGTTGGAGGAGTTGCGCAACTTGCGCATCGCACGGATTCCCGAACATCGTATCTTGCCCGAAGAGCCGCATGTGCCCTATCCCGCAGCGACGCTTTCGGCCGAAGGAAATGTCGTCAACCGGCTGGCGGAGCAATTTTACCGCGATCACGGCGTGACACGTATCGAGCAGGGACTCGATCGTGACGCCTCGACGGCCGGCCGGCGGGTGATGCGCTCGGCCTACTGCCTCCGCCGTGAGATCGGCGAATGTCTGCGCAAAGGTTCGCGCTTGCAGGGCGACCTCTTTCTGGTACGCGGGACGATGCGTTACCGGCTGGCGTTCGACTGCGCACGCTGCGAAATGAGTTTGATCGATGAACGATAGACGTCGATCGAAAAAATACGATACAATTGCCAATAGATAGCATGAACAATACTTCGCTCACTCCCGTCCTCTCGGACTACGAACTGCTCGATTCGGGCGATTTCGAGAAACTCGAACGTTTCGGCCGCTACGTCACGCGCCGCCCCGAACCGCAGGCGATCTGGCATCGCTCGCTCACCGAAGAGGAGTGGCGCCGGCGTGCCGACGCCGCGTTTCTGCGCGATGCGCGCAGCGACGAACGGGGCGAGTGGCGGCTCAAACCGCAGACGCCCGACCGCTGGGTGGTGGCCTACGATTACGAGGGGATGCATCTGCGTATGCGCATGGGGCTGACCTCGTTCAAGCACGTAGGTATCTTTCCCGAACAGGCAGCCAACTGGAACTTCATCTACGACCGCTGCCGTGCACTGGCCGAAGGGGGCCGTCGGCCGCGTCTGCTGAATCTCTTCGCCTACACGGGCGGGGCGACACTGGCCGCTTGTGCGGCAGGAGCCGAAGCGACGCACGTCGACTCGGTTCGGCAGGTGGTGACGTGGGCGCGTGAAAACATGGAGTCGAGCGGGTTGGACGGCGTGCGCTGGATCGTGGAGGATGCACTGAAATTCGTGCGGCGCGAGGTGCGGCGTGGCAGCCGTTACGACGCCATCGTGCTCGATCCTCCGGCTTATGGGCGCGGTGCCGACGGCGAGAAATGGATTCTCGAGGAGCACATCGGCGAGATGCTGGCCTGCTGTGCACAGCTGCTCTCTCCCGATGCGGGAGCTTTTCTGGTGCTCAACCTCTATTCGATGGGACTTTCGGCGATGCTGGCCCGCACGGCCGTTCGGCAGGCATTCGGCGCGCCGGCCGACGAGCAGCACGGCGAGCTTTATTTCGAAGACCCCTTCTCGAAACAGCTGCCGCTGGGAATTTACTATCGTTTCACCCGTTAATTAAATTGGATATGTCTCTGTTCGCGCTCTTTTTCGGCCTGATGTCGGGCTGTTTCCTTTCGGTGCTGGTCGGTATCGTCGGCAGCAAACGCCGCATCGGTTTCGGCTGGGCCTTTCTGGCCAGTCTGTTTCTTACGCCGCTCATCGGGCTGCTCCTTACGCTGATCTCGGATCCGCTGCCCGTCGGGACGGATCGGGGGCTGGGATGCATCGGGACGCTGTTCGGTATTCTCGGTCTGTTGTTTCTGGTGATCTTCCTCTTCCTGCTGCTGGCCGGCGGCATGTTGGTGGCCATGTAGCCCCTCAGACGACCGTCGGGACGTAGTAGATCGCGATGCCTGCTGCGGCCGAGAGGAGAATCAGCAGGATCGGGTTCAGTTTGCGCACCGATCCCGCGAAACAGAGACCGAAGAGCAGCCAGCTCCAGCCGTCGATGAAGCTCGCTCCTTCGTCGGTCTTGGGAAAGATCAGCAGTAGGGCCGCTGCGGCGATCATGCCGATGACGACGGGTTTCATGCCGGCCATCGCGCCCTCGATGTACTTATTCCCTTTGAGTTTCAGAAAAAATC
Organism: uncultured Alistipes sp.; assembly: GCA_900550375.1. Lineage (GTDB taxonomy): Bacteria > Bacteroidota > Bacteroidia > Bacteroidales > Rikenellaceae > Alistipes. The sequence goes on along the minus strand of URRP01000001.1, from coordinate 75,933 downwards.
GCGTCAGCAGCAGCATCACCGTCAACGACGGCAGACAGACGGCGAAGGTGGCGATCACCGATCCCAGAATGCCGCACCAGCATCCCGTGCCGGCCTGACAGCCGACGGTATACCCTACGTAGGTCGCCGAATTGATGGCGATCGGCCCGGGCGTCATTTGCGAAACGGCTACAATGTCGGCGAATTCGGTGTTGGTCATCCACGTGTGCTGTACGACCACTTCGTTCTGGATGAGCGACAGCATCGCATAGCCGCCGCCGAAACCGAAGAATCCGATTTTCAGATAACTGATGAAGAGTTGCAGGTAAATCATCGCCGCACCTCCTTTCCGAGTTTCACCGTCCACAGAATACCGGCCGCTGCACCGGCGACGATCAGCCAGATCGGCGAGAAACCGAACTTCCATATAATCAGTGCTGTAGCGACCGCTACGACGATCAGTGCAGGGTGCATCCCGCGTGCCAGCGAGATCGTCGGCACGACGATCAGTGCCACGACGGCCGGACGCATCCCCTTGAACGCTGCGTCGACCACGACGTTATGGCGCACTTGGGCGAAAAAGATCGCAATGACCAGAATAATCGAGAACGACGGGAGTACGGCGCCGCATACGGCCGCCGCCGCTCCTGCAACGCCGCGCATCTTGTAGCCGATAAATACCGACGTGTTGATGGCGATCGGGCCGGGTGCTGACTGCGCGAGCGTCAGCAGCTCCATGAATTCGTCGCGGGCGAGCCAGCCTCGGCGGTCGATGATCTCCGCCTCGATGAGCGGAATCATGGCGTAGCCGCCGCCGAAGGTGAAGAGCCCGATCTTGAAGAACGATCGGAAAAGGGCGAATAAAGAGGTCATATCAGCGTTGTTTTTTGCGAAGCAGGGTACGGATGCCGTCGATGAAGGTCATCGGATGGGTCGGGGCGCCGGGCAGCCACAGGTCGACGCGGTGACGTTCGAAGAACGAACGGTCGACGGCACGGCTCGCGGCGTAGAGTCCTCCCGAACAGGCTTCCGAGCCGCAGACGACCAGCAGTTTGGGTTCGGCCACGGCGTCGTAGCAGATTTCGAGCGCTTCGGCCATGTTCGCAGTCACGGGACCAGTGAGGACCACGCCGTCGGCATGGCGGGGCGAGGCGGTGAACTCGACGCCGCAGCGACCGAAGTCGAAGTTGACGTTCCCCGTGGCGTTCAACTCCATTTCGACCGATGCGTCGCCGCCGGCCGATACCTGCCGCAGTTTGAGCGCATGGCCGAAGGTTTTTACGATCTCTTCGCGCACGGCGGCGGGGTCGAACGGTACGCGCTCCATACCCGGTGCGAGCAGAAGCCCTTCGCGCGTGGGCGATCCGATGCGGTAGTCGTTCGTAAAGCGGATGCTGCGGGGCGCGATGCGGGCGCACTCGCCGCAGAAGAGGCAGCGCCCCAGATCGAGCGTGAAAGGGGCTGCGGCGATCGCGCGCGTGGGACAGATCGCTGCGGCGCACTCCAACGCCACGCGGTCGCCGTCGTCGGCCGGTTCGCTCAGCACGGGGCGGCCGCGAAACGTTTCGGTCAGACAAACCGCGTCCAGATCGGGAATATACTGCCGTCCGTGACTGCGCCGGACGATGAATTTAGGTAGGATCATACGCTTTTTCTTTATAGGTCGTGTCCGCAGTAGGAGAGGTTGAAACTCTTGTTGCAGATCGGGAAGTCCGAGATTCCCTCGCCGCGCACGGCCAGTGCCAGCGCCAGCCAGTTGTGGAGACTCGGGTCCTTGATCTTGTAACAGCGCAGGACTCCCTGCGCGTCGGTCAGCGCCGCATGGCAGATCTCGCCGCGACACCCTTCGACGAGTCCGAAGGCCAGTGCGTCGGGCGTCGTTTCTGGCACATAGTCGGGCGCGGGAAGCGTTGCCGCAGGGTCGCAGGCGTCGAGCAGCCGCAGAACGTAGTCGGCCGACTGGAGCGTTTCACGGCAGCGCAGCATCAACCGCGCCATGACGTCGCCCTGCGGCTTGACAACGGGCTCGTGGACGATCTCTCCGCTGTAGACGCCCCACGGGTGCGACGTGCGGAGGTCGCGTGCGAGTCCCGACGCGCGTGCGGCGGAGCCTACGCCGCCGATGCGTGCCATCTCGCTGCGCGGGACAATGCCGCACTGTTCGTAGCGCGAGAGCAGCGACGGCGACGACTTGATGTCGTGCCGCACCTCATCGTAACGGCGACGGACGTCAGCGACGTTGCGTCGCACCAGCTCGATCGTCGCGCCCGTGAGCGGATGGTTCGTCCCGAAGGGGCGGATCAGCCCCTTGCCGAAGCGGTTGCCGCACCACGCCTGCGTGGTGTTGATCGTCACGGTGCGCAGCGCCTCGCAGGCGACCTGCCCCAGTTGATAGCCCACGTCCATGCAGAGTGCGCCCGTGTCGGCGATGTGCATGGCCATACGTTCGAGTTCGAGCGCGATGGCGCGCTCGCGGTCGAGCGGCGTCGGCGTACCCTCCTTTCCGGCCAGCTTCTCGCGCAGCTGCGCGTAGGCCGTGGCGTGCGCCACGGCGCTGTCGCCCGCGATGCTCTCGGCCACGAGCGTCTGACGCAGCACGTTGTCGTCGGCCGTCATCGTCCGTTCCACGCCGCGGTGCTGGTAGCCCAGCGCGATTTCGAGGTGGAGCACCTGCTCGCCGTTGCAGATGAAGCGGAAGGCGCCCGGTTCGATGATGCCGGCGTGGATCGGGCCGACGTTCACCTCGTGCAGCGAGGCCCCCTCGATCGTGTAGAAGGGGTAGTTGTCGATCGAACGGCTGCGGTCGCAGCGGTCGAAGGGGAAGCGCAAAGGTTTGTCCCACGGCATGTCGGAGAATCGGATGCCGTAGCGTTCGGTGATCTCGCGCTCGAAGGGGTGCGCCTGTGCATGTCGCGCCGTGAGCGAGGGCAGCAGCGGCGTGTCGTAGTAGCCGATCGCATACGAGGCGACGAGTACGCGGTGCTCAGCGTCGTCCAGCACGAGGCAGTAGGCCCGAAGCACGTCGCCGTCGGGTAGCGCGAAGTAGTGGCCGATGTGGTAGCGTTCGTCGGCGAGACGCTCCGCGAGGTCTTCGTAGAGTTCGGCATAGCCGATGGTCGGGATCTCGCTCAGCGGCACGCACGCCGCGCGGTTGTCTGTGACGTAGTAGTGCATTATAGCGAAACGATTTGATCGATGAGTTGTTGAAGCAGCGCGGGCTGCCAGATGCCGACGACCATCGCTGCGGCCAGCAGCGAAAAAGCCGCCCACGACAGGGCGTTGCGTGCCGGTGCGGGGTGCAGTTCGTCCTGATTGGGCTGGTAGCAGAGTTTGACGATGCGGTAGCAGACCGAGTAGATGACGATGCAGAGCAACAGGAGCATGACACCGGCCAGCCACCACCGTCCGCCGGCGATGACCTCGCGGAAGAGCATCACCTCCGAGACGAAGAACGGCGAGGGCGGGAAGGCCAGCAGCACGGCCATGCCGACGAGCAGTCCGACGGCCCCCGTGGGGTTGATGCGGATGTAGTCACCGATGCGGTTGATCCGGTAGCCGTTGTAGATGCGCCGCACGACGGCCATTTGCAGGAAGAGGCTGCTCTTGACCAGCGTGTGGCAAACGACGTGGAACACGGCCGCCCAGACGCCGATGCCGCCGATGCCCAGTCCGATCGCGGCGATGCCCATGTTCTCGACCGTCGAGTAGGAGAGGAAGCGTTTGTAGTTGTTCGTGCGCCGCAGGAACAGTGCTCCGACGGCCAGCGAGAGGATGCCCGTCAGTAGCAGCACGTTGCGTACCCAGCCGATCGCTTCGGTCTGCTCCATGATGCGGTAGACGCGCAGGACGGCCAGAAAACCCGCGTTGACCAGCCCCGTCGAAATCAGGGCCGATGCCGGTGCCGGTGCAGCGAAGTTGGCGTCGACGCCGATGGTGTAGAGCGGGAAAATCTCCATCTTGCAACTGTATCCGCAGAGAATCAGCAGAAAGGCGATCTTCAGGTAGAGCGGGTTGCCGCTGCCGACGCTGCGCGCCAGCTCCTCGTAGCGCAGCGAGCCGTCGCCCAGCGACGAGAGCAGCAGGATGCCCAGATAGGCCGTGGCGATGCCCACCGAGCAGACGAAGATGTATTTCCATGTCGCTTCGAGCGCCTGCTCCGTGCGGCGGTGGTAGACGATGCCGGCGGCACAGAGCGTCGTGGCTTCGAGGAAGATCCACGTCACGGCGATGTTGCAGGCGAAGTAGACGCCCGTGATGGCAGTCGTGAGCAGCATGAGCAGCGTAAAGTAGAGGCGATACTCCTTGAGCGGGTTGTCGCGCAGGTAGACGCACGAGTGGACGAAGACGAAGGCCGAGACGACCGTCAGCAGCACGAAAAAGAGCGTGCCCGCTGCGTCGAAGCGGAAGAACTGCGACGATATCTCGCCGTAGCCTCGGACGACGATGAAGGCAGCCAGCAGCAGCTGGACGAGATAGAAAGCGGCGCCCAGCCATTTGACCGTGCGGCGCTGCGGCGCGAAGGCTGCGGCCAAAGCAATCAGAGCGGAGAGCAGAAAGTAGAGTGCGATCATACGTGGGTCAGTCTTTTACGTTGGTCAGCAGATCGGTGTCGCCGATGCGGAAGCGGGCGCCGATCTTGGTGAGGAAGAGTCCGAGCATGAGGATCGAGATGAGGATGTCGAGCATGATGGCGATTTCGATCATCGAGGGCATTTCGACCCCCACGGCCATCGAGAAGAGGAAGACACCGTTCTCGATGACCAGAAATCCCACCATGTGCGAGAAGATGCGCGTACGCACGACGATGAGGATCAGTCCGCTCAGCAGGGCGTAGAGCGCCACGCCGAAGAAGACGAGGTCGATTGACTCCTCGGCGATGCAGTAGGTGACCGAGATGCTCGCCACGAGCGCCGCGAGCGAATAGACCAGCGAGTTGAACTGCGATGTGCCCGATGCCGCGATGCGGTTGATCTTCGTGCGGCGGATCACGGCGAAGAGGATCGCCGGAACGACGATCGCCTTGAAAATCAGCGTCTCGGCGACGACGAACAGCAGCGACCAAATTTCGATCTCCTGCAAGCGCACCAGTGCGATGGCCAGCAGCAGCCACCCCTGTAACCCCACGAGCGAGGCGTAGCTGCGGAAGCGCTCCGTGATGGAGATGTAGACCAGCGAGACGACGTAGAGAAGTACGAGTGCGAGTGTCATCGGATGTCGATATTAAGATGCAGCAGCAGCGCCACGAAGAAGATCAGCGCGGCGAGTGCGGCGATGGTGAGCAGAAAAGTTGCGTTGTGCGAGAGTTTGTTGCGCGCCTGCGTCGATTCGACGACGCCTACCGCCAGCCCGGGCAGCAGTACGGCCAGCGGTGCGGCCCACCACCAGCGCAGGGCGCCGCCCAGCAGCAGTGTGTCGGCGGCCAGTACGGCCAGCGCGGCGCCTTTGAGCCAGCCGGCGATCTGGATGAAGGCCAGATCGATGCCGCCGTAGTCGAGGCACATCGCCTCGTGGATCATCGTCAGCTCGAGGTGTGTGCGCGGGTCGTCGACCGGAACGCGCCCCTGCTCGACGATGAAAATCTTGGTCAGCAGGTAGCCCAGCAGGAAGAGGATGATCGTGAAGCGCAGTTCGACGGGCGTCGCAGCCGAGAAGATCGCCGCCAGCGACGTGTGGCCCGTCATGAGCGCCAGCGTGGCGACGGTGAGCAGCAGCGCCGGTTCGATCAGTGCGCCGTAGAGCGCTTCGCGGCTGGCACCCATCCCTTCGAACGGGCTGCCCGTGTCCATGGCCGCCAGTATGAGCGCTGCGCGGCTCAGTGCGAGCAGGTAGATGAAGCAGACCAGATCGCCCGGAAACGAGATGACGGGAGGCAGGTCGCCCACCGGAATGAAGAGCAGCGCAGTGACGGCTGCTGCGAGATAGAGGGACGGCGCCGTACGGAAGAGCGCCGAGGTCGTGGTCGAGTAGACGGCTCCCTTGCGCAGCAGCAGGGCCGTGTTGTATAGGTGCTGCGTGAAACGCGGCCCGCGACGGCCTGCGAGTCGTGCGCGCGTGCGGTTGACGACGCCCGTGATCGACAGGGCGACGGCAAGCAGCAGCAGGATGTTCAACAGCGTCGTCATCAGAGGATATTGAAAATGGAACATAGGAATACGAGTACGATGAAGAGCAGTGCGAAGAGGATGTAGTGGTTGATTTTTCCCGTGCGCAGCCGCATGGCGCGGGCGTTGAGCAGGCGGAGCGACTCGACCCACCACGCCGAGAAGAGCCGCGCGATGCGGTCCTTGCGGCGGATGTCGAAGTCGTGTGCCGAAGGGAAGATCTCCTGTTTGTCGATCGCTTTGCCTTCGACGACCTCTTCGGTGAAGGGGTGGACGATGCTCTCCAGCCCCTCGGCGAATGATTCGCCCGTGTATTGCATACGGGGGTTGACGGCCGTGAAGCCGCAGCCCCACGTCGGGCCCGAGGCGACGGTGCGGCGGCGCAGCGCACGTCGTTTGGCCCAGAGCAGCAGCAGGGTCGCAGCGATCAGTACGGCCGCAACGAACGTGAGCTGAGTAAGTCCTGCCCACAACGGCAGTTCGGCTGCCATCAGCTGCTTACCGGCGTAGAGATCGGGAAGCAGCGTTGCGGCGACCTGCGTAAAGAGCGGCAGCACTGTCCACGGAAGCAGTCCGATGAGCAGGATTCCCGCGGCGGGCAGCGCCATGGCGGCGATGCGGTAGTTGTCCGCCTCGTGCATTTCGGCCACCTCGTGCGTGCGGGGCGCACCGAGAAAGACGATGCCGTAAAGTTTGGTGAAGGCGAAGAGCGCCACGCCGCCGATCAGCGCCAGCGCCGTGACGCCGGCGGCTGCCAGCAGCACCTGCTGCCCTTCGGCGATGCTGCGGAACATGCCGGTGTAGATAATAAATTCCGAGACGAATCCGTTCAGAGGGGGCAGTGCGCAGATCGCCGCTGTACCGGCCAGAAAGAGTATCGCCGTGACGGGCATCTGCCGCGCTGCGCCGCCGAAACGGTCGAGCGTGGTGGTGTGCGCCTCGGCGTAGAGGTTGCCCGCGCCGAAGAAGAGCAGCGACTTGAAGAACGAGTGGTTGAGGGTGTGCAGCAGCGCGCCGGCCATGCCGCACAGAGCGACCGCACCGTTGCCTGCGCTGCGTCCCAGCAGGGCGACCCCGATACCGATGAAGATGATCCCGACGTTTTCGATCGAGGAGTAGGCCAGCAGCCGTTTGATGTCGTTCTGCATGGCGGCGAACAGAACGCCCCACAACCCCGTGACGATGCCTGCGGCCAGAAGGACGACGGCGGCCGTCGTGAGCGCTTCGCCGGCGGGAAGGTACATCACCGTGCGCAACACGCCGTAGACGCCCGTTTTAATCATCACGCCCGACATGAGCGCCGAGACGTGCGACGGGGCTGCGGGGTGCGCTTCGGGCAGCCAGACGTGCATCGGGAAGAGTCCCGCCTTCATACCGAAGCCGGCCAGAAAGAGGAGCAGCAGCGGCAGCGGCCTATGTGCGGCGAAGTAGGCGGACAATGCGCCGAAGTCGGCCGATCCTTCGGCGGCTTGCAGGGTGACGAAGCCGATGAGCAGGGCGAAAAAGCCGATGTGCATCATCACCAGATAGGTCAGCGCAGCCTTGAGCACCTCCTTGCGCTCGGCGTCGAAGAGAATGAGCACGAACGACGAAAGGGTCATCAGCTCCCACCAGAAGAGGAACGTATATCCGCCGCCGGCCGTGACGACGGTCATCATCGAGAGCGACAGCAGCGTGAAGGCGAAATAGTGCAGCGAGATGTGTGCCGCCGGTTTGCGGTCGAGGTAGCGGTCGACGTACCCTTTGGCATAGAGTGCGGCGGCCGCCGATCCCACGGCGATCAGCAGCGTGAAGAGGGCCGAAAGCGGGTCCATGCGCAGCGACTCCTCGCCGAAGAGCAGCGTAGGCAGTGACAGCCCGCTCTGCGGAAGGATACCGGTAAGCGCTCCGACGGCTATCGTTGCGCCGCCGAGGGCGAACAGGACGACGAAGGCCAGTGCGACCCACGCCTTGCAGCGCAGGGGCGCGGCGAAAATTGCGGCGCCCGTCAGGGTCAGCAGAAGAAGTGTGACGATCAGCATGATTTATGCGGTTTCTTCGGGGGTGTAATTACGTGTGGCGGCCATGACCGTCGCGGCGACGGCGGCCGTTTCGGTGCGGAGCCGCTGCCGGCCGAGGGTGATCTCCTCGAAGCCTGCCGCCAGTGCCGCGTCGATTTCGGCGGGCGAGAAGTCGCCCTCGGGGCCGATCAGCACCAGCAGGTCCTCGCCCGGACGGAGCGTATCGAACAGATAGCGTTTCGCTGCGCGCGGTTCGTCGCAGTGGGCGATCAGACGCCGCCCTTCGAACGGCTCGGCCAACAGGTCGGCCAGCGGAGTGAGCGGACGCAGCGCGGGACAGTAGGCTTTGAGCGACTGTTTCATGGCGGCCGTGACGACGCGCTCCGCGCGTTCGATTTTCAGCGCACGCCGTTCCGAGCGGTCGCACAGGATCGGGACGATCTCGCTCACGCCTATTTCGGTCGCCTTTTCCAAGAACCACTCGAAGCGTTCGATACTCTTGGTCGGTGCTACGGCCATCGTCAAACGGTAGGGCATACGTTCGTAATCGGGTGTACTCTCCACGACGCGCACCGTGCAGCGACGAGCCTCCTCACCCGCGATTTCGCACCGGTAGAGCGTCCCGCGGCCGTCGGTCAAATGGAGCGTGTCGCCCCGTTTGAGTCTCAGCACGCGGATGCAATGCTTCGACTCCTCTTCGCCCAGCGTGTAGAGGGGCAGTGTGAGGTCGGGTGCGTAAAATAGTTGCATGGCTGTGTAATAATTTTTAACTTTGCAAAGTTATAAAAAGATTGTCAATCAAATGGAACGTTTGCTTCGATTATTATTAATTTATTTTATTATCATGTCGCTTTCCGCTTGTCATAAAGAGAAGGCCGAGACGCCCAACCCCTTTTTCGAGGAGAGGACGACGCCCTACGGCGTGCCGCCTTTCGACCGGATCCTGCCCGAACATTTCCTGCCGGCCTTCGAGCGGGGAATGTCGCTCCATAACGCCGAGATCGACGCGATTGTCAGTGCATCGGACGAACCGACCTTCGAGAATACGATCGCAGCATACGATGCCGCCGGACGGATGTTGCAGCGCACGGCGCTGATCTTCGAGATGCTGACCGCTTCGGATGCCACGCCCCAGATGCAGGCCGTCGAAGAGGAGGCGATGCCGCTGCTGGCGGCTCATGCCGACGAAATCCGCATGAACGAGCGGTTGTTCGAACGGATCGAGGCTGTTTATAACCGCCGTGCCGCGCTGCCGCTCACGGCCGAGCAGCTGCGGCTGACAGAGAAGCTCTACCGCCAGTTCGTCCGCTCGGGCGCCCTCTTGGACGAGGCGGGCAAACACCGGCTCAAGGAGATCAACGGCGAACTGTCGCGGCTGTCGGTCAAATACGGCAACAACGTGCTCTCCGAGAACGATACGTTCCGGCTGGAGCTGACGGTCGACCAGTTGGAGGGATTGCCCAACGCCGTGCGCGAAGCGGCACGGGAGAAGGCGCGCGAGTTGGAACTCGGCGACAAATACTACGTCTTCACGCTCCACAAGCCCAGTATGCTGCCCTTCCTGAGCTACTCCAAGAATCGCAAACTGCGCGAACAGCTCTATACCGCCTATCTCGATCGCTGCAACAACGACGACGAATACGACAACAAGGGGTTGGTGAACGATTACATCCGGCTGCGCACCGAAAAGGCGCATCTGCTGGGCTACGACTCCTATGCCGACTATGTGATCGCCGACCAGATGGCGGCGACGCCCGCTGCGGTCTATACGCTGCTGGATGAGATCTGGACGCCGGCGCTCGATCGGGCGAAAGAGGAGCTGGCGGCGATGGAGGGGCTGCTGCGTGCCGACGAACCGGAGGCGACCTTCGAGCCGTGGGACTGGTGGTACTATGCCGAGAAGGTGCGCCGCCGCGACTATGCGCTCGACGACGAGATGCTGCGTCCCTATTTCACGCTCGAAAACGTGCAGGGCGGCATCTTCTTTCTGGCCAACCGCCTCTACGGCATCACCTTCCGGCCCATCGTCGCGCCGTTGTACAATCCCGACTGTCTGGTGTACGAGGTGCTCGACGAGGACGAGAGTCACCTGGGGGTGCTCTACTTCGACTATTATGTACGCGAGGGAAAGAGCGGCGGTGCATGGTGCGGGAACTTTACCGAACAATATTATGAGGGCGACCGACGTGTGGCGCCCGTCGTGGGGGTGGTGACCAACTACGCCCGTCCGACCCGCTCGACGCCCACGCTGCTCAATCTCGACGAGACGAAGACGCTTTTCCATGAGTTCGGCCATGCGCTGCACGGCCTGTTCCGAATGGTGAAGTACCGCGGTCTGGCCGATGTCGAGGGCGATTTCGTGGAGCTGCCGTCGCAGGTGATGGAGAATTGGGCCACCGAACCCGAGATGCTGGAGCAGTATGCGCTGCATTACCGTACCAACGACAAGATGCCAGCGTCGCTCATGCAGAAGATCCGCCGCAGCGCGCAGTTCAATCAGGGCTTCGAGATGACGGAGCTGCTGGCCGCCGCTCTGTCGGATATGGACATTCACACGCAGGAAACCTACGAGCCGTTCGACGTCAATGCCTTCGAGCGCGAGGCGCTCTACACGAAGCGGGGATTGATCCCGCAGATCGAGCCGCGTTACCGCTATCCCTATTTCAGCCATATCTTCGACGGCGGTTATTCGGCGGGGTACTACTTTTATATCTGGGCGCAGGTGCTCGACAAGGATGCTTACGAGGCGTTCCGCAGCAGCGGCGACATCTTCAACAAGAAGATCGCCCGTGCTTTTCGGAAAAAACTGCTCAGCCGCGGCGGCGAGGCCGACGGCATGACGCTCTATCGGGATTTCCGCGGCCAAGACCCCGATAAGGAGCCGCTGCTGAGGGCCTGCGGGTTCTGGGTGGAGCCGGAACCGGAACCCGACTCGCTGGCGGTGAAATTGCCGGCCGTAAAGCGGACGCTCATGCCTTCTGCAAATCTACTCGAACTACGCGATAAACAAGAAAATCTCAAATAAGTACGTTACAATGAAAAAAATTCTGTCATTTATGTCACTGACGCTTTTGGTCGCCGGGTGTGCGGATCGCACGATGCCCGTGGCCGACCTGCCCGAGATCGATACCTCGAATCCGCTGCTGGCCGAGTGGACGGCGCCCTACGCTACGCCGCCGTTCGAGCAGATCGAACTGAAGGATTACGAACCGGCGTTCGATGCGGCCATCGCCGTACAACGTGCCGAGATCGAGGCTATTGTGAAGAATCCCGCCAAACCGACGTTCAACAATACGATCGTTGCGCTGGAGCGTTCCGGCGAGCTGCTTTCGCGCATCGAAGGGGTGTTTTACAACCTGCTCGAGGCCGATTCCAACGACGAGATGCAGCGCATCGCGCTCGACGTGCAGCCCAAACTGACGGAGCTGGGGAACGATATTTCGCTCGATCCCGAGCTGTTCGCCCGTGTGAAGGCCGTTTATGAAAATCCGGGCTGGTTCCTCTCGAAGGAGGACAAACGGCTGTTGGAGAAGGTCTACAAGGGGTTTGCCCGCAACGGTGCGGCGCTTCCGGCCGACAAACAGGAACTGTACCGCCAGTATACGACCGAGCTGGGCGAGATGACGCTCAAGTTCGGCCAGAATTCGCTGGCGGCGACCAACGCATTCACGCTCAATATCACCGATCCCAAGCGGGTCGAGGAGCTGCCCGACTTCGTGAAGGAGGGGATGGCAGCCGAAGCCAAAGCCCGCGGCGAAAAGGGGTGGACGGTGACGTTGCAGTATCCGAGCTACGTCCCCTTCATGACCTATTCGTCGGATCGCGAGGCGAAGGAGAAGCTGTGGCGCGCATCGAATGCGCGTGCGCTGGGCGGCGAGTTCGACAACTGCGAGAATATCCGCCATATCGTCGACCTGCGCCGTCAGATCGCGGGACTGCTGGGGTATGAGACCTTTGCCGATTATGTGCTCGAGGAGCGGATGGCCGAGAATACGAAGACGGTGAACGCTTTTCTGCAGGAGCTGCTCGACCAAACGATCGACTTCGCGAAGGCCGACTACGAGATGATTGCCGACTATGCGCACGCGCAGGGCTTCGAGGGCGACGTGATGCCGTGGGATTGGTCGTACTATACCGAAAAGTACAAGAACGAGAAATATGCGCTGAGCGACGAGCAGGTGAAACCCTACTTCGAACTGGAGAAGGTGAAGAAGGGCGTCTTTCTGCTGGCGAACAAGCTCTACGGGTTGAATTTCACCAAGCGCGACGACATCGCCGTTTATCATCCCGACGTGACGGCTTACGAGGTGACCGACGGCAAGGGCGACTTCGTGGCGGTGCTCTATCTCGATTTCTTCCCGCGTGCGTCGAAGCGTGCCGGTGCGTGGATGACCGAGTTCCGCGGGTCGAAGACGGTCGACGGCGCACAGACGCGTCCGCTGGTGTCGCTGGTGATGAACTTCACCAAGCCGACCGAGACGAAACCGTCGCTGCTGACCTTCGACGAGGTGACGACCTTCCTCCACGAATTCGGCCACTCGCTGCACGGTATGCTGGGCGAGGGTACCTATGAATCGTTGAACGGCACGAGCGTCTACCGCGATTTCGTGGAGCTGCCGTCGCAGATCATGGAGAACTGGGCCACCGAGAAGCAGTGGCTCGACCTGTGGGCCGAGCACTATGAGACGGGCGAGAAGATGCCCGCCGAGCTGGTCGAAAAGATCGTCGCTGCGAAGAACTATCTGGCTGCTTACGCCAACGTGCGCCAGTTGTCGTTCGGACTGACCGATATGGCATGGCATACCCTCAAAGAGCCGTTTACGGGCGATGTCGAGGCATTCGAGAAAGCCTCGATGGCTCCCGCGCAGGTGCTGCCCGCAGTGGCCGGCACGGCGATGAATCCTGCCTTCACGCATATCTTCTCCGGCGGCTATGCGGCCGGATATTACGGTTACAAGTGGGCCGAAGTGCTGGAGGCGGATGCCTTCCAAGCCTTCGTGGAGACGGGCAGCATTCTGGGCGGTCCGTCGGCCGATGCGTTCCGCAAGAATATCCTCACGCAGGGCGGGCACGAGCATCCGATGAAGCTCTACGTCGATTTCCGCGGCCACAAACCCGAAACGAAGGCGCTCATCGAGAAGATGGGGCTGACGAAATAATCCGGCGGCAGCCGGACGCGGCGGAGCCGAACCCCACAGGGTTCGGCTCTGTTTCGTTTTCGGAGAGATCGTATAGGGGGCGGCACTGTTTTTTCCCGTTTTCGATAGGGTATTTTGTGCCGAAGGTGTTAATTAGAAGAGGCGGCATGAATGGCTGCGACTTACCGAAAACCATTATGAACCCGAATGTGAATTTGACAGACGGCCGACCCTTCCGATGGGGCCGATGCGCAGACCGAGCAGCCTGTCCGGCCGATGCGCCGGCGCTGTGCCGAATCCGCTCTCTGTCGAGTTCATCTTCACAAACCCAATTGAAAAATGAAGAAACTGATTCTGATTCTCTTCGCGTTGCTGGCTGCACGCGAAATCCGCGCCTTCGGACTGGCCGGCCATGCGGCGATCGCCTGCATCGCCGAACACCACCTCACGCCGCGGGCCAAGGCCAACATCATGCGGTATACCGATCACCATTCGATCGTCTACTATGCCTCGTGGATGGACGAATGGCGCCATTCGAAAGGATATGAATTCACGACGCGCTGGCATGCCGGAACGGTCGATGCACAGCTGCGCAGCACGGCGGCCGTGCGCGAGGCGTCGGGCGCCAAAGGCGACTGCGTAGAGGCCGTCGAGCAGTCGATGGCGCTGCTCTCGGAATACGAGAAACTGGACGATTCGACGGTGCTGGTGCATATCAAATATCTGGTGCACCTGCTCGGCGATATGCACTGCCCGACGCACGTCTATTATTATCCCGACAACATGACGCTCGGGAAGTTTCCGGTCAAGCTGCACGGCGTCGAGACCAATTATCACAAGATCTGGGACGGACAGCTGCTCGACAGCCGGCACAAGTTCTGGGGATTTCAGGATTACCGCCATGCGCTGGACAACTATTCCGACGAGGAGATCGCCCGCATGACGGAGGGTACGCCCGTCGAGTGGTTCGAAGAGTCGGCGCGGCGGTGTCATGAAATCTACGATTGGGTGCAGCCCGGCGACGAATTGGGACAGGAGTTTTACAATGCGCACGCTCCGTTTGCGGAGTATCAGATCGTGCTGTCGGGCTACCGTCTGGCCAAAGTGCTCAACGTGCTGTTCGACCGGTAGCTATTTGCAGAAAAAGAGAGGGCAGCGTTTTGTCGCTGCCCTCTGTACCGCCCCGTATTTTGCGTGTCGAAATTATTCGAATCGCATCGCCTGCTTGGGACATTTGCATACGCACACTCCGCATTCGATGCATTTGCGGATGTCGATTACCGGCAGCCTCTGCTCGGTCTGCGCGAGTGCTTTCGCCGGACAGAGATCGACGAGGGGACACCGGTGGTCCTGCGGGCAGCGATCGGGGTCAATTCGAATACGCATCGGAACGTTACTTTTTGATGTTCAACTCCTTTTCGACGGTCTCGCGGGCGAGCGGCTTCGTGCAGAAGAACCAGTCGTAGCAGTGCATTTCACCCTCCTTGCCCTCCATGCGGTTTTTGGCTACGCCGCACGAGCCTGCCGTGGGAACGATCACTTCGTCGCCCGGACGCCAGTCGGCGGGGAGCGCCACGTTGAAGCGGTCGGAGGTTTGCAGCCCGATCAGTACGCGCTTGATCTCGTCGAAATTGCGGCCCAGCGAAAGCGGATAGTACATGATCGTGCGGATGATCCCTTCGGGATCGATGAAGAAGACGGCGCGGACAGCCGACGTCGTACTCTCCTCGGGCTGGATCATGCCGTAGAGTCGGGCGACGTGCATCGAGATGTCCTCGATGAGCGGGAATTTGATCTCGACGCCCTTCATCCCCTTGTATTCGATCTTCTCCTGAATCGTGCGCAGCCACGCGATGTGGCTGTAAAGACCGTCGACCGAGAGACCTACCAACTGGCAGTTGAGTGCTTCGAACTCGCCGGCCATGCGGCCGAAAGTCATGAATTCCGAGGTGCAGACGGGAGTGAAATCGGCCGGATGGCTGAATAGAATCTTCCATTTTCCTTTGTAATCTTCGGGGAAATGGATTTTACCTTGTGTGGTGACGGCTTCGAACGAGGGAGCCTTCTCGCCGATTCTCGGCATTACGGTTACTTGATTTTCCATAGTTTTTTATTATTAACAGTTTGTTTCTAATTTTCTATTGCAAAGATAGAGGCTCTATTTTTATCAATCAAACAGATATTTTGTATATTTGTATCGATAAAATCTATAACAATGACCTTGCAACAACTCGAATACATGGTGGCACTCGATCGGTACCGCCATTTCGTGCAGGCGGCTGAAGCCTGCGGTGTCTCGCAGCCGACGTTGAGCGCAATGATTCAGAAACTGGAGGAGGAGTTGGGCGTGCGGATTTTCGACCGCACGAAGCACCCTGTCGAGCCGACAGAGGTGGGACGACGCATTATCCGGCAGGCCGAGACGGCATTGCAGGAGGTGCATCGGATCTCGGAGCAGCTCGATCGGGAGAAGACGCAGCTCGCAGGCGAACTCCGGCTGGGCGTGATTCCGACCGTAGCGCCCTATCTGGTTCCCGGATTCATCAGCGCTTTTCGGTCGGAATATCCCTCGGTGGCGCTCACTGTGGAGGAAATGCGCACGAAGATGCTGCTTCTGCAATTGCACGCGGGAGAGTTGGATATGGCCATCCTATCCACGCCTTTGGACGATCCCGATTTTCTGGAGATTCCGCTCTATTACGAGCGGTTCGTCGCCTATTTTTCTCCCGACGAACCCCATCGGGATGCCGTGCTGGAGCCCGGCGATATGCCGCCGGATCATCTGTGGGTCTTGCAGGAGGGGCATTGCGCCCGTAATCAGGTGTTCAATTTCTGCCATTCGACGGGGGTGTACAACCATACCTACGAAGCGGGAAGCATCGATACGCTCATCAAGATCGTGGACCGCAACGGCGGCTATACGGTGATTCCCGAGCTACATCTGCCCTTCCTGACCGCCGAGCAGCAGGGCAATGTCGAGCAGATCGATCCGCCCGCCGTGCGGGAGATTTCGATTCTGATCCGACGGGATTACATCCGCGAACGGATGGTCAACGCCGTGGCCGACGTTGTCAAGAAGCTCATTCCGGTACGGATGCTCGACGACCATTTGCGTAAGTTCGCGATTCGGTTATAGGAAAAAACGAAAAGTCCCGGAGAAATCCCGGGACTTTTCGTTTTCGGCAGGCGTTCTATCGGGTCGCTTCGGGATTGTGCTTGTATTTGAATACGATCGCGAATACGATCGCTACCGCGAGCGCGTACCCGGCGAAGATCAGCCACGAAGCCGACCAGCCGGCCGTCTGTGCGACGGGGGACGATTGCGAAAATACGTAGTGGTTGACGACGGCCTGTGCGCCGAGCGTTCCGATGGTGGCGCCGACGCCGTTGGTCATAATCATGAAAAGCCCCTGCGCCGAGGAACGGATCTTCTCGTCGGTCTCGTTGTTGACGAAGAGCGAACCCGAAATGTTGAAGAAGTCGAACGCTACGCCGTAAACGATCATCGAAAGAATGAACATCCATACGCCGCCGCCCGGGTTGCCCAGTCCGAACAGCCCGAAACGCAGCACCCATGCGAACATGGCGATCAGCATCACGCGTTTGATGCCGAACTTCTTGAGGAAGAAGGGGATGAGCAGGATACAGAGCGTCTCCGATACCTGTGAGAGCGAAATCAGCGCATTGGCGTGGTTTGCACCGAAGGTCTCGGCGAATTCGGGAATCTCCTTGAAGCTGGTGATGAAGGGGTTGGCGAATCCGTTGGTGATCTGGAGCGAAACGCCCAGCAGCATCGAGAAGATGAAGAAGAGAGCCATCTTCTTCTGTTTGAACAGCGCGAAAGCCTTCAGTCCCAGCGCATCGATGAGCGACTGCTTGCTGCCCGTGTTGTCGATCGGGCAGTGGGGCAGCGTGAAGGAGTAGAGTCCCAGCACGATACCGAGCACCGCGCACTGTATGAATTGCATATAGGTGGTCTGGAATCCGAGACCGTCGCAGAGCAGCATGGCACAGATAAAGCCGACCGTACCGAAGACGCGGATCGGGGGGAAAGCCTTGACCGTGTCGTAGCCCGCATGTTCGAGCACGCAGTAGGCCACCGAGTTCGAGAGGGCGATCGTCGGCATATAGAAGGCGACGCTGAGCGAGTAGAGTGTGAAGAGCGTCCCGAACTCGACCGCTTCGCCGGCCGACAGCGCATACCAGCCGGCCATGCCCATGAAGCCTGCGGCCAGCACGTGGCAGAAGCCCAGCATCCGCTGCGCGGGAATCCACCGGTCGGCGATGATGCCGATGACGGCGGGCATGAAGAGCGATACGATGCCCTGCATGGCATAGAAAAGGCCGATTTTCGAGGCGAGGCCGACCGTTACGAGATACGAACCCATGGATGTGAGATAGGAACCCCAGACAGCGTACTGGAGGAAGTTCATCAGGGTCAGTCGAATTTTTGTATTCATAGCGTAGATTTAAGTGGATCCGATTCGTTGTGCGTCACTCCCCGTCGGCGGATGAAATGAGCGAAAACAAAATTAGAAAAATTTTTCGGATTTTTCTTGCACAAAGCAAAATTATGTGCTACTTTTGCATCACCAAACCGAAGGGATCGATCTCTGAGAGGCGCGTATTGCGGTTTTTGGCGATCGGAACGGATGGGGCGGACACGTAGAACGGGTAGTTCCGTGGGACATTGAGCTATGGTGTAATGGTAACACAACAGATTCTGGTCCTGTTTTTCCTGGTTCGAATCCGGGTAGCTCAACTCGAGAAGCTTCTCTTTAGTGCTGCGGTCTCATTCGGCTTTCGGCGCGGCTCGTATCTTCGGAGTGGCAAGCTGCCGCTTCAGAACGGCGGAGGATCGTACTGCGGCCTCTCTATCGCCCTTCGTAGAGGGCATTTTCCATGCGCCGGCACTCCCTTCTCGCCTTTCTCCGGGCCTGCCTTTCGAGGTATTTCGAGCAAGGCTCGATTCCCGTGTCGATCCGGTAAACAAAGGAGTCGTAGAATTCGTCCGCTACCGCGACACGGTGGCCGGACTCCTTGCTGTGGAACGTGACGCTGCGGCGCGTCCTGCCCAGCGTGAAACGGAACCCGCCGTAGTCGTATCGCAGAAACGAACGGTTGTCTTCGTCCGTTTTCGTGAGATTGCGCCCTTCGCGTTCGGCGAACTCCGCCAGACGATCGTAGAAGATCTTGTCGTAGAAGCTGAGCGTGAGGGAGGACGTCCCTTCGCGTCCGTTTTCGATGACGATCGAATAGGCGTCCGTCAGAGGCCGGTCGGTCGGTTCGAGACCGAACAGGGCGTCGATCATAAGGAGCGTGAAGCCGCCGGAGCCCCGCTCGATCCGTGTCCATTGATTTGTACGTTTCTGGTATTTGAAGCCCGCTTCGGCGAGTGTCAGAGAATCTCGGTTCAGCATACGGGAACAGGGAAATTCGGTCTCGTCTTCTTCCTTCCTCTCCGCCTTTTCGGTTTCGTCCCCGTCCTCCTCCGTATAAAGCCGTTCGATGGCTGCGCAGCGTTCGTCGATCGAGTCGCGTGTGGCGGTTCCGTACTTCTCGACGAACCGGTCGGCGGGCAGATAGGCGTTTTCGAGCGGATCGTAATAACGAGAAGTACCTTCCAGCTCGATGCGCAGCGGTTCGTCGATCTCTTCCGAAAAGGTGACGGCCGCCTCCCAATTGTAGGCGGCACGGCAGGGTTTCTCCTGAGCGGAGCCTGTGCCGGCGCCGATGGCCAAGGATAATAGAAGCAGGAGGGTCTTTTGCATGATCCGTATGGGGTGATATTTCGAAAATCGGGTCGGGATTCCCTGCCCGATGGATTCTGCGTATGTCCATCACGGGCGCCGCGTTTCGGCGCCGCTCCGTCCGTCAATACATATTGTCGTACATCGACTGGCTCTTGTCGTATTTGAGGTCGGCCAGCGAAGCGGCTTTGACGCCGATGTTGAAACTCCAGCTGCGGTGCGAGCCGAACGGAATCCACGAGAAGGACATTTGCCAGCAGTGCAGGTCGCGCGAGATGCTTACCGACGAGGTGGTCAGCTTTTTCTCCTTGATGTCGTAGCCGCCTTGGAACGTGACGCCCATCTTGGGTGTGAGGTTGATGCTGCCGTTGAAGCCGACGTTCTGCGTGATATTCTTGCGGTAGCCCGTCGTGCCGTTGTTGACGTAATTGATCGCGTAGGAGACCGTGTAGTTGAAGCCGAGATTCCACGGCAGCGAAAAGTCGTAATACGACTGCGCCATATACTGCCTACGCAGCACGGGATCGAGGATGCCGTAGGGGTCGTAAAAGGGGTTGGCGTACTCGGGCGGGACGCTGTTGATATCGTTGATCGCGGGCGTGGAGTTGTCCTGCCGCGACTTGAAGGTGTAGCCGAACGACCAGCCGGTCGAGACGATACGGCCCGGGAAGAAGAGTTTGTCGATACGCCGGCCCTGCGGCGTCACCTTGTAGGGGTCGAGCGTGGCGTTGAGCTGGATGCCGAAGTTCGTGCCGAAGACCGTCGTACGGAATTGTATGGGGATGGTCGAGAGCTTCATCGAATCGGCCAGAAAGTTGTACGACGCGCTGATCGAGAGGTTGTCGATCAGCTTGATCTTCTTGATGCCTGAGGTGTCGCGCTTGGAGAGCACCTTCATTTCGAGCGTCTGCGACAGCGAGAAGTTCATCGACATGCTGCGCCCCGAACTGGGAACGCCGTAGGCATTGTCGGAGAAGGGCGAGTAGACCTGAAACTTGCCGGTGGAGTCGGTCTGAACGGTTTGGTAATAACCGTATTTCTGTTTCGAAAAATCGGGAGCGTATGAAAAACCGAACGACGGGGTCAGCGTGTGACGGATGGCCTGTATCTTACTGCTCTTTTTCTTGAACTGATACATCCCGTAGACCGTTGTCGAAGCACTCACCGAAGTGTTGTAATTGTAGAGACGGTAGAATCCGTATTCGGGTTCGAGATACCGTACTTCGTTGGTCACGGGACTCCATTCGCGGTCCTGTTTCTTGAAATACCACTTCTCGGTATAGTTGAACGACGGCGAGACGTTGATGTAGTTGAAGAGATTGAACGATGCCGTGACCGGTACCGAGTGTTCGATACCGTTGCGCATATTCTTGAGCGTCTCCTTGGTGAAGACCTCCGACTCGGTGGTGGAGACCGTATTGGTCATCTTGCCCGTATACTGCATCGAGATCTTCTCGTACCACCGTGCCTTGCCTTGCGCCTCCCGCCGTTTAAAGGGGTAAAAGCGCGAGACGTTGAAGACGACGTTGGGCAGCGTCATCGAGATCGTGGAGTTCTGCGAGTTCTGCGACACGGCCATATTCATCGAGAGCGAGAAGGGGGTTCCCGCCCAGTTTTTCGAATAGGAGATCGTCGAGTTGGTCTGCGTCTGGAGAATGTCGTTGAGATTCGTGGCCGCGTATTTGGTGTAACCGCTCGTGGCGAAATTCACCGAGGCGGCGAACGTCGAACCGGGATTGGCCTTCGGGTCCTGCGAGTGGGTCCATTGCAGACGGAAGGTGTTTTGTTTGAGGAAGTCGGGTTCGCCCTTCTCGCCGGTGCGGATGCTCGAATACTGGGCGTTGAGGTTGCCCGTGTACTTGTAGCGCTTGATATAGCGCGATGCGGCCGACCCCTCCCACGATCCGAGCGTATAGATACCCGCCGTGAGGGCGAGGTCCATGTGCTGGCCGAGCGTGAAATAGTAGCCGAAATCGCGGAAGAAGAATCCCCGCTGGCCGTCTTCGCCGTAGGTCGGCATCAGAAATCCCGATTTGGGTCCCGAGCTGATGGGGAAAAAGCCTTCGGGAATGCCGAGTATGTAGATCGGCACATCCTCCATAACCAGATAGGCGGGACCTGTAACGACCTTCTTGCCCGGAATGACCTTCGCCTTGGTCATGGCCAGATAGAAGTGGGGGTGGTCGGTATGGTCGCAGGTGGTGTATTTGCCGCCTTGAATATTGATGTTGTTGTCTGGCATCTTCTTCACGCTGCCGCCGATGAGCCAGCCGTCGCCCTCCTGCGTCGCCACGCCCTTGATCTTGGCTTTGCCTGACTTGAAGTTATAGGTGATGGTGTCCATCTTGTAGGGCGACGCCGAACCTTCGGTGAATTCGGGACGGGTGACCGTGGGCTGTCCCTCCAGCGTATCGGGCTTTCCGTAGGCGTAGATCTCCTTGGTGTCCATATTGACGCGCATGAAGTCGGCCTTGAGGTTCATGTCTTGATAGTTGATGTCGCCCTCGTTGTAGATGTAAACCATCTTGTTGCGGATGTCGTAGACCAGCGAGTCGGTGTTCTTGCCGTTCATGATATCTTCGAGGAAGGCCCCGTCGCCCTCCTTTCTGCGGCGCGTCGTGTCGCGTTGCAGCGAGTCGGACTGCACCCGCAGCGAATCGGGCCGCAGGAGCGAATCCATTTGCAGCGCGAGCGAATCGGAGACTGCAAGCGAATCCTGCGCCGAGCGGGCTTGCTGCATACGGCGGCGTTCGCGCCGCGAGAGGCGCTGCACCTTCCGCTCGCTGTCGGTCGAATCGCTGTCGGCGGGCTGGACGGCCGTGGCTTCGGGACGCTGCACCGCAGCGTGAGGCGCAAAGCCGAAAACCATCTCCGTGAAGAGAACGACGACGAGTGCCGCAACGAGATATTTTAGAGAAAATCGCTTCAAAATTCCAAAAAAATTCATACCTTTGCCGACAAGTCGGCAAAACCGCCGAAATCAGCCCTCTGTATTTGTCTGAGGCCGATTTTGCATCCGACAAAGATAGGTAAAAAATTAGAGAAACACCATAGTTAATCCCCATTTTGCCATGCGGCGTCTGGTTTTTATCATATCGCTTTGCGTTGGGTTCGCACTCTGTGCGAACGGAGCCGTAGCGGAAAATATTGCGCGCGGTGTGCGGGTGATCGTTATCGACGCCGGCCACGGCGGCCCGAAGTTCCCCGGTGCGCACTATCGCGGAATCTACGAGAAGGATCTCAACCTGAAGGTCGCGCTCAAACTGGGAGCGCTCATCGAACGGGAGCTGCCCGAGGTGAAGGTGGTCTACACCCGCAAGAGCGACAAGCAGTTTTCCGAGTCGCTGACCAAGGATTTGCAGGCGCGCGCCGACATCGCTAACAAGGCCGAGGGCGATCTGTTCTTTTCGATCCATACCAATGCAGCGCCTACTACGGCGGCGCGGGGTGTCGAGACGTTGATTATGGGTGAAAGTCCGCTCGAACAGCGTATCAACGACGAGGTGCTTTTCGCCAATAACAAGGAGGAGTTCATCGATATGAGCGACCAGCGCACGGCGGCCATCGTACGGGCTTATATCTCCAACCTGCGTTTCACCTACGGCGAATACAGCGAGGCGATGGCGCGGATGCTGGAGAAGAGCTACAAACGGTCGGGGCGATCGGTGCGTAAAACCAAACCCCAGCTGCTCAAGGTGTTGTACGCGACCAATATGCCGGGCGTGCTGACCGAGATCGGCTTTATGTCCAATCCCGAGGAGCTGCGCTATATGTGTTCGGAGAAGGGGCAGAACGAGATCGCCCGTTCGTTGTTCAACGCGGTGAAGGACTATGTGGATTTCGTTCGGGGGACGCTGCTTATCGAAGAGTGCGACGACGCGGCGACGCAGCGTCCGCTCGAATCGGCTTCCGAAGCGGTCGTGTCCGATCCCGTGCAGCCGGAACCTGCGCCCGTCGTCGAAGCGGCTCCGCAACCGGCGAAATCCGCTGCGGCGAAGAAATCCTCTGGCGGCTATACGATTCAGGTTTTGGCGAGCACCAAGCGTCTGAAATCCAACGATTGGCAATTCAAGAGCTACAAAAATAAAGTGATTGAACTGCGTTCCGCAGGCCGCTACCGTTATAAGTATTGTGTGGGCCGTTACAAGACGCAGGCGGAGGCCAAACGTGCGCTGCCGCAGGTGAAAAAGAGTTTCGGCGACGCATACGTCGTGCGTTACGAAGGCGATTCGATCGTACAATAAACAATGACTATGAGACGAGAAGTAAAGATAGGCGTTTTCGCCGTTGTCATGATGGGCTGTCTGTGGGGCGGCATCCGCTTTCTGAGCGGCATCGATATTTTCAGCCGCAACATTCCCTATTATGTGGCTTATCCCGAGATCAACGGGATTCAGACGGCTACCCCCGTGACCATTCAAGGCGTGAAGGTGGGTACGGTTACCGGCATCGGCTTCAACCCTTCGGTGAGCCGCAGCGTGGTGTTGCAGTTGACCGTGCGGCGGACGTTCCGCATTCCGAGCGACTCCGAGGCGCGAATTTACAGCGACGGGCTTATGGGCGGCAAGGCGATCGCCATCGAGATGGGCGACAGCGAGCAGCTGTTGTCGAAGGGCGACACGCTCCGAGCCGCCGAGACGCGCGACATGCTTGCGGCGGCCGGAACGGAGCTGGCCGACGTGAAGGAGCGGCTGACGCGGGTGATGGATAACCTCTCCGTCACGCTCGAAAGCGTCAATACCCTGCTGAAGGACAATAAGGAGAATATCGACGGGACGTTGACGCATTTGAATTCGATTTCGGGAAATATGGACGCCGTGCTGGCGGCCGAGAAGGGCAGCCTGAAGACGGCGCTCGACAACATCGGCAAGTTTTCGGCGGCACTGGGCGAGAATTCCGAACGATTCTCGTCGATGATCGCCAATCTGGATCGTTTCTCGCAGCAGCTGACCGAGGCCGACATTGACTCGCTGTCGCTCGGTCTGCGCACGACGCTCGGCGAACTGAACGAAACCGTGGCCCGCATCAACGACGGGAAAGGTACGATGGGCAAGCTGATGAACGATCCGCGGCTCTACGAGTCGCTGGAGACGGCGAGTGCCAATCTGGCGTCGTTGCTGGAGGACTTGCAGACGCATCCCAAACGCTATGTCCATTTCTCGCTCTTCGGCCGCAAGGACAAGGGCGAAAAGGTGAAAATGAAAGGAGCGACGATTTCGGTAAGCGATTCGCTGCCGGTCGCCCGGTAGCGCGGCCTTCCCGTTCCCAGAGAATATCGGACGATGATTTATCCGGCGAATTTCGAAGAGAAGATCGGTTTCGACCGTATCCGCGAGCAGGTGACGGCGCTCTGTTCAACCCGTTCGGCGGCGGAGAAGCTGGCCGAGGAGGGCTTTTCGACGTCGGCCGACGAGATCGAACGCCGTCTGTCGCTGATGAACGAGATGCGTTCGCTGCTGATGCTCGAACGGGACTTTCCCGATGGCGACTATCCCGATCCGGCGCCGCTGGTAGCGAAAATCAGGGTCGAAGGGAGCTATCTGCTCGCTTCGGAGGCGGCGGAGCTGCGCAAGGCGCTCGTCACCGTCGGGGCGATCGCGGAGTTCGTGCTGGGACGCGGCGAGGTGCGTTATCCCCGCCTGTGGGAGCTGAGCCGCCGCGTGACGCTCTTTCCCGAAATCGTGCGGGCCATCGATGCCATTCTCGATACCTACGGCGAGGTGAAGGACACCGCTTCGCCCGAGTTACAGCAGGTGCGCCGTGCCATTCGTGAACGCGAAGGGCAGGCTGCCAAACGGTTGCAGCAGGTGTTGCAGCGAGCCAAGCAGGCCGGCATCGTCGAGGCCGACGCCGCGCTGTCGGTGCGTGACGGGCGGACGGTGATCCCTGTTGCAGCGGTCAACAAACGCAAGTTGCAGGGATTCATTCACGACGAGTCGGCCACGGGCCGTACCTTCTATATCGAGCCGGTCGAGGTGGTCGAAATCAACAACGAACTCAAGGAGTTGGAATACGCCGAGCGGCGCGAAGTGGTCAAGGTGCTGAGCGCCTTCACCGAGTCGATCCGTCCCGATGCGGAGCTGATCGCCGATGCGGGCGACTATCTCTCGTCCATCGATATGATCCGCGCCAAAGCGCGCTGGGCGCTGGCTAACGACGCCGGCAAGCCGATCCTCTCGACGGACGACCGGCTGGAACTGCGCACGGCGCGCCATCCGCTGTTGCAGCAGACGCTGCGGGCGCAGGGGCGCGAGGTCGTGCCGCTCGATCTTATGCTCGACCGGCACAAGCGCATCCTCGTGATTTCGGGACCCAATGCCGGCGGCAAGTCGGTCTGCCTGAAGACGACGGGGCTTATGCAGTATCTCTTCCAGTGCGGTTATCCCGTGCCGGCGTCGGAGGTCTCGGAGCTGCCCGTTTTCCGGTCGATCTGCATCGATATCGGCGACGAGCAGTCGATAGACGACGATCTGTCGACCTATTCGTCGCACCTGCGCAACATGAAGAACATGCTGGCCGGAGCCTCCGACCGCACGTTGGTGTTGATCGACGAGTTCG
The DNA here is from genome assembly GCA_900550375.1 of uncultured Alistipes sp. GTDB lineage: Bacteria > Bacteroidota > Bacteroidia > Bacteroidales > Rikenellaceae > Alistipes. The sequence goes on along the minus strand of URRP01000001.1, from coordinate 50,407 downwards.
GTTCGGGAACCGAGCCTACGATCGGCGGCGCCATTGCCGAGGCGATTCTCGAACGGCTGCTCGATCGCGGCTGTTATGGCGTCGTTACGACGCATTACGCCAATATAAAGTATTACGCATCGAACGCCGACGGGATAGCCAACGGAGCGATGCTGTTCGACGTGCAGAATATCCGTCCGCTCTTCAAACTCGAAATCGGCAAACCCGGCAGCTCGTTCGCCGTGGAGATTGCCCGCAAGATCGGCCTGCCCGAAGAGATCATTCGTGCAGCCAGCGACAAGGCGGGGTCGGATCATATCAATCTCGAGCGGCAGCTGCGCGAGATCGCCCGCGACAAGCGGTACTGGGAGCAGAAGCGTGACCGTATCCGCCTGACGGACCGCAAGATCGAGGAGCTGGAGCAGAGCTATGCCGCACAGCTTGCACGCATCCGTCAGGAGCGGAGCGAGATATTGCAGGCGGCCAAGGCCGAAGCCAAAGAGCTGGTGGCCGAGGCGAATCGCCGTATCGAGCAGACGATCAAGGAGATTCGCGAGGCGCAGGCCGATCGTGAGATGACACGGTTTATCCGGCGCGATTTGGACGCCTTCAAGGAGCGGGTCGAGCAGGCGGATGCCGTCGATCCCGAAAAAGCGGCCCGCATCGAACGCGAAATGGAAAAATTGCAGCGCCGCCGCGAACGCCGCGAAGAGCGTCGCCGCCAACCCGCTGCGACGAGCGATGCACCGCCTGTCGCTGCGCCGCCTCGCGAGGTCGAGGTCGGTTCGAAGGTGGTGCTCGAAGGGCAGCAGACGCCCGGCGTGGTGCAGATGCTCAAGGGAAATAAAGCACAGGTGGCCTTCGGGCAGCTGCTGACGATGGTCGACCGAAAACGCCTGCGCGTAGTGTCGAACAGCGAATATCGCGAGGCGACGCGGCCCGTGGCGGCCCGCACGGTGGTGTCGGTCGACGTGGCGGCCCGCAAGCTCAATTTCAAGGATCATATCGACGTGCGCGGGATGCGCGCCTCGGAAGCGGTCGATGCCGTGCAGAACTTCATCGACGATGCGTTGATGGTGGGTGTCGGCGCGGTGACGATCCTTCACGGCAAGGGGACGGGGGCGCTCAAGGAGGAGATACGCCGCTACCTGCACACGGTGTCGGGTATCGCGGGCGTCGCCGACGAACATGCCGACCGCGGCGGCTCGGGCATCACGGTGGTGACGTTCCGCGCGGACTAAATCGAAAAACGATGGACTATACCTTATCAGAGATCGCACGCATCTGCGGGGGAACTTTCACCGGTGAAGACCGGCGCGTAACGGAAGTAGTGACCGACAGCCGCAACTGTGGTGTGCCGGCCGTACCGCTGTTCGTCGCCATGCGCGGCGCGCGGCACGATTCGCACGATTTCGTCGACGGGATGTACGCCCGCGGCGTGCGGGCTTTTCTGATCGAACGGCCTCTCGACATGCGCGACGGGGCGGGGTATGTCGTCGTGGAAAATGCCATCGACGCCTTGCAGCGGCTGGCTGCCGACTGGCGGCGCCGCTTCGGCGGCACGGTGGTGGGTATCACCGGTTCGAACGGCAAGACGGTCGTCAAGGAGTGGATCGCCCAGACGGTCCCCGACGGCGTGAAGCTGTTCCGTTCGCCGCGCAGCTACAATTCGCAGCTGGGCACGGCGCTGTCGCTGCTGATGATCGAGGGCGACGAAGCGATCGCCCTCGTCGAGGCGGGGATTTCGCTGCCCGGCGAGATGACGCGGCTGGAACGGATGATCGCGCCCGACATCGTGATTTTCACCTCGCTGGGCGATGCGCATCAGGAGCATTTCGCGTCGCTGGAGGAGAAGTGCGCCGAGAAACTGCTGCTGGCGCTCCATGCACCGCAGATCATCTATCACGGCGCTTACGAGCCGATGGCCTCGATGCTGCGCGAGGTCTATACCGACGGGCATGAGCTTTTCGATGCCGCGACGGTTGCGGGCGGCGGATTCGCCGACGCGGCTTCCGAACGCAATTCGCAGTTGGTGGAGACCTTCTGGCGGGTTGCGGGAAGACCCGCACCCGATTTCGGACGGTTGCAGCGCGTGGCGATGCGGCTCGAAGTGAAGGAGGGGATCAACGACTCGCTGCTGGTCGACGACGCTTACAATTCCGATATCAACTCGCTGGCCATTGCGCTGGATTATCTGCACAGCGTGGCGGCGGGACGCCCTACGACGTTGATCTTGTCCGACATCCTGCAAAGCGGCATGGCCGACGACGAACTCTATGCGCGTGTGGCGGCGATGGTCGCGGCGGCGGGCGTGGGACGGTTCGTCGGCATCGGCCCGAAATTGCAGGTGCAGGCGGCGCGTTTCGCCTGCGACAAGTCGTTCTATGCTTCGACCGACGACTACCTGCGGCGCATCGACCGTGCCGACATCGCGGGACGCGCCGTGCTGCTCAAAGGCAATCGCGACAGCCGTTTCGAAAAACTGGAACATGCGCTTTCTCGCAAGAGCCACACGACGGTGCTTGAGGTCGATCTGGATGCCATGATCCACAATCTGAACTATTTCCGGTCGCAGCTGCGGCCGGGGGTGGGCCTCGTGGCGATGGTCAAGGCCGCGAGCTACGGCGCCGGCGATTTCGAGGTGGCCCAGCTGCTGCAACATCAGGGCGTCGATTATCTGGCCGTAGCGTTCGCCGACGAGGGAGTGCTGCTGCGCGAACGCGGTATCACGATGCCCATCGTGGTGCTTAACGCCGATTCGGACAGCTTCGACGTGATGGCGGCCAACCGGCTCGAACCGGAGATTTACAGCCTGCGGTCGCTCGGCGAGTTCGCGGAGGCCGTGGAACGCTACGGCGAGCAGCACTATCCGATTCATATCAAGCTCGATACGGGAATGCACCGCTTGGGCTTCGTGGAGGAGGAGCTGCCCGCTCTGCTCGACGCGCTCGATCGCTGCGGGCGGACGGTGCGCGTGGCGACGATCTTCGCGCACCTCTGTACCTCGGACGACTCCGCGCAGGACGATTTCACGCGGTTGCAGCTCGCGCGTTTCGACCGCATGAGCGGCCGCATTGCGGCGGCGCTGCCTTATCCCGTGCTGCGCCATACGGCCAACTCGGCGGCCATCGAGCGTTTCCCCGAAGCGCAATACGATCTATGCCGTCTGGGACTGGGGCTTTACGGCTTCGGGTTCGAGCACAACGAGGGGCTGCGTCCCGTCTCGACGCTGCGTACCCGTATCGTTCAGATCAAGCATCTGGCACCGCCCGAGACGGTGGGCTACGGCCGTGCGGGCGTGCTGACACATCCGACGGTGACGGCCACCGTGCCGATCGGTTATGCCGACGGGCTGGACCGCCATCTGGGCTGCGGTGCATGGTCGATGCGTGTGGGAGGCAAACCGGCACCGATCGTGGGGCGCGTCTGCATGGACAGCTGCATGATCGACATCACCGGCATCGAAGGGGTCGCCGAGGGCGACGAAGCGGTGGTCTTCTCGCCTGCGGCGGGCAATACGCCCGAGGCGATGGCGGCCGTACTCGGTACGATCCCCTATGAGATACTCACGTCGGTCGCAGGCCGCGTGAAACGGATTTACCTCAAAGAATAACTCTCTGCTATGCCCGGAACACTCTATCTGATTCCCTGCCCGATCGCCGAAGAGGGCGATGTGTGGGATGTGCTGCCGGCCGCAAATCGTGCGGTGATGGCTTCGTTGGACTATTTCATCGTCGAAAATACTCGCTCGGCGCGGCGTTTTTTGTCGAAGGCGAAGCTGGGACGGCCGATCGAAGAGCTGGAATTCAGGGAGCTGAACGAACATACGGCCGCCGGCCGCGAGGTGGAGGAGCTGGTGGCGCCGATCGCGGCGGGCCGTTCGGCCGGTGTCATCTCGGAGGCGGGCGTGCCGGGGGTGGCCGATCCCGGGGCACTGGTGGTCGCGTTGTGTCACCGGCGCGGGATTCGCGTCGTGCCGCTGGTCGGCCCTTCGTCGATCCTGCTGGCGATGATGGCTTCGGGACTCAACGGGCAGTCCTTCGCCTTCAACGGCTATCTGCCCGTCAAACCCGACGAACGGGCACGGGCGATCCGGGCTTTCGAGCGGCGTGCGCACGCCGAAGGACAGGCGCAGCTCTTCATCGAGACGCCTTACCGCAATGTGAAACTGGCCGAACAGCTGTTGCAGATTTGTGCGCCGCAGACGATGCTGACCATTGCGAAGGACCTCACTGCACCGGATGAAACCGTACTGACGCGCAGCATCGCCGACTGGCGGCGGTCGCAGCTGCCGGAGCTGAACAAACGGCCGGCGATCTTCATTCTGGAGTAGCGGGACGCTTGGTATACAATTTGCGCAATAGAGAAAACTGGAAATGCAAAATAAAGAGATATGAAAAAGGAAGAGATTTACAATGAGTCGATTAGCGGTGACGAGGGGTTTGCTCCGGGCGAGGGTTATCCTTCGTGCGACGGCGAGCCGTGCGCCAATGTGTCAGGCGACGACGGTGTGAGTACTGACACAATGACAGACGCAACGCCCACGGGCGACGAAGCTCCGGCTCATGGCACCGCTTCGGGCGTTGCCGGCGACGAGTCGGGCGTCGAAGCAGGCGTCTGCGAGCAGCTGGCACCCGAACTGGAGCAGCAGATCGCCGAATGGCAGGACAAATTTCTGCGGTTGCAGGCCGAGTTCGACAACTATCGCAAGCGCACGCTGCGCGAGAAGATGGAGCTGGTCGAACGGGGCGGAGCGGACGTGTTGAAAGCGATGCTGCCCATAGCCGACGATATGGACCGAGCGGTGGAGGCGATGGCCAAAAGCGACGATATGGATGCGCTGCGTGAGGGTGTCGTGCTGATCGCGCAGAAGTTTCACGAAGTACTCCGCTCGTGCGGCGTGAGTGAAATCGAAGCCAAAGGACTCGAACTGAACACCGACCATCACGAGGCGGTGGCCCGATTTCAGGCCGGCGAGGAGCAGCGCGGAAAAATTATCGACGTGGTGCAGAAAGGTTATCGGCTGCATGACAAGGTGCTTCGCTTCGCGAAGGTCGTCGTAGGCGAGTAAGTCTCGGAACTGAATGAATGAAGAGTAGAATCGGGGGAGAATCCGAAGATTATGGCAGAAAAACGCGATTATTACGAGGTGCTCGGCGTCGAGAAGACAGCCAACGCCGATGAGATAAAAAAGGCCTACCGCAAGGCGGCCATTAAATTCCATCCCGATAAAAATCCGGGAGATAAGGAGGCCGAGGAGAAGTTCAAGGAGGCCGCCGAAGCATACGACGTGCTGTCGAATCCCGACAAGCGCGCCCGCTACGACCAGTTCGGCCATGCGGGGATGAATGGCGCCGCAGGCGGCGGTGCAGGCGGATTCGGAGGATTCTCGGGAGGAGGTTTTTCGATGGAGGATATCTTCTCGCAGTTCGGAGATATTTTCGGCGGTCATTTCGGCGGCGGCTTCTCGGGCTTTTCGGGGGGCCGCACGCAGCGCGGTCAGCGGGTCAACAAGGGTTCCGACCTGCGTGTGCGGGTGAAACTGACCTTGGCCGAGATCGCCAAGGGCACCACCAAGAAACTCAAGATTTCGAAGCTCGTCGCCTGCGACAAATGCGGCGGGACGGGCGCCAAAGACCCCAACGCCTATTCGACCTGCCCGACCTGTAACGGATCGGGATATGTGACCCGTGTGGAGAACACCTTCTTCGGACGGATGCAGACGCAGGGCGTCTGCCCGACCTGCGGCGGTACGGGCAAGGTCATCACCTCCAAATGCGACAAGTGCGGCGGCGAAGGCGCCGTGCGCGGCGAGGAGGTCGTCGAGATCCGTATTCCGGCCGGCGTAGGCGAGGGAATGGTATTGACCGTTGCCGGCAAGGGCAATGCCGCGCGTCAGGGCGGCGTAAACGGCGATCTGCTCGTGGTGATCGACGAGGAGCGCAATTCCGAACTGGTGCGCGACGGCAACGATCTGATCCACAATCTGAATATCACCGTTCCGACGGCACTGCTCGGCGGTTCGGTCGAGATACCTACGGTCGACGGCCGCGTGAAGATCAAAATCGATCCCGGTACGCATGCCGGCAAGGTGCTGCGTCTGCGGGGCAAGGGGCTGCCCGACGTGAACGGGTATGGAACAGGCGATCTGCTGGCGGTGGTCGACATCACCGTTCCGGCGAAACTCTCCGCCGAAGAGAAGCGGCTGGTCGAGCAGCTCGCACAGCAGCCGTCGTTCGCGAAGGCCGAATCGGTCAAAAACCAAAACATCTTCGAGCGGATGAAGAATTTCTTCCAATAAAAATTCGTATCTTCGCCCAAAACACGAGTCGTCATGTTAGGTTTTTCACCTTTTAAGAAGCACGCCAATAAATTCAACTACATCCCGCGTTACTACGATCCCGAAGCGGAACGCAGGGCGCAGCGCCGCGCCGAATTGCGCGGCGAGCGTCCCGAAGATGCCGATCGGGAGTATGAGCCCGGGCAGTACGTCCGCACGGCCCGCACGGCGCGTGCCGCACGGCGCGAGGCGGAGCGGAGCGCCCGCTCGAAACGACGTTTCGGTCTGCTGCTTACGGGCGTCTTGGTGCTGCTGCTCTTCTTCATGGTGATCTACCCCAAAGTGACGGCGATGATGAAGCAGGCCGGTCAGGCGCCTGCGCCCGCTGCGGTCGAACGGCAGGCTCCGTCCTCCGATCTCGACCAGTCGGGCATCAGCGACGTGGAGTGGCAGGAGATGCCGATCACGGTGGTACCTAACGACTACGAAGGGCAGTAGCAGCGTATGGCCGATCGAATCAAACTGCTGCCCGATGTCGTAGCCAATCAGATCGCTGCCGGCGAGGTGGTCAACCGCCCGTCGTCGGTGGTGAAGGAGATGATGGAGAATGCCATCGACGCCGGTGCGCATACCGTTACGGTCAATGCGCGCGACGGCGGCCGCGAGTTGATACAGATCATCGACGACGGATGCGGCATGTCGCCGATGGATGCCCGCATGGCTTTCGATCGCCACGCCACGAGCAAGATCGCTTCGGTCGAGGATATCTATGCGCTCCATACGTTCGGCTTCCGCGGCGAGGCGCTCGCATCGATCGCGGCCGTCGCGCAGGTCGAGCTGCGCACGCGGCAGGAGGGCGACGAAGTGGGTACGCAGACGCTGGTCAACGGCGGCAAGTTCCAGAGTCAGGAGCCGATCCTGTGCCCCGTGGGGTCGCAGTTCTATGTGCGCAACCTCTTTTACAACGTTCCGGCGCGGCGGCGGTTTCTGGAGAAGAGTACCGCGTCGTCGAAACAGATCAAAGCCGAATTTCAGCGCGTGGCGCTGTGCAATCCCGACACGGCGTTCGAGCTGTACGACAACGACGCTCCGGTCTACCATCTGCAACCCGCATCGCTGGCAGGGCGGATCGTCGATGTGATAGGCCGTCATATCAAGCCCAATCTGCTGGAGGTCGCGGCCGACACGTCGATCGTTCGTGTCGACGGATTCGTGGGCCGGCCGGCCGCCGCCAAAAAGAGCAATGCCGAACAGTACTTTTTCGTCAACGGGCGGTACTTCAGCGACCAATACCTGCGCAAAGCGGTGCTGAAAGCCTACGAGAAGCTGATTCCCGATACCTGTTTCCCCTCTTATTTCCTCTTCCTGACCATCGATCCAGAGCGGATCGACGTCAATGTCCACCCCCAGAAGATCGAGGTGAAGTTCGATGACAAGGAGGCTGTGTGGGAGATCATTCACGCCGCCGTGCGCAATACGCTGGGTAAGACCGGTGCCGTGCCGATGATGGATTTCACGGCCGAAGGGCGCATCGAGATTCCCGTGGCGCGGCAGGGAGCCGTTTACGGAGAGCCGGCGGCGATGGTCAACGAACATTATAACCCCTTTGCCGAGGGGTATGTCGCCGAGGGAGGCGATTCGTCGTCCGATATCGTCGAGGAGTTTCCCGGTGAGGATTTTACGGAGCTTTCGGGCGCCTCCGCGCATTCGACTGCGGGACGGGGCAGCGGCGGTCGAGGAGCAGGGTCGTTGCGGAGAGGCGCTGCGCTGCGTCCCGCGTTCGATCCGGCGGAGGAGTATCTTCTCTCCGATCGCGAAGGCGGTTACGAGGAGGTGCCGTCGCGGGCGGCTGTGTCGGACGAAGACGTTGCCCGATTCGCGGAGATGGCCGAAGTGCCGTCGCTGTCGGCGGAGGCGATCGTTGCGGCGGATGACGCGCAAGAGAGCCTGCTGGAATATGTCTCTTCGTCGGATGCGGCCGTACAGCAGCGGTTGATCGATGAACCTGCGGCGGAGTTCCGCAGCGTGACGTCCGTAGCACCCGGATATGCAGTGGCGATGCTGGGCGGCGCACTCGTGGCGGTCGATCTGAAGCGGGCGCAGGAGCGTTTGCTCTATGAATATTACCTCTCGATGCTCTCCAACGGTTCGGCGGTGAGCGAGCAGCTGCTTTTCCCCGAACGGCTGGTGCTCTCGCACGACGAATACGAGCTGCTCGGACAACATGCCGCCGAGTTCGCCGCCGTCGGATTCGATATCGAACGCATGGGCGACGGTGCGATCGACGTGAAGGGCACGCCGGCCGATATGCCTTCGGAGACGATCGACGAGCTGATCTACGAATTGTTGCAGACTTTCGCGCATGTTTCGGCCGCCGATCTGCGCCGTGAACGGATCGCCGCAGGGTTGGCCCGCAGCGGCTCGCGGCCTATGGGCCGCTGCACTTCGCAGAAGGAGGCCGAGCGGCTGCTTGCGCGATTGCAGGAGGCCGGCGACCGTTGCTTCTCGCCGGCGGGGAAACCGATTCTGGCCGAGATCACGCTCGACGAGCTGCGTGCGAAACTTCGGTAGAAGAGGGGCCGGTATACCGGAAAAAACGTTATCTTTGTAAAAATTAATGACAATGAACAGCAGCTATTTCTCGACGCCTCCGGTGGTGAAGAATCTGATAATCATCAACTGCCTCGCCTTTCTGGGGGCCTATCTCATCCCTTCGATCAACCATCTGATGGCGCAGTACGGTGTGCTCTTCTGGTTTACGAGTCCTTATTACCACTCCTACCAGTTCATTACCTATATGTTTCTCCATGCCAGCTGGGAGCATCTGTTTTTCAATATGTTCGCGTTGTGGATGTTCGGCCGCACGCTGGAGTACGCACTCGGCTCGAAGCGGTTTCTGGTCTACTATATGGTCTGCGGCGTAGGTGCCGCGCTGGTGCAGATGGGCATTGCCGGTCTGACGGGCGAGTTCGGCATTCAGCTGCTGGGCGCATCGGGTGCCGTGATGGGATTGCTGCTCGCCTTCGGCGTGCTGTGGCCCAACTCGATCATCATGCTGCTTATTCCTCCCATCCCGTTGAAAGCAAAGTGGTTCGTAATCATCTATGCGGCTATCGAATTGTGGCTGGGAACCACCGGTCGACAGTCCGGCGTAGCGCATTTCGCTCACGTGGGCGGTATGCTGTGGGGATTGGGGCTGCTCTATTATTGGCGCCGGAAAGGGGTTATCCGTTTCTGATTCTGAGCGATGGAACGCTGGGTATACGATTCCGACGGCGGACGTTCCGAGAAGCGGCGGCGCAGCCTTTTTGTCTGGTCGCTCGATGTCGCGTTTGCGGTAGTGACGGTGCTGGTGGCCTTGCTGCTGCTTTTCATGTATCTGGCTCCCTATGTTTCACCCGATGCGTCGTGGATCTTCTCCGTGCTGGGACTCGTCGCGCCGATTATCTATGTCTCGGGAATCATTCTCTTCCTCTATTGGGTGATTCGCTGGCGGTGGGGCTATGCTTCGCTTATGCTCGTATTGCTGCTCCTCGGCGTGCCGAAAATCTCGCTCTACTACAAAATCGATCTCTTGCGCCATTACGGCGAACCGGTATACGACCGTTCGGCGCTGAAGGTGATGGCTTACAACGTGCGGATGTTCTACGGCGACGACGGCAAAAGTACGGTGGATTCGCTGGCCGCTTTCGTGAACCGCTATGATCCCGACATCCTCTGTATCGAGGAGTTCACCGATCATGCGAGGGGGGCGACGATGCGTTTCGATTCCCTGATCGCTCCCGGGTATTGCCGGACGGTCTATTCGCGCGACGGCGAAGGTCCGAATGAGGTTTCGCTGGCCGTCTATTCGAAGTTTCGCATTCTCGGCTCGGGCAGCATCGACTGCATCAACGACGTCGATACGACCCGTACAGCGGCCGTTTGGGCCGATCTCCGTGTCGACCGCGATACGGTGCGCGTTTTCTGCAATCATCTGCGTTCGACGCATATCAAATCTACCGACGGGGAGTACCTGATGAACTATCGCTTTCTGACCGATACGGCCCGCCATGAGAAGCTGCACAGTATCCTGAACCGCCTGCGTTACAATAGCATTTCGCGTTCGCATCAGGTCGATACGCTTTCGCAGCTGATCGCGGCGACGCCTCACGCCCGAATCGTATGCGGCGATTTCAACGACACCCCCTTGTCCTACACCTACCGTCGGATGTCGCGCGGATTGCAGGATGCCTTTCGCGAGGAGGGACGGGGATTTTCGCATACCTACCGGGGATTTTACAATACGTTCCGTATCGATTATGTATTGGTCTCCGATGCGTTCGAAGTACTCTCCTACGAGGTTCCGCAGGTCGATTTTTCAGACCATCATCCCGTTTTCGTTCGCCTGAAATACAATTCCCAACGATAATGATACTGGATTCGCTCGACAACAGGGCGCGCTACTACGTCCTCAATCCCCGCCTCGAAAAGGCGTTCGACTATCTGCTCTCCGCCGATTTGAAGGCGCTCTCGGCAGGCCGGCATACCATCGACGGCGACGACGTCTTCATCAACGTGATGGATGTCGATCTGAAACGTCCCGAAGAGGCCAAACTGGAGATTCACGACCGCTACCTCGATATTCAGGTACTCGTCACGGGCGAACGCGAGGCCTTCGGCTGGAGCCAGCGCGACCGCGTCCACCGGCCGCTCGGTGCGTTCGACGCGGAGAAGGACATCCGATTTTTCGACGATACGCCGCAGACCTACTACGAGGTAAGGCCGGGGCAGTTCACGCTGCTCTTTCCCGAGGACGCACACGCTCCGATGGTGGGCGAAGGGACGATCCGCAAGGTCATCGTCAAGGTGCGCGTCTGAGGGAGCCGTTTCGCGTTCCGTATAATTCCGTATTTTTATGGCCGGCTGGAACCTGTGGCACGGATGCCGCAAGCTGAGCGAGGGGTGCCGCCACTGCTATGTATACCGTCAGGATGCACAGTGGGAGCAGGACGCTTCGCAGGTGCGTAAGACCGCGGCCTTCAATCTGCCCGTGCGGCGCGATCGCACGGGACGTTACAAGATTCCTCCCGGGGAGACGATTTATACCTGCTTCACCTCCGACTTCTTCGTCGAGGAGGCCGACGTGTGGCGCGACGACGCGTGGGCGATGATCCGCGAGCGGAGCGACTGCACCTTCCTGATTATTACCAAACGCATCGACCGTGCGGCGGTCTGCCTGCCGGCGGATTGGGGCGACGGGTGGCCGCACGTGGTGTTGTGCTGTACCTGCGAGACGCAGGAGCGCGCCGACTACCGGCTGCCGATCTATCTCTCGCTGCCGCTGCGGTGGCGCGAAGTGATCTGCGAACCGCTGCTCGAACGGCTCGATCTGAGCCGCTATCTTGCGACGGGGCGGATCGATTCGGTGTGGTGCGGCGGCGAGTCGGGCAGCGAGGCGCGTGTCTGCGACTACGACTGGGTGCTCGACCTGAGGCGGCAGTGCGTCGATGCGGGCGTCGAATTCCGGTTCCGGCAGACCGGCGCCCGACTGCGCAAGGAGGGGCAGGTATACCGTATCCGGCGGCAGTTTCAACATTCGCAGGCCCGTAAGGCGGGAATCGATTCCCTCGCAAAAAAATAAGCCGGAACTTCTTGAAGTTCCGGCTTATTTCGTAATCGGCCGTGTCAATGGAAGGTGACGGAGATATTGTTGTTGTTGGCAACTGCGCTCTGGGCGTTCCAGCGGGTTTGCTGTGCCGTGCTGAGCGTCAGATTGAGCGTCGAGATGTTCGTTCCGTTCGATTTCTGCTTGCCGGCCGTGAGCGTGAAGGTGGTCGGAGCCGCCATCAGCGAGGCATCGAGCGTCGTCAGCCGGTTGTCGTAGCACAGAAGGCTGGAGAGCAGGGGACACTTCGAGATATCGAGCGTCGTCAGACGGTTGTTGCTGCAATTGAGCGTCGTGAGCAGCGTGTTCTTGGTTACGTCGAGTGCCGTCAGGTTGTTGCCGTTGCAGATCAGGCTCGTAAGATTCTTGTTGTACGAGACGTTGAGCGATGCCAGACTGCATGAAGAACATTCGAGTACGGTGAGTTTCGTATTGCTCGAAACATCCAAATTGTTAATCAGATTTTTGTTGTTGAGTTTCAGAATCGACAGATTCGGCAGGTAGCGGATGCCGGTCAGCGACGTAACCAGCGGGAAGGTGGAAAGGTCGACGCTGGTGATGAGCGACAACTCGCCGACGGACAATTTCCCGTCGAGGTTGGTATCGCCTACGCTGATGAGCAGGTTGAACAGCGGGAGGTTGTTCAGCAGCGTGGTCAGCAGGCTGGTCGATACGGCGATCGTGGGCATGTTGAGCATCTGCGAACGAACCGTCTGGCGTGCCGGCGTGCTCTTGGTCATCATGCCGTTGGTCGTCTGAAGTTCGATGGAGAAACCGGACGTGAAGTTGATGGCGGGAACCACCACATAGAAATCCTGCGCCGTGGCGGAGAGCGGAATGCCGCTGCCGCAATCGAGTGTGATACGGGTCGTGGTCTCCGACGACTGAACGGCATAGGTACGATTTGCGTCGTTGCCCAGCGTGCCCTTACCGGCGATCTTCTCGCTGTTGTCGCCTGTCAGCCAGATTTTCACGAGGCTTTCGCCCGGGGTGCCCGTGAACGACAGCTTCACGATCGAGCAGGCATTCTTGAAGGCCAGCGGTTGACCGCTGGTGGCTACGGCCGACATGATGTGAGCCGCAGCGTCGGGCGATCCTGCGGTATAGGTCTGCACGGCGGGCAGCGTAATGACGGCACCGGTTCCATAGGCTGAAGCGGGATATACGGCCGTATAGGTCGCCGCCTTATCTACGTCGAGGTACCATCCCGAGACGGCATTTCCCTGAAGCGTATAGGCTTTTCCGTTGACGTTGATCTGGTCGCCGGCCTGCCAGCTCACTTTGCCGTTGTTGACGGTGGCGCGGGAGTCGTCGGTAAATTCGGAGTCGTCGACAACCACACCGAGTCTCTCTTGTTGTCCTGCGGGAACGATCGGTTCATCGACATCTTGAGTCGAGCAGCCCGCGAAGATCATTCCGATCCATGCAAAAAGTAGCGTTTTTTTCATAGTCATAGCTGTTTTGTGTTACTCCCACTCTCCCGTGGTCGATGATAAATCCTCCGTGTTGAGGTTGGCTGCCGTGGCGGCGAATCCCTGTTCGACGGAGATGTCGAGAATTTCGATCTTCGGAGCGAGGTATTCTGAATCCCTCCCGGCCGAGAACTGATTGTGTTTCATTGGTATGCGTTATATGTTTTGAACGTTCGCAGGGGTACAAAATGAGTGCCGGTTTCCGATAAAATGGAATCGGAAACCGGCATTTGAACGTAATGTAATACGAATCAGGACTTTCTGCGATATACGGCCGCCGTGCGCGAGGTGTTGTAGATGCGGATTGCGGGTGTTGTCGTGCCGTCGCCGTTGTCTGCGGGCGATGAGAAGTGCTCGCTGCCGATGCGGGCGCGTTCGGTGCCGCCGAAACGTGCTTCGTCGGTCGAAAAGATCAATTCGTAGCGCCCGGGTTCGCCCACGCGGCAGAGATAGTCGGGGATCGACGCCGAGGGGTGCCAGTTGAAGACGAAGACGAGCGGGTCGTGCGCAAAGACGATCGTCTGGTTGCAGTCGTCCATCTGGAGGTTGCAGGGATAGCCGTCGCGCAGTACGCCGTAGCCTTTTATCAGCGCGAGCATTGCCCGATCGAATGCTCCCAGCCACGAATAGCGCAGCAGCTCGTCCTCGGCGAGCGACCACTGCCGCCGTGCGTGGACATAGCTCCAGCCGTTGCCCTCGCGCGGGAAGTCGATCCATTCGGGATGGCCGAATTCGTTGCCCATGAAATTGAGATAGGCGTCGCCGCCGGTCGAAATCGTCATCAGACGGATCATCTTGTGCAGCGCCATGCCCCGATCGATCGTGAGGTTCTCCGATGCACGGTCCATATGGTCGTACATCTCCTTGTCCATCAGCCGGAAGGCGATCGTCTTGTCGCCCACGAGCGCCTGATCGTGCGACTCGGCGTAGGCAACGGTTTTGACGCCCGGCAGACGGCCGGTCATCACCGACCACATTTCGTGGATGTTCCACTGCTCGTCGGGAATCTCTTTGAGCAGCTTGATCCAGTAGTCGGGAATGGCCATTCCGAGCCGGTAGTCGAAGCCGATGCCGCCCTCCTCCTGCGGAAAACAGATGCCCGGCATCCCGCTTACCTCCTCGGCGATCGTAACGCCGGAGGGGTGCAGATCGTGGACGAGCCGGTTGGCCAGCGAGAGGTAGGTGACGGCCCCCTTGTTCACCCCCTTGTCGAAATAGCGTTCGCGGCAGTCGAAGGTGACGTATCCGTGATGGTGGTAGAGCATCGAGGTGATGCCGTCGAAGCGGAACCCGTCGAAATGAAACTCTTCGAGCCAGTATTTGATGTTCGACAGCAGGAAGTGCTCGACCTGCGGCTTGCCGTAGTCGAAGAGTTTCGAGTCCCAGTGCGGCTGTTCGCCGGCAGGGCCTGCCAGCGAGTAGAGGTGGTCGGTGCCGTCCAGCTCGTTGATCCCTTCGTTGAGGTTTTTGACATAGTGCGAGTGGACGAGGTCCATCACTACCGCCAGCCCCAGTTCGTGCGCGCGGCGGATCAGCCCTTTCAGCTCTTCGGGCGTGCCGAAGCGCGACGACGGCGCGAAGAGGCTCGATACGTGGTAGCCGAACGAACCGTAGTAGGGGTGCTCGGCTACGGCCATCAGCTGCACAGTGTTGTAGCCGTCGCGTTTGATGACGGGCAGAATCGTATCGGTGAACTCGCGGTAGGTGCCTACGCCGGGCTGCTCCTGCGCCATGCCTACGTGGGCCTCGTAGATGAGAAGTTCGTCGTTTCGGGCGATGTCGAAGGTGTCGTCCGTCCAGTCGAAGGGACGCGGAATCCAGAACTGCGCCGTGAAATTCTTCGTCCGCTCGTCCTGCACGACGCGCGTGGCGTAGGCCGGTATGCGGTCGAGCCAGCCGTTGCGGCCGTGGACGTGAATTTTATAGAGCGACCCGTGCTTGAGACGGTGGCCGTACATGGCGTCGGGCAGGAAGATGCTCCAGACTCCCTGCGCATCCTTGTCGAGCCGCAGTTCGGTGCGCTGCCAGTTGTTGAAATCGCCGAAGAGATAGACGTCGTAGGCACCGGGCAGCCATTCGCGGAACCACCAGCCTTCGAGCGTTGCGTCGTACTGCCAGCCGAAATACCGGTAGCCGTTGGCGTAGTCGACAAGCGATCCGGCTGTGCGGCTTATCTCGTCGAGCCGCTTTTCATAGGCTTCGTGACGGGCGAGAAGTTGTTGTTCGACCGGACGGAGCCACTCGTCACGTTCGACCATTTTCAGACGGTATGTATTTTCCATAGGAGCGACGTTTTCGGGGTACGGTTGTCCTTCAAATATACAAAAAATTTGCTGTTTCTGCCGTTCGGACGGGAAAGTTTTCATCTGCCGTTTAAATTGCATGGCCGGCAGCCTGCATCCGATCGGATTTCGGCCCGAATGGACAAACGCCAGAAGGGAGGCTCCCGACAATTCGTTTCGGAAGCCTTCGATGCAGCTGCGGACCGTTCGGAAATCGTGCGATAGAGGGAACCCTGCAGCGCTTTTTTTTGTCTGCGTGAGGATGTCTTTCCGTTTTTTTTGCTATATTTGTCGGCAATGAAAATTCCGCACGGAATTCAAATAACCCAAAAATAATTCTCTTTATGTTTAAAGGACAACCCAAAGGTCTGTACGCGCTGGCGCTCGCCAATACCGGCGAACGGTTCGGCTACTACACCATGCTGGCGATTTTCACCCTCTTCCTGCAAGCCAAGTTCGGCTTCACGGAGGCCGTGACCTCGAATATCTACGGCATTTTCCTCGCACTGGTTTATTTCATGCCGTTGTTCGGCGGTATCATCGCCGACCGCTGGCTGGGCTTCGGCAAGACCGTCACGCTGGGTATTTTCGTCATGTTCTTCGGCTACCTGCTGCTGGCCGTACCGTCGGGTACGGGTGTGGGAGCCAAGGCGATGATGTTCGGTGCGCTCTTCCTGATCGCCTGCGGCACGGGTTTGTTCAAGGGAAACCTTCAGGTGATGGTGGGAAATCTCTACGACGCACCCGAATTCCAGTCCAAACGCGACTCGGCCTTTTCGCTCTTCTATATGGCCATCAATATCGGCGCGATGTTCGCTCCGACGGCAGCCACGAAGGTGACCAACTATTTCCTCGGGCAGAGCGGCCTGACGTACAACGGTTCGATTCCCGCGCTGGCGCACCAATATCTGAACAACGCCTCGGCGATGAGTCCCGAAGCGCTGTCCAAGTTGCAGGAATTGGCTGTCGTGGGCGGTCAGCAGGCGACCGATCTGGCGGCGTTCTCGCAACTCTATGTCGAGAAACTTTCGACGGCCTACAACTATGGGTTCGGCGTGGCGTGCTTCTCGCTGATTATCTCCTATCTGATCTATGTGCTGTTCCGCTCGACCTACAAACACGCCGATTACAACGCCAAGCAGCAGGCGGCCGTGCAGCACGACGTCAAGGAGCTGACGCCGCAGCAGACCCGTTCGCGCATCACGGCGCTGATGCTGGTCTTCGCGGTGGTGATCTTCTTCTGGATGGCATTCCACCAGAACGGTTCGACGATGACCTATTTCGCCCGCGATTATACGACCTCCGATGCGGTAGGAATCACCCGTATGGGCTTCGATATTTTCAACCTCGTGCTGATGGCCGGGGGCATTTATGCGCTGTTCGGCCTGTTCCAGTCGGAGACGGGGAAAGGCAAGGTGATTTGCGGCGCTATCATGGCGGCCGTCATCGGTGCCTTGTATTATAAGTATACGCAGACGGCGGCTATGGTGAAGATCGAGCCGCAGTTGTTCCAGCAGTTCAATCCCTTCTTCGTCGTGGCGCTGACACCCGTGTCGATGGCGCTGTTCGGCTGGCTGGGACGTAAGGGCAAAGAGCCTTCGGCACCGCGTAAGATCGGTATGGGTATGCTGGTCGCGGCATGCGGGTTCCTGATTCTGGCGCTCGGTTCGGTAGGACTGATATCGCCCGCACAGCTGAAGGTGGCGGGCGCAAGCGACGTGCTCGTTTCGCAGAACTGGCTGATCTCGACCTATCTGGTGCTGACCTTCGCCGAATTGCTGCTCTCTCCGATGGGTATTTCGTTCGTTTCGAAGGTGGCTCCTCCCAAATACAAGGGCGCGATGATGGGCTGCTGGTTCGCTGCGACGGCGATCGGCAACTACGCTACGGCGCTGATCGGATACCTGTGGGGTTCGTCGATGCCGTTGTGGGCCGTGTGGGGCGTGCTGATCGTCTGCTGCCTGCTGTCTGCCGCGTTCATCTTCTCGATCATGAAGAAGCTCGAACGCGCAACGGCGGATGCGTAAATAATCGACCATCGAGTGTCGTGCGCTCGGTATGTAAAGCGGCTGACTTGCGGGTCGGCCGTTTTTCGTTGGGACCGAAGGCTGCCGACTGCGTTCGGTACCGCCTGTTCGTGCGCCCGATTATTTCTTGAAAATCAATCGTTTTTCAAGTAACCCCCCCCCGTTTTTTTCGGGGAAAAGAGACTTATTCTGCGATTTTTTACCTATATTTGTGAGCGTTAGCAGGAAAATCAACTCTTCGATCCGATGAAATGGTGGCTTAAGTGTATGCGCAACTACGTCAATTTTCGCGGGCGGGCGCGCCGGCGGTAGTTCTGGATGTTCGCATTGTGCAACACGCTCGTCTGTTTGATACTACTCCTTGTTTTTGCCGTATCGATCGGAGTGCTCGCCTATAAGAACGTCGGTAGCGGGGAAGATGCGACGGAGCATTTGGCGGCCTATGCCTTCGTGGCTTTTGGGGCGATCCTGCTCGCGTATGTCTGGATGCTGGCCACTTTGCTGCCCGGATTGGCCGTGCGGGTGCGGCGGCTGCACGATATCGGATTGAGCGGCAAATGGTTGCTGGGTTACTATGCGCTCTGGATGGCTTGTCTGCATTGGATGAGTACTTCGACCCTGCGGTTTTATGCAGACGGCGCCTTGGAGGGGTTGTCGGAGGTACAGTCGGCTGCGGCGCTCTGGATCGTACTCCGGCCGACGCTGTTGGCTGCGTCGCTGTTGTCGGCCGTAGGCATCGCGGCAATGTGCATCGGCTCCGAGCGGGGCGGGAACCGGTTCGGAACCGATCCGAAAGCGACGGATGCAGCGGCTTCGGGAAATGAAATAACCGTTTAACTTAAAATTGATAGCTTATGAAATGGTGGTTGACCTGTATTAAAAAGTATGTGACCTTCGAGGGCCGTGCGCGCCGAAAGGAGTACTGGATGTTCACGTTGTTCAATGTGATCTTCGTGGTTGCGGCGATGCTGCTCGATATATTGCTCTTCGGCGCATCTGCGACCAATCCGACCAAACCGAGATATCTGACGATGCTCTACGGTCTTTTCATCTTCCTGCCGCAACTGTCCGTCATCGTGCGCCGTCTGCATGACATCGGCCGCAGCGGCTGGTGGCTGGCGGGTTATTATGGCGTAGCGATCGTCTGCACGATCGTAATGGTGATCGGCAGCGTGCTGATGTTGGGCGGAAAGAGCAGCGGGATCGTGCTGACGGGCGTAGGGTTCGCAGCGTTGATGATCGTTGCCGTCTGGATGCTGGTCTGGATGTGTTTCAATTCGCAGCCGGGCGAGAACAAGTACGGTCCCAATCCTAAAGAGGTGCTTGCGCCGGTTGAGTCGGCAGCGTCTGCTGCCGCTCCCGAGGCACCCGAAGCGGAGAGTCCGAAGGGGGAGTAGACAGGTTGTCTGTTCGCTGATTTGCGTCGTTCCATCGCGGAACGACGCTTTTTTTCTACTTTTGCGAATATGAAAGTGAACGAAGAGTTGATCCGTTATGTCGAACGCGAGATCCTGCCCCGTTACGAGGCGTTCGATCGGGCGCATCGGCGCGATCATGCGCTGACGGTAATCGCCGCGAGTCTGTGGCTGGCGCAGTATTACGAGGTGAATCCCGACATGGTCTACGCTGTGGCGGCTTATCACGATACGGGGCTTCGGGAGGGGCGTGAACGCCATCACGAGGCTTCGGCACGTATCGTGCGTGAGGATTCCCTCCTGCGCCGCTGGTTCTCGGAGACTGATGTAGAGACGATTGCCGAGGCGGCGGAGGATCATCGTGCGTCGTCGGGACGTCCGCCCCGGACGATCTACGGCCGGATCGTGGCGGAAGCCGATCGGGTAATCGATTGCCAAACGACGCTGCGCCGAACGGTGCAGTATGGACTGGAGCACTATCCCGAACTCGATCGGGAAGGGCAGTTCGCCCGTTTCGCCGAACATCTGCGGACGAAGTACGGCGCAGGCGGTTATCTGCGTCTGTGGCTGCCCGAATCCGAAAATGCCGCTCGTCTGGCCGAACTGCGGGCCGTTATCTCCGACGAGAGCCGACTGCGTGCGCAGTTCGACCTCCTTTTCGACGGAGAACTTCGCTGCGGGAGGTAATTTCAGCTGAAGAGGATCGGACAGGAACGATTCGAATGCGGAACCCTTCCTCGGGGATACGCTGTTGGGCCGTTGCAACAAATTCAAATGTAGCGATTTAAACGATTGGTAAGCCGAGTATGGAAATGTGCTCGGAAAAATAATTGTGAAAAAATGAAAACTATTTTTGTTTTTTAAGTTTTCTTTTCTACCTTTGCTGCCGTACCAATCAGGAAAAAGGAGTATGCAACGCGAGACCATCATCAAATCGGCGGCTGAAATGTTTGTCGAACAGGGCATCAAAGCGGTGCGGATGGACGACATCGCCCGTCATATCGGCGTGTCGAAACGGACGCTTTACGAGATGTTCGGCGACAAGGAGGAGTTGCTCTATCAGTGTCTCAGTTACTATGTGCAAGAACGGGACCGGCGCCATGCCGAGTTGGGTGCGCAGGCGCAGAATGTGCTTGAAGCGATGCTGCTGGTCTTCGGCGACGTGATGGATTCGGCGGAGGTGAGCCACCGGCTGCAAAGCAATCTGCGACGGTTTTATCCGAAAGTGTATGAGCGGCTCGTCGCCGAACGGTGCAGTCGGGACGGGTTGGAGCAGTTCAAGGTCGCGCTGTTGCGCGGTGTGGACGAGGGCTATTTTCAGGGGGTCGTCGATTTCAATCTGGCCATTTCGCTGCTGCGCTATTCGGTCGAAGGACTGATGCTGCGCAAGGATGTATTATTGTCGCATAATATGTCAACGAATGATGCGTTGGTATTTTTAATTGTAAACTTCCTTCGGGGGATATCCACCGAAAGGGGGATGCGTTTTATCGACGATTTTCTTGAAAAACAGAAAGAAAAGAAATAATTTACAGATGATAAGAATGGGTATGAAACGATTGATTTTAGCACTGTGTTTCGGTGCGCTTGCAGTGGGGAGCGCCTCTGCGCAACTCCGGTTGACGCTGGACGATGCAATTCAAATGGCGCTCAGCGAAAATCCCACCATCAAGGTGGCCGACCTCGACGTGGAGCGGTATGACTATGTGAAGAAGGAGACGCGCGGCAACTTGTTGCCGTCGTTGTCGGCGAGCGGCGATTATACGCGGGCGATCGAAAAATCGACGATGCGCGGCGGTATTTCGTTCGGAGCGGACAATACCTTTACCGGCACGGCAAATCTGACGGTGCCTCTGTTTGCACCGGCTGTTTACAGAACGTTGAAACTGAACCGCTCGCAGATCGCGTCGGCCGTCGAGGCGGCACGTGCGTCGCGCATCACGCTCGTGGCCGAGGTGAAAAAAGCGTTTTATAATATTCTGCTGGCCGAGCAGTCGCTCGCAACGCTCGAAGAGTCGCGTGCGACGATCCAGCGCACGGTAGACGATACGAAGGTGAAATACGAACAGGGCGTAGCTTCGGAGTACGACTATCTGACGGCGCAGGTGGAGCTGAGCAACCTGCTTCCGACCATCACGCAGACGAAGAATTCGATCAAGGTGGCCCTGTTACAGATCAAAATGTACCTCTCGATTCCCGAAGAACTTTCGGTCGAACTGGTCGGCAGCCTCGATGAGATGAAGGACGTCGTTCTTTCGGGCGGCGAATCGCTTTCGACCGACGTGTCGCAGAACAGCGACCTGCGCGCATTGGATATTCAGGCCGAGATGCTCCGGTATCAGTTGAAGACGACCAATGCGGCCCGCATTCCGACCGTTGCGGCCTTCGGTTCGGCGACCATTTCCGGTAACGATATGGAGGATTTCCGCAAAATGGTGGGCGGGGGCGAAGAGGCCGGTACGGGTGAAGCCGTGTCGGATCTGAACAGCAGCAAGTATTACTGGACGCACCCGATTTCGGTCGGCGTTCAGATCTCGATTCCGATCTTCTCAGGCTTGAAAAACAACTATAAGGCCCGGCAGGTGAAGAATCAGATCGAGCAGCTCAACCTGCAACGCGACTATGCGCACAAGCAGACGACTGTCGCCGTGGAATCGGCCATCAACAATCTGCTGACGGCGCGCGAGACGATGCTGGCGCAGGCGCAGACGATGGCGCAGGCCGACAAGGCCTATCAGATCTCCGACACGCGGTTCCGTGCGGGAGCGGGCACGATCCTCGAACTCAATTCGGCGCAGCTCAATCGTACGCAGGCGCATCTGAACTATTCGCAGGCAATCTACGATTATCTCTCCGCACAGGCCGACTACGATCAGATCGTCGGCAAAGAGGTGGGCGGAAACTAAACAGGATGAAATTAGAAAATAATAGATAGAGAGAAGTATGAAAAGAGTTTTGGTTATGTTGGTTGCAGCGGTTATGGTTGCATCCTGCACAGGCAAGAAGCAGGCTGAAACGACGGCCGCCGATGAGAAAGTGTTGACGAAGACGGTTCCCGCTACGCTTCAGGTGATCGAGCAGAACGAGGAATATACCTCCGAGATCGATCCTTTCAAGGAGAATGACATTACTCCTGCCGCTTCGGGCGTGCATATCGACAAGATACTGGTCGACGTGGGCTCGCGCGTGAAGCAGGGACAGCTGCTCGTGACGCTCGATCCGACGCAGTACAATCAGCAGCGGGTGCAGTATCAGACGGCGCTCGACGACTACAACCGTCTGGTTCCGGTCTATGAGGCCGGCGGCATCTCGGCACAGCAGCTCGAACAGGCCAAGGCCGCGCTCGACGTGCAGAAGGAGGTGCTCGACAATCTGAAGAAGAACATCGAGATGCGTTCGCCCATCACGGGCGTCGTGACGGCGCGCAACTACGAAGCGGGCAACCTGTTCAACAATACGCCGATCCTGCATGTCATGCAGATCAATCCGCTGAAGATCATCGCAAACATTCAGGAGCAGTATTACCCTGCTGTGAAGAAGGGGATGCCCGTCGAAATTCGTACCGATATCTTCCCCGGCGAAGTGTTCGCAGGCAAGGTGTCGCTGATCTATCCGGCGCTCGATCCCACCACGCGTACCTTCACGGTCGAGGTGACCGTTCCCAATGCCAGCGAGAAGCTGCGTCCGGGTATGTTCGCCCGCTCGATCTTCAACATGGGCGACAAGGAGGGAATCATGGTGCCCGATGTGGCCGTACTGAAGCAGGTGGGTTCGTCCGAGCGTTACCTCTATGTCGTCAAGGACGGTAAGGCCGAGCGCCGCAGCGTGAAAGTCGGTCGTCAGATCGGCAGCAACGTGGACATCCTTTCGGGTGTCGCAGCGGGCGAAGAGGTCGCCGTGACGGCGCTTTCGAAACTGGCCGACGGTGTCGAAGTGGAGGTGAAAGAGTAATTTTAGCACGAATCGAACATGAAAATATACGAAACAGCGGTCCGAAAACCTATTTCGACCATTCTGATTTTCGTCGGCGTCATCGTCTTCGGCCTTTTTTCGCTGAACAACCTCGCCGTCGATCAATATCCCGATATCGAGATTCCGCAGATCGCCGTCATTACGACCTATTCGGGTGCGAATGCGGCCGATATCGAGACCAATATCACCCGTGTGCTGGAGGATAACCTCAACACGGTGGAGAACCTCAAGAAGATGACCTCGAAGTCGTCGGACAACTTCTCGATGATTACGCTCGAGTTCGAGTACGGTTCCGATCTGACGGAGGCGGCCAACGACATCCGCGACGCCGTGAGCCGCACGCAGTCGCTGCTGCCCGACGACGTGGACTATCCGACGATCTTCAAGTTCTCGTCGTCGATGATTCCGGTCATGATGCTCGCCGTCACGGCCGATGAGAGCTATCCGGCGCTGAACAAGATTCTCGACGACAAGCTGGTCAACGACCTCAACCGAATCAACGGTGTGGGTTCGGTGTCGGTCATGGGCGTTCCCGAACGTGAGGTGCAGGTCAATGTCGATCCCAAGAAGATCGAGGCCTACGGGCTGTCGGTCGAGCAGATCGGCAGCATTATCGCCGCCGAGAACGTCAATATTCCGAGCGGTACGATCGATATCGGCAACAATACGTATAACTTGAAGGCCGACGGCGAATTTACCGATGCTTCGATGCAGTTGGGCAAAGTGGTGATTTCGAACCGCAACGGCCGCAAGGTGCTGCTCAGCGACGTGGCCGAGATCCGCGATACGCTGGAGAAGGCGACGATGGACGAGCGCGTGAACGGCGAGCTGGGCGTGCGCGTGATTATTCAGAAACAGTCGGGCGCCAATACCGTCGACATTGTGCACGAGGTGCAGAAGCGTCTGCCGGCGATTGCGGCGTCGTTGCCCGGCGATGTGAAGATCGAACTTATTTACGAAGGTTCGCAGGAGATCACCGACGCCATCGGTTCGCTGTCGGAGACGATCATGTACGCCTTCATCTTCGTGGTGCTCGTGGTGATGGTCTTCCTCGGGCGCTGGCGGGCGACGTTCATCATCTGTCTGACGATCCCCGTCTCGCTGATCTGTTCGTTCATCTACCTCTATGCCGTCGGATCGACGCTGAACATCATTTCGTTGTCGTCGCTGTCGATCGCCATCGGTATGGTGGTGGACGATGCCATCGTGGTGCTCGAAAATATTACGACGCACATCGAACGCGGTTCGCAGCCGAAGGAGGCGGCCATCTATGCCACCAACGAGGTATGGCTGTCGGTGATCGCCACGACGCTGGTAACGGTGGCCGTATTCCTGCCGCTGACGCTGGTGTCGGGTCTTTCGGGTATTATGTTCCGCGAACTGGGCTGGATCGTATCGATCGTGGTGAGCGTTTCGACCGCGGCGGCTATTTCGCTGACCCCGATGCTTTCGGCGTATATTCTTCATAAGGAGGGCGGCGAGCACGACTATAAGGGTATCGGTATCGTCTACAAGCCGATCGACAAGGCGTTGACGTGGCTCGATAATGCATATGCCAAGGCATTGCGTACCGTGCTGTCCCACCGTTCGGTGACGTTGGGCATCGTGCTCGTGGTCTTCTTGTCGTCGCTGCTGTTGCTTACCAGAGTGCCGTTCGAGTTCTTCCCGCCTTCGGACAACGGACGTATCGGGGCGACGGTCCGCTTGCAGCAGAACGTGAGTGTCGAATATACGGCCAAGATCGCCCGCGAGATCGACAGCATCATCCATGCGAAGTATCCTGAGATCATCTTGGTTTCGGCATCTGCCGGTGCCAGTTCGGGCGACAATGCCTTCTCGGCCATGCAGACGACCGGTTCGCACATCATCAACTACAACCTCCGTCTGCCCCGTTCGGGTGAGCGCGAGCGTTCGATTTACCAGATCTCCGACCTGCTGCGTCAGGATTTCGACCGAATTCCCGAGATCGACCGTTACGAGGTCACCCCGGGCGGCAATCAGGGATCGATGAGCGGGTCGTCGTATGTGCAGGTTAAGGTCTACGGTCACGATATCAATCAGACCAACGATGTCGCCAATGACTTGAAATACAGGCTTTCGAAGATACCGGGACTTCGCGATGCGCAGCTTTCGCGCGACGATTTGCGTCCCGAGTACAATGTAGTCTTCGACCGCGATAAACTGGCCTACTACGGCATAAACTCCGCAACGGCCTCGCAGGCGGTGCGTAACCGGATCAACGGTCTGGACGCTTCGAAATACCGTGAGGACGGCGATGAGTACGACATTACGGTGCGTTACGGCGAGCCGTTCCGTACGAGTATTCAGGACGTCGAGAATATCGTGCTCTACGGTGCGGACGGCCAGCCCGTGAAATTGAAGGAGGTCTCTACGGTGGTCGAGGAGTTCGCCTCGCCGTCGATCGAGCGCGAGAACCGTCAGCGTGTGATTTATGTCAAGGCCTCGCTGGGCGACGGCGTCGCGCTGGGTACGGTCGTGCCGCAGATCAATCAGATTCTGAACGATTATCCCCTGCCCGACGGCATGAGTCTGGATCTGGGCGGTACGGTCGAGGATCAGGGCGACGCATTCAGCGACCTGTTGACGCTCTTCGCGCTGATCGTGATTCTGGTCTACATCGTCATGGCTACGCAGTTCGAGTCGCTGATGTTCCCCTTCATCATCATGTTCACCATTCCGCTGGCCTTCACGGGTACGTTCCTCGCCTTGTGGGTGACGGCGACTCCGCTGTCGATCATTGCGCTGATCGGTGCGATCATGCTGGTGGGTATCGTGACGAAGAACGGTATCGTGCTGGTGGACTATACCAACCTGCTCGTCGAGCGCGGATCGAGCGTCTTCGAAGCGGTGGTCGCCGGCGGTAAGAGCCGTCTGCGTCCGGTGCTGATGACCTCGTTCACCACCATCCTCGGTATGTTGCCGCTGGCACTCGGTACGGGCGAGGGTTCGGAGACATGGCAGCCGATGGGTATCGCCGTGATCGGCGGTCTGACCTGCTCGACGCTGCTGACACTGCTCGTCGTGCCGGTTCTCTACTCGGTCTTCGTCAACCGCCAGATCCGTAAGGCGGAGCGGAAACAGAGTGCCGCCAGACAAGCATCGTTGAACGCATAAAACATACGAAAAATTATGAAAGCCGTATTTATATCTTACAATCAGGCGTTGACCGATCCCATGCAGGCGATTTTGGACGATCTCGGCGTGCGCGGTTTCACCAAGTGGGAACTCACGATGGGACGAGGATCGTTCGACGGCGAGCCGCACTACGGAACCCATGCGTGGCCCTCGATGAACTCGTCGATGCTGATGATCGTCGAAGACGAGAAGGTGGAGCCGCTGCTCGACGCCTTCCGCAAACTGGATTCGCAGACCAAGATGCAGGGTTCGCGCGCCTTTGTCTGGAACGTCGAACAGTCGATGTGACGTTCGAATCCGCTCTGAAAATGCAGACGCCGCCCTTACAAGGGCGGCGTCTGCATTTTACGGCAAAAATAGAGGATGCCGCATATCGTGCGGCATCCTCATTGCTTCAAGCGGCCGACCGCTTTATTCGAAATCTTCGGTATTCATGATCTTCATGATCCGCAATTGGCGCCGCAGAACGGTCAGAACAGCGAAGAGTACCACCGACGCTACTGCTCCGATACCGGCGAAGAGGAAACCGCCGATCATGAACTGCCATAATGTGAGGAGAATAAACAGGACGAGCGCTATCGAGCAGAGGATCATCAGAAATTTCAGTCCTTTCATAAAAGTCAGTTAAAAAAGTGAATCGTTTCCTGCGAAAATAGTACGGACCGGACACAGAACCGAGTTTTTCGATTATGGCGCGGTACCGTCCTTCCATCCCGCAGTTTTACCCGAAGACAAAGGTAAACAAAAATCGTGATAATCCTACTCCGTTACCAGACAATCGCCTCTTTTCCGTGGCTGACGAGGTACTCATTGGCCTGCGAAAAGTGCCGGCAGCCGAAAAAACCGCGATAGACCGAGAGCGGCGAGGGGTGGACGGCTTTCAGAATGCAGTTGCTCAACGGGCTGACCATCGCGCCCTTGCGTTGCGCGTAACTGCCCCAGAGCATATAGACGACTTCCGTTTTGCGCATGGAGATGGCGCGGACGACGGCGTCGGTGAAGGTCTCCCATCCGCGTCCGGCATGTGAAGCGGCCTGATGGGCCCGTACGGTGAGTACCGAGTTGAGCAGCAGAACACCCTGCTCAGCCCAGCGGTCGAGGTTGCCGGACGAAGGCACGGACGTCCCGATGTCGGTCGAAATCTCCTGAAAGATATTTTGCAGCGACGGAGGGAAGGGGATACCGTCGCTCACCGAAAAACAGAGTCCGTTGGCCTGCCCCTCTCCGTGATAGGGATCCTGACCGATGATAACCACCTTGAGTTTCTCGAACGGGCATTTGTCGAAAGCCCGAAAGATATTGCTGCCGTGGGGGTAGATGCGTTGCGTGGCATATTCGTTGCGAACGAAGCCGACGAGTTGTGCGAAGTAAGGTTTCTCGAATTCTGGAGCCAGCAATTCGTGCCAGTCGGGTGCTATTTTTACGTTCATAGTCGCTCGTATTTTCCGTAAAAGTAGTAAAAAAGATTGTATTATCCGTTGCTTATGGCTATTTTTGTTAATCGAAAAACGAACCATTTCGTTAAGCCGAGCGCAGAGCCGAACAAAGTTCGGGCTTTGCCGAGGCGAGAAATGGACGGAAAAATTCAACCATTTCGTTAAGCCGAGCGCAGAGCCGAACAGAGTTCGGGCTATGCCGAGGCGGGAAATGGACGAAAGAAATTCAACGATATGAAACGATGCTTTTGGTTGTGTGCGGCCGTCGTGCTTCTGCTGGCGGCGCCTGCGGATGCCCGCCGCGTGAAACGCAGTGCTGCGAAACACGCTGCGCAGCAGCAGGCCGCTTGTGCGGCGGCCTGCGATACGGTACGTAATCTGATCTATATGATCGGCGACGGAATGGGGTTGGCCCATGTAACGATGCTGCAGATCGCCGAAGGGTACGACAATCCCGTTTCGTTCATGCAGGCACAGAACATAGCGCTGATTAAGAGTTATTCGCGGAACAATCGGGTGACCGACTCCGCGGCGGCCGGTACGGCGCTGGCTTCGGGTCACAAGACCAACAACAGTATGCTGGGCGTTCTGCCCGACAGCACGGTCGTCGAGTCGATGATGACGAAGGCGGTGCGGCAGGGGATGGCGACGGGATTGGTCGTGACCTGTTACCTGCCACATGCGACGCCGGGGGCTTTTTACGCGCATCAGGTCTATCGGCGGACGCTCGATCCGATCGCCGAACAGTTGGCCGAGAGCGGAATCGACGTGGCGTTCGGCGGCGGAAAGCGCTATTTCACTGCACGTCAGGCGGACGGGACGACCCTCATCGACCGGCTGCGGGCGAAAGGATACAGCGTAATCGACACCCTTGCGGCGGCCGATACGATCGTATCGGGCAGGGTGGTAGGGCTGTTCGCCCCGAAACATCTGCCTTATGCGCACAAGGGACGCGGCGACTATCTGCCCCGCGCCGTGGGCAAGGCGCTGGAGATTCTGTCGAACGACGCCGAAGAGCGCGGCGGCGGGTTTATGCTGATGGTCGAGGGATCGATGATCGACTATGTGTCGCACAGCAACGATTCGAAGGGAATTCTGGCCGAGATGCGCGATTTCGATCGGGCGGTGCGCGTGGCCATGGAGTTCGTCGATACGCATCCCGGGACGCTGCTCGTCATTACGGCCGATCACGAAACGGGCGGTCTGACCTTGCCGAGCGGCAATGAGGACTTTACGAAATCCGAAAGCGGCGTGATGTATAAATACGGTACGAAGAGCCATACGGCCGTTATGCTGCCCGTCTATCTCTACGGTGCAGGTGCGGAACGCATCAACGGCATTCTGGAGAACTCCGATCTGGCGAACCGGCTGATGGAGATTCTCCGACTGGAATAGGTTCGGAAACAAAGATCGAAAAGAGCGCTTGGAAGAGCGCTCTTTTTATTCGGATTGCAGCAGGGCGACGAGTTCGTCCGCTTCGGCGCATGAAACGTAATAGCGTTGTTCGTAGATGTCGACGATCTCGACCAGATTTTTCCACTCCGAGGCGTAGATCACCACCTTTTCGAAATTCTTCAGATCGAAATAGTAGCCGTAATAGCCGAAAAAACCGTATCCGCCGAAAAGGGGGATGATCCACCGCATCTGCCGCGGATCGACCCGCTGCACGGAGGCGATCTCGATGCGGGGAATCTCGGTCATATCCAACAAACACAAAATCTCGACCGTCGCCTTTTTGACCACGATCTTGCGCGGGATCGAGAGCGACATCAGCGCGAAAAGGGCGACCACCAGCGAAATGAACCATGCCGAGATGTACCCTCCGATGTAGAGCGAATGCAGCCCCAGCCCGATAAACGCCAGCACGAGAATGTAAAACGCACTGAGGTAGAGCGTTCGGCGGCTGAAACGATATTTGAAGACCCGTTTCATGCTTCGGTACGGCGGGCGAGGATGGCTTCGGCGATGGCGAGATCGTCGCGGGTGGTGATTTTCAGATTCGTCGCTTCGCCTTCGACGAGCCGCAGGGTGCTGCCTGTGGCTTCGACGACCGTTGCATCGTCCGTGAAAGCGGGATCGTAGGCGCAGGCGTAGGCGCTGCGCAACAGGTCGGCGCGGAAAAATTGAGGGGTCTGCACGATGCGCAAAGCCGCCCGATCGACGCAGTGCGAGCCGCCGTTCGTCTCTACGGTGCGGAACGAATCGACCGGCTGCACGACGGGGATCGCCGATCCTTCCTGCTCCGCTGTGCGGGCGATCCGCCGGATGCCCTCGTGCGTCGCCAGCGGACGCACGCCGTCCTGCACGGCGATCAGTTCGCACGCATCGGAGAGCGCGGCAAGGCCGTTTGCGACAGAATGGAAGCGTTCGGCGCCGCCGGCCGTCGTGCGGTGCTCGGCGACGTTGAACCGGCGGGCGTAGTCCTGCCAGAAGGCGATGTAATCGGCCGGCAACACGACGACGATCTCTGCGCCGGGCAGCGCCTCTGCGAAGTTGTTGATCGTACGGGCCAGTATGGGCTGACCGTCGAGCAGCATGAACTGCTTGGGCAGGCTGCCGCCCATGCGGGAGCCGCTGCCGCCCGCGACGATGACGACTCCTATGTGTGAATTTATGCGTTCCATATCAATTTTTTTCCGAATCCGAGCGTATTGTCCGTAAATTTGAGGTAATCGGGCGTAAGCGCCCACAATGTCAGCTCCGCCAATGCCGCATAGGGGAAGCGGCGCAGGTAACGGCGTTTGTCCTCCTCGTCGCCGTGCGCAACGGTGCCGCAGAGCTGCAATCCCTGTATCTTTCCCACGATCCGCGTCTCGAGAACCACCGAAGCGGCGACCCGCCGCTCGGCGAGCATCTCCCGCGCATGGCGCGTAGAGAGATCGGAGGTGAAGATCAACCGGTTGCGCGCAGCGTCGTAGGCGTAAAAGGCATTGGCGCAGTAGGGTGCCCCGTCGGTGGTCGTGGCCAGCGTCAGCACATGGTGCCGCCCGAGGAATTTCACGATCCGCTCATCGACCGCCGGTGTCGTTTGTCGTTGCAGTGCGCTCATTGTCCGATGCGAATGGAGTCGATCTGCGTAATTCGGAGCGAATCGCTCACCTCGCCGTTCAGCTCGGCTACGATGCGGTCGCGCACGAACTCGAAGGCCGCGCGGTTTTGAGCCGCAATCGGCTCGGCCGGTTCGGAGGGCGCCTTGAGCGGGTCGATCGGCTTGCCGTTGCGCCAGAGCCGGAAATCGAGGTGCGGGCCGGTCGATGCGCCGGTGCTGCCTACGTAGCCGATCAGCTGCCCCTGCGACACGCGCGAACCCTGAGCGATGCCTTTGGCAAAACGGCTCAGATGCAGGTAACCGGTCATCAGGTTGCCGGGATGTTTGATCTTCAGCGTGTTTCCACCTCCGCCTCCCCAGCCTTTGAAGGTCACCACGCCGTCCGCTACGGCATGGACGGGCGTACCCTTCGGCGCGGCGTAATCGACGCCGTGATGGGGGCGGTAGGTCTTGTAGATCGGGTGCAGGCGGGCGTTGGAGAAACGGGAGCTGATGCGCGAATATTTGAGCGGAGCTTTGAGCAACTGCTTGCGCAGACTGCCGCCGCTGACGTCCCAATACTGGACGCGGTCGTTCTGCCGGAACGGGATGGCGTAGTACTCCTTGCCGGCGTGGGTGAACTTGGCACCCCAGACGCGGCCGATCCCGACGGCCGTCGTGTCGATGATCCGCTCGTCGTAGACCACCGTGAAGGCGTCGCCCTTCTGGATACCGAAGAAGTCGATGCTCCACTGGTAGATATCTTCCAGTTCGGCGGCCAGTGCATAGGGCATCTGTTCGCGCATGATGGCGCCCCACAGCGAACTGTCGATCGTGGCCTGTTTCTTCTGTCGACGGACGCTGACGGGTTTCTCTCCCAGCGCGACGCTAACCGAATCGGCGTTATGAAGAGCGAAGACGACGTACTGCGATGCGTTGCGTTCGTAGACCAGATAATCGAGATGGGGAGTGTTGAGCGAATCTTCGTGGATAAAGACCGTGTAGGGATTTCCTGCGCGAATGTTTCCCAGCGGGAAATCGGCTTTGGCGGCGCGGTCGAGCCGGTCGACGGTTGCCGCGCCGACTCCGTAACGATTCAGGATGCGGCCCATCGTTTCGCCCGGGGCGATTTCACTGTGTTCGATGCGGTAGTCGTCGACCGGAATACCGTAGAGCAGGTTCTGCTCGACGATCGCCTCCCCCTCCTCGTTATCCGAAGCGGAGGCGTTGTCCGATCCGCAGCCCCAAGCGATCCATACGACGCCCAGCGCCGCGAGTTTCATCAATCGTTTCATAATTTCACAAAGATACGAAAAGTCGAGCGCCGAAGCAAACGCCGGTTTGATTCTGCCGAGACGGAGTATCTACGGCGCAGCCAAAGTTATAAAAAAACGTCGGAATCCCCGTGAATATTGCGGCATAAATCCTTTTCCGAATGGTTTTGATCCTATTGTTTGGGGGTTCCGATTCTTTTTGTTACCTTTGAAAATCGAGAGATTGTGCGCTGAAAGTAATGTTTAGATTCCTGCTGTATCCTGCTTCATGGCTTTATAAGATGGCGGTTCTGTTCCGTCATCAGTTGTTCGATTGGGGTATACTGCATAGCGAGAAGTTCGATATTCCGGTCATCTGCATCGGCAATATCACCGTCGGCGGTACGGGTAAAACCCCGCTGGCGGAGATGATCGTCGATTATATGTCGCAGACGCACCGTGTGGCGCTGCTGTCGCGCGGGTACGGCCGCCGTACGAAAGGCTACCGCGAAGTGGCGGCGACGGATCACTATCGCGACGTGGGCGACGAACCGTTGCAGATCAAACGCAAATTCCCCGAGGTGTGCGTCGTGGTGTGCGAACGGCGGGCGGACGGTATCCGCCGCATCCGTGCCGAACATCCCGAGATCGACCTGATCGTTATGGACGACGGTTTTCAGCACCGTTATGTGGAGGCGAAGATCAATGTCGTGCTGGTCGACGCCACGCGTCCCGTGCAGGAGGACCGGATGCTTCCGCTCGGTACGCTGCGCGATGTGCCCGGGCAGTTGCACCGCGCCAACTATTTCATCGTGACCAAGTGTCCCGAGGAGATGAACCCGCTCGACCGGCGCATCATGCGCAAGGTATTGATCGAGGCTGCCTACCAGAGCATCTATTTCACCCGTATGGAGGCGTTCCGTCCGCAGCCCGTTTTCGGGGAGGCGCCGGCCGAAGGATTCGACTCGGGCACGGAGGTGATCCTGATGTCGGGAATCGGTAATCCGGCACAGTTCGTGCGCGGGGCCAACGAAGTATATTGTGTCGTCGGAGAGCTGCGGTTCGAAGATCATCACGTCTACCGCGTGAAGGATCTGAAGACGCTGGCGGGACTGCTGGCGCAGCATCCCCAAGCGATGGTGCTCACGACGGAGAAGGACGCCGTCAAACTGGCGGGCCGCACCAAAGTACCCGACGAAATTCGGCGCAGATTATTTTACCAACCGATAAACATTTCATTCATAGACGATTCGGCAACGGATTTTCTTCAAAACCTTGAAAAAGATGTTAACTCAGATTCTTGAGACCGCCGCATTCATCCATGCGAAGGTCGAGCAGTTTACCCCCGAAGCGGGGATCATCCTCGGTACCGGTCTGGGCGATTTTGCCGACAATATCGAGGTGAAATACGCCATCGAATACAAGGATATTCCCAACTTTCCCGTCTCGACGGTCGAGGGCCACAAAGGCCGCCTGATCTTCGGCGAGATCAACGGCCGCCGCGTCGTGGCCATGCAGGGCCGGTTCCACTATTACGAAGGGTACACTATGCAGCAGGTAACCTTCCCCGTGCGGGTACTCAAGCAGCTGGGAATCCGCTGCCTGTTCGTGTCGAACGCTTCGGGCGGCATCAACACGTCGTTCCGAACGGGCGACCTGATGATTATCACCGACCATATCAACCTGATGCCCAACCCGCTCATTGGGCCGAACATCGCCGAATTGGGGCCGCGCTTCCCGGATATGCACAACTGTTACGACCGTGAGTTGCGCGCCAAAGCGACGGCGATCGCCGAGCGCGAGGGGATCAAATTGCAGTACGGCGTCTATGTCGGCGGTACGGGTCCGACGTTCGAAACGCAGGCCGAATACAAATATTTCAAGGCGATCGGCGGCGATGCCGCAGGGATGTCGACCGTGCCCGAGGTGATCGTCGCACGCCATATGTCGCTGCCCGTCTTCGGCGTCTCGGTGATTACAAACTGCGGCCTGAGCGACGAGATCGGCGATCACGAGGATGTACAGCGTCAGGGAAAGAAGGCCGGCGTGAAGATGGCGCGGCTCTTCATGGAGCTGCTCAAGGAGATTTAACGAAAACGACTGTAAAAAACGAACCATTTCGTTAAGCCGAGCGCAGAGCCGAACAAAGTTCGGGCTATGCCGAGGCGAGAAATGGACGAAAAAAATTCAAGAAAAATTCCAAGTTATGATTAATAAGGTGATATTGGTGGGCAACGTCGGGATCGATCCCGAGGTGCGCGCCATCGAGAGCGGCGCAAAAGTCGCCCGGGTACGTCTGGCGACGACCGAACGGATGTTCGACAAGCAGGCCAACGACTGGAAGGAGCATACCGAATGGCATACGGTCATTCTGTGGCGCGGCCTTGCCGATGTGGTGGATCGTTTCGTGCGCAAGGGCAGCCAGCTCTATATCGAAGGAAGCCTGCGCACGCGCGAGTGGATGGACAAGGAGAATCAGAAACGCTATACGACCGAGATCATCGCGTCGGATATGAAGTTGCTCGGCAAACGTTCCGATAATCCTGCCGGCGGACAACCTGTCGGACAGGGCGGTGTTCAGGGCGGATATGCTGCGCCTGCCTCCCAGCCGGTCGGTGCCGTGCAGCCTGCGGGTCAGCCTGTGCAACCTGCCGCAGCTCCGGTCGTGCCGCCGGCCGACGATCCCGACGATCTGCCGTTCTAATAAAGAGTGAGGGGCCTGCGCAGCGGTCGGTTCTAAAGGGGACTGCCGCCGGCAGACAATCCTAACGGTCTGCTTCTAAAGAAGAGCTGCCGCAGTTGGATGACCGTGGACTTTCCTGAATTACGGGCGTCGTTCTTTCAAACGACGCCCGTGATGTTTGTCCAAAAGCCTTATGCTCTGGTGCGGATCGGAAGACGTTCCCACAGCCCCTGCGGGATGAGCCGCCAGAAGAAGACCAGCAGGGCGTAGCGGCAGTCGATCACCACGCGGCGTTTGCGGTGTTCCAAAGCCCGAAAGATGCCGGCCGCGACCTTCTCGGAACGCATGAGCATGGGGTAGTGCCGGCCGTCTTTGAGCAGCGCGGTAGCGACGAATCCCGGGCGAATGTCGGTGAAACGGATTTTCAATCCCTCCATCCTCGCCAGTTGGGCGAGCGAATCGATGTAGGTGTTCTGAAATCGCTTCGAGGCGGAGTACGCCGCAGCGGCTCCCAGCCCCCGTGTTCCCGCGATGGAACTGACGACGGCCAGATGGCCGCCTCCATGCGCGGCGAAATAGCGGTAGGCAGCTGTCGTCATGCGGGTGAATCCCTCGACGTTCGTGCGGACGGTGTGCAGCTCGATCTGCGGGTCCAGCTGCGGATTCTGACTGCCGACGCCTGAAACATGCAGGTAGATCTCCATGCCGCCGAGCCGTTCGATCAGTCGTTCGAGTGCCGCCGGAGCGGCTTCGCCGGTGATGTCGATCGGTTCGGTCTCGACCTGCTGCGGAGCGAGTTCGCGCAGCCGTTCCAGTTCCTCCGCGCGGCGTCCGGCGGCTCCGACCCGCCAGCCGGCGGCGATGCAGCGTTTGGCCGTTTCGAGTCCGATGCCCGATGTGGCGCCCATGATGACGATCCGTTTCATTGTTATTGTGCGATTAGCGGTCTTCCGACCGGTTTGACTGCTCTGTTGCGGGAGTCTCGATGGCGCGCCGCAGGACATAGTGCACGCGGTCGTTCGACTCGCCGGTGCTGTATGCCTGAACGAATTCCCAACCCTCGCGTGCCATGCGGTTGAAGGCGTCGACAATGGAGTTGAACTTCAGTTTCCGGCCTTCGGCATCGCGCAGAACATCGTATTGCAGGGTACGCTGTTTCTGTCCTCGGTCGATGATGATGGGCACGCCACCTGTTCGGGGCAGGTCGCCGTCGGCGATCAGTTCACAGTATTCGTAGCGGGGCGAGGGATGTGGCGCAGACGATTGCGCAGCTGCCGGATCGCCGTCGCCCGTCTGCATAGGTGCAGGCTGTTGCGCTGCGGTGCTACTGCACCACAGCATCCCAGTGAGAAAGAGTAAAGGAACCGATTTCATGGCGTTACTCTTCGATGTCGTCGATCTGCACGCATTCGATGCCCACCTTGCGCAGCAGGTCGAGTCCCTCCTCCGAACGGTATTCGTCGCAGTAGACCACGCGCCGGATGCCGGCCTGAATGATGAGCTTCGAGCACTCGATGCAGGGTGCGGCGGTGATGTAGAGCGTCGAGCCGTCGCAGTTGTTGGCGCTTTTGGCCACTTTCGTGATGGCGTTGGCTTCGGCGTGAAGCACGTAGGACTTGGTTTTGCCGGTCTCGTCTTCGCAGATGTTCTCGAATCCCGAAGGCGTGCCGTTGTAGCCGTCCGAAATAATCATCTTGTCCTTGACGATCAGCGCCCCCACCTTGCGGCGCACGCAATAGGAGTTCTCGGCCCAGATGCGCGCCATGCGCAGGTAGCGGCGGTCGAGCTGGCGTTGTTTCTCTTCCCTGTATCCCATAGAAAGGTTGGATTTTCTTGAATTTTTCTTGTTTTTCTCGTTTCGGCTCTGCGTACGGCTTGACAAAAACGGTTGATTCCCACGCTTCGTTACACTTCGCTCGGAATGACAATTCTGTGTTTGTCATCCTGAGGAGGAATCCCGCTGGGATTCCGACGTGAGGATCTGCCGCAGTCGTTTTCTCGCCCGACATAGTTCGAAGGAGTTCGTCCCTGCGGTCGGCTTGACGAAAACCGGTTGTTTTATTAAAAACGAGAGGTCAAAAGCCGCACGGGCGCTGCCTTTAACCTCTCGTTTCGTTTATGCGGAGGATTACATTCCCTTGCCGTGGCAGTTCTTGAATTTTTTGCCCGATCCGCAGGGGCAGGGATCGTTGCGGCCGACCTTCTTTTCGACGTGGATCGGAGCCGTGGGGCCTCGTTCACCCTGACCGGCCTGCGCCGCAGCCTGCATACGCGAGGCTTGCAGCTTGTTGACGTCGACCTTGGCGCGCTCCTGCCGTTCGCGCTGCACGGCTTCGGCATTCTGTTCGCGCACGGGAATATAGGCCTTGTTGAGCGTGGCCAGCACGTCGCGGTTGATCTTTTCGAGCATCTTCGAGAAGAGTCCGAACGACTCGAACTTGTAGATCAGCAGCGGGTCCTTCTGCTCGTAGGTGGCGTTCTGCACGCTCTGGCGCAGGTCGTCCATTTCGCGCAGATGCTCGCGCCAGGCGTCGTCGATGGTGGTGAACATCACCACTTTCGAGAATACCCTGTAAATCTCCGAACCGTCCGTATCCTTGCATTTCTGCAGGTTCACCGGCACGTTGTAACCCAGGTGTCCGTCCGTCAGGGGGAAATAGATGTTCGAATCCAGCTGGTCCTTTTTGTCTTCGTAGATGCGCTCCATCACGGGCCGCACCGTGTCGGCCACGGCCTTCGCCCGGCGGGCGTAAGCCTCCTTCAGCGCTTTGACGATCACCTCGACCAGCTCTGCGGGCTTGGCGTCTTCATACGTCTTTTCGTCGATCTGGGGCTCCACGGCCACGTCGCGGATCAGCTCCATGCGGAAATCCTCGAATTCGATGCCGCGGTTCTCCTCGACGAAATTCTCGGCGTAGTCGTACATGATGTTGTTCAGGTCGATCTCGATACGCTCTCCGTAGAGTGCATGGCGGCGGCGGGTGTAAATCACCTCGCGCTGCGAGTTCATCACGTCGTCGTATTCCAGCAGCCGCTTACGGATGCCGAAGTTGTTCTCCTCGACCTTCTTCTGGGCACGCTCGATGGCGCGGGTCATCATGCCGGCCTGGATCACCTCGCCCTCTTTCAGGCCCATGCGGTCCATCATCGTGGCGATGCGCCCCGAGCCGAACAGACGCATCAGGTCATCTTCGAGCGACACGAAGAACTGCGACGATCCGGGGTCGCCCTGACGTCCGGCGCGTCCGCGCAGCTGGCGGTCTACACGGCGGCTTTCGTGGCGCTCCGTACCGATGATGGCCAGACCTCCGGCTTCCTTGACCTCGGGCGTCAGCTTGATGTCGGTACCGCGGCCCGCCATGTTGGTGGCGATGGTCACCTGTCCCGAGCGTCCGGCCTCGGCCACGACCTGTGCCTCCAGCGCATGTTGCTTGGCGTTCAGGACGTTGTGTTTGATGTTGCGGAGTTTGAGCATGCGGCTCAGCAGCTCCGATATTTCGACCGACGTGGTGCCGACCAGCACCGGGCGGCCCGCCTCGACGAGTTTCACGATCTCCTCGATCACGGCGTTGTATTTCTCACGCTTGGTTTTGTAGATGAGGTCCTGACGGTCGTCGCGGGTTATTTTGCGGTTCGTCGGGATCACCACCACGTCGAGTTTGTAGATGCTCCAGAACTCCGAAGCCTCCGTCTCGGCCGTACCGGTCATACCGGCCAGCTTATGATACATGCGGAAATAGTTCTGCAGCGTGATGGTGGCGAAGGTCTGCGTCGCGGCCTCGACCTTCACGTGCTCCTTGGCCTCGATGGCCTGGTGGAGTCCGTCCGAGTAGCGGCGTCCTTCGAGGATACGGCCCGTCTGCTCGTCGACGATCTTCACCTTGTTGTCCATCACCACATACTCGATGTCCTTTTCGAACATGGCGAAGGCTTTCAGCAGCTGGATCACCGTGTGCACGCGCTCCGACTTGATCGAGTAGTCGTTGATCACCTCGTCGCGTTTCTGCGCCTTCTCCTCGGGCGTCAGGCTGCTTTTCTCCAGTTCTGCGACTTCGGCGCCGATGTCGGGCATCACGAAGAATCCGTCTTCGTTGAAGTATTTCGACAGCGCCTCGTGGCCCTTGTCCGTGAGTTCCACCGAGTTGAGTTTCTCGTCGATGACGAAGTAGAGGTCGTCGGTGATCTCGGGCATGCGGCGGTTGTTGTCCTGCATGTAGGTGTTCTCGGTCTTCTGCATCAGCGCCTTGACGCCCTGTTCCGAGAGGTATTTGATCAGCGGTTTGTACTTCGGCAGACCCTTGTGGGCGCGGTAGAGCTTCACGCCGCCCTCGTCGTTCTTGCCGGCCGAGATGAGCTGGCGGGCTTCGGCCAGCAGGGCCGTCACGAGGTTCTTCTGCAGGTTGTAGAGGTTCTCGATCGCCGGGCGGTACTGCTCGAACATCTGGTCGTCGCCCTTGGGCACGGGGCCCGAGATGATGAGCGGCGTCCGGGCGTCGTCGATCAACACCGAGTCGACCTCATCGACGATGGCGAAATGGTGCTTGCGCTGCACGAGGTCCTTGGGCGACGACGCCATGTTGTCGCGCAGGTAGTCGAAGCCGTATTCGTTGTTGGTTCCGAAGGTGATGTCGGCCATGTAGGCTTCGCGTCGCTCGTCGGAGTTGGGCTGCGTGTCGTCGATGCAGGCCACCGAAAGGCCGTGAAACTGGTACATCGGGCCCATCCACTCGGAGTCACGCTTGGCGAGGTAGTTGTTCACCGTCACCATGTGCACGCCCTTCTTGGCCAGGGCGTTGAGGAATACGGGGAGCGTCGCCACGAGGGTCTTTCCCTCACCCGTGGCCATCTCGGCGATCTTGCCCTGATGGAGCACCACGCCGCCGAACAGCTGCACGTCGTAGTGGATCATGTCCCACTTCATGTCGTTGCCGCCGGCCTGCCAGTGGTTGGCATATACGGCCTTGTCGCCCTCGATGGTGACGAAATCCTTCGTTGCGGCCAGGTTGCGGTCGAAATCATTGGCCGTCACCACGACCGTGTCGTTCTGGGCGAAGCGGCGTGCCGTGTCCTTCATGATGGCGAACGCTTCGGGGAGGATTTTGTCGAGGACCTCCTCGATCTTCTCGTCGATGCGCTTCGTGGTCTCGTCGATCTCCTTCGAAATCTTCTCCTTCTCTTCGAGCTGGGTCTCGGGTTTCTCGAGGACGGCTTTCAGTTCGGCGATATGGGCTTCGTCCCCGGCGATGAAGTCGGCGATCTGTTTCTTCAGGGCTTCGCTGCGGGCGCGGAGTTCGTCGTTCGAGAGCGCCTCGATCGAGGGGTAGACGGCCTTGATCTTCTCCAGGTAAGGCTCGATCAGTTTGCGGTCCTTGTCGGCCTTCGAACCGAAGAGGACTTTGATTATACTTGCAAGAATATCCATAATGTTGTTATTGTTTTCGGGGTTACGGTTCTAAATCCTACAAAAATAGTAATAATTTTCTGAAATCCATCCGGACAGCTGCCGCAGAGTGGGTTTTCTGTAAATTATTTTGCCGGCAAGGGGTCCCCGGCGATCTCGTCGTCGAGGATGCGCATGAGCTTCGGGCCTCCGTGGTCGTAGTTGAGGTGCGAGGCGTCGAAGAAATCGTCGGCCGTGAACCGCTTGTCTTTCAGCAGGTCCGCGTAACGCACGTTGGGGAACTCCCGGGCCAGCGACGTTCCGATCTGCCGCGTGAGGGCTACGACCTCGTCCGAGAGGTGTTCGTGGTAGGCAGGCCATGTCGGCGGGGTGTAGAGCACCAGCCGGACGCCGCGTGCCGCGCAGTCGGCGGCGATGCGTCGCAGCACTTCGCGGTTGTGGACCACGTCTTCGGGGTTGAAATCCGAATGTCCCCGGGCGGCGCCTGCCGCCGTGCGCCGGTCCCAGTCGGGCCGCCGGTTGTCGCGCAGGACCATGTAAGAGCCGAACTCGTCCTGCGGGGTGTTGCCCTCGGCGCGGATGTCCCCGGGCGAGAGAGCGTGTTTCAGGTAGCGGAACGCCGGCGAGGGGTAGGCGATGATGTAACGTTCCTTGAAGGCGTACCACGGCCCCGGCAGGTCGTAATTGATCGTGTAGAAGGGCACGCGCCATTGTTCGCCGTCTTTTCGCAGCCGGTGGTGGATGCTCCAGCACGAGAGCGAGATCACCACGCCGCGCAGCGACGTGAGCCGGTCGGCGTATTTCTCCCACAGTTCCAGGTCGCGGTCGAGCGGCTGGCCGTGGTAGGCGAGGTTGAATCCCCGGAACCGCGAGGCGTGGAAATCGAGCCCGTAGAAGGCGTGCGAGAGCCCCAGCGAGAGGACCTCTATTTCCGGGGCGTGCCGCTCCATGTAGGCGGCCTTGTACCCGAGCTGGTGGGGGATGCTGCGCAGTCCGCACTCCGCGCCGACGGCTGCGGCGGCCACGGGCAGCACGAACCAGAGTATGCGTCGCAGGAATCGGTTCATGGCAGGGTCAGAATTGGAAATAGATGAACGTCTGCTGCTGGGCGTGCATGATGTAGATGCCCAGGATCAGCAGGTAGTAGATGGCGTAACGCACGCCCTGACGGCGGATGTGCGCCCGTCCGGTGAGCTGGAGTCCGTGCTGACGCGTCCGCTGGCTCCATTCGACCGCCAGCAGGATCGCCACGCCGACGATGGCGTTGATGCCGGGCGACTCGTAGCTGCCGCCGAGCGCCACGCGGTCGAGAATCGCCGGCGAGAAAATCCGCCGCACGTAATGCCAGGCGTCGCCGATGGTCTCGGCGCGGAAGATGATCCATCCCACGGCCGCCAGCGCGAAGGTCGATGCGATTTGCAGGGCCTCGCGTCCCGTCGGCAGCATACGTCCTGCGGCGATCTCTCCGGTGTGCCGGCGGTTGCGTCCCGAGAGGATCAGCGGCAGGAACAGCAGGGCGTGATAGCCGCCCCAGGCGATGAAGGTCCAGTTCGCGCCGTGCCAGAATCCGCTCAGAAGGAAGATGACCAGCGTGTTGCGGAACACCGTCCATTTCGTCCCGCGGCTGCCGCCCAGCGGAATGTAGACGTAATCGCGGAACCACGTGGTGAGCGAGATATGCCAGCGGCGCCAGAATTCGGCGATGTCGCGTGAAAAATAGGGGTAGTTGAAGTTGCGCATGAGGCTGAACCCGAACAGCCGCGCGATGCCGATGGCGATGTCCGAGTAGCCCGAGAAATCGCAGTAGATCTGGAACGAGAAGGCCACGGCCCCGATGACGAGGGCTCCACCCGAGAGGTTTTCGTAGTTGTCGAAGATGCCGTTGGCGAGGATGGCGCAGTTGTCCGCCACGACGATCTTTTTGAAGAATCCCCACAGCGCCTGCCGCAGTCCGTCCACGGCCTGCGCCGTGTCGAAGGTCCGCGGCCGCAGGAACTGCGGCAACAGGTTCGCGGCCCGTTCGATGGGGCCGGCCACCAGCTGGGGGAAGAACGAAATGAAGGCGAAGAAGGCCACGATGTCGCGCGTCGGGGCGAGTTTCTCGCGGTACACGTCGATCGAGTAGCTCAGGGCCTGGAAGGTGTAGAACGAGATGCCGACCGGCAGGATGATCTGTAACAGGAGATTGTCGTAGTCGGCGATGCCGAACAGTTCGGCGAACGACGCGACGAAGAAGTCGTAATACTTGAAGATGCCGAGGATGGCGAGGTTCAGCAGGATGTTTCCCGCGCTGACGGCCCGGCTCCACGTTTCCCCCCCCCCTCCGTTTCCGGTGATGGTCGATGAGCAGTCCGCTGGCGTAGCTGCACAGCGACGTGAACGCGATCAG
Source organism: uncultured Alistipes sp. (assembly GCA_900550375.1). Classification (GTDB taxonomy): domain Bacteria; phylum Bacteroidota; class Bacteroidia; order Bacteroidales; family Rikenellaceae; genus Alistipes. The sequence goes on along the minus strand of URRP01000001.1, from coordinate 7,987 downwards.
CAGCAGGAACCGCCAGTTCCACCAGCCGTAGAAGAGGTAGCTGACCCCTACGACGAAGAGGTTCTGCGCCCGCAGGCTGCGGTTGAACACAAACCAGTAGAGCAGGAAGACGGCCGGGAGGAACAGCGCGAATTCAAACGAATTGAAGAGCATGGGTGTTAACACAATTTACGGCAGATTGCCGGAGCCCGGGTCTGCCGTCGGGAGCGTGACGTTGCGCAAAAGTAACTATTTTTCTGGAAAAGCCAAAATATACGCCGTTCAGTCCTCCGCCGCAACCGTTTGGCGCAGGATGCGCCGTCCGATCGGACACTCCGCGCAGCGTCTTTCGGCGCAGTATTCGGTGGCCAGCTGCAGCAGGGCCTGCGATTCGAAGGCGTTGCGGGGACCGACCCCTGCGGCCTTCCAGTCGCGCATGTAGCGGTTGTCCTCGGCCGGCAGGCGCTCCATCAGCGTCAGGGCGCTGTCGCGCAGCCGTTCGTTGCCCGTGTAGCTGCCGTAGGCGAACTGCAGGACCGCGACCAGGTTGATGCCGATGATGTTGGCTTTGAAAGCTCCGATGCGCTTGGGACTTTCGTCGCTCTCGGCGCCGGGGATGTGGTGCGTGCGCCAGTAGGGCGAAGCCTCGATGCAGAACAGCTCCCGGACCTCCTCCTCCGTGCGGCAGGCCATGGCACGCTCCATCACGAACTCGTCCTGCGTGAAGAACTCCGCGGCCTGCGCCAGCCGCAGCACCGGATGGTTGGCCGGACGTATCTCCGTCAGCGTCCATGCCGAAGCCTCCATCGGTTCGATTCCGTATTTGGCCGCGAGGTATTCGAAACTGCGTTTCAGGTCGAGCGTGTAGGTGTCGTTGCGGTAAAGCTCCAGCAGTCCCGAGGCGCCGAAGAGCATCGCCTCGACGGCGTGCGGGGCCAGCCGTTCGCGCAGCACGATTCGGTAAGGCACGCGCCGGGCCAGTTCGAGGCAGGCTTCCTGATTGCGGCGGTCGCCCAGCGTGCGGAAATAGAGCAGGTAGAAGGTCTGGTTCCAGTTGTCTTCGGCTTCGCTGCGGAGCGTCTCCACCAGACGCATCTTGCGGCTGAGGCGGTCGAAGATCAGCGCCGTGCATATTTCGGTCCGCTGGAGCGTGTTGAGTCCGCCCAGATAACCGCCGCAGGCGTACGCTCCGGCTCCGGCCTGCAGCCGTTCCACCGTATGTACCGCCGCGTCCGCCATCTCAGAACATGTTGAGTTCCAGCAGCGCCTCTTCGGACATCATGCTCTTGTCCCACACGGGGTCGAACGTGAGGATGACGTTCACCGATTTCACGCCCTTGACCTTGCCGACCTGTATGTTCACGTCCTCGACCAGCATGTCGGCCATCGGGCAGTTGGGGGCCGTGAGCGTCATGCGGATCGTCGCCACGCCGTCGGGCGTGTAGTCGATTTCGTAGATCAGCCCCAGGTCGTAGATGTTGACCGGGATTTCGGGGTCGTATATGTTCTTGAGGGTGGCGACGATGTCTTTTTCCACCTGCAGAATCTCTTCGGGTGTCATTGCTTTACTTGTTTTTGCTTGCGTATGCCAGCGCGTACAACCGCATCTGCTTGACCATCGACACCAGCCCGTTGGCCCGTGTCGGCGAGAGGTTGGCCGCCAGTCCGATGGCGTCGATGAAATAGAGTTCCGTGTCGAGAATCTCCTGCGGCGTGCGTCCGTTCAGTACGCGGATCAATAACGCGATAATGCCCTTGGTTATTATGGCGTCGCTGTCTGCCGAGTAGTAAACCCGTCCGTCTTCGAACCTTGCATCGACCCACACCCGCGACTGGCAGCCTTCGATCAGGTACTGCCCGGTGCGGTGTTCGGGGGCGATCGGGGGGAGCGTTTCGCTCAGGCCGATCAGGTAGTCGTATTTGTCCAGCCAGTCGTCGAAGACGGAAAATTCCTCGATGATTTCGTCCTGTATCTTGTCCATGCTGTGTGTTGATTGAAAGTCCTTACAAATCCACGATCTCCGCCAGCGCTCCGCCTTCCGAGGCCGCCGGTTCGCGCACGCCCGCCAGCCGCGCCAGCGTCGGGGCCATGGCGGTCATGTCCACGCGGCGGTTCACCCGCTGCATCCCCGCACCCTTGCCGTAGAACACCAGCGGCACCTCGGTGTCGTATCCGTACATCGAACCCGACATCGACCAGCAGCGTTCCTGCTCCTCGATCCATCCGGGCATCAGGTTCAGAATCACGTCGCCCGAACGCCGGGGGTAGAAGCTGTTCTGCATCCGGCGGGCGTATCCGCTGCCGAAATAGCTCGTGCGCATGGCCGTGGCGGCCAGCGCGTGGGAGATGCCGCTGAACTGCATGGCGAAGATGGCCACCTCGTTCTGCACCTCCGCGAGGTTCAGGCCCCGTTCGTAGATGAGGTTGTGGTTGAGCCACACGCTCCGGTCGCTGTACTCCACCACCCAGTCGCCGACGCCGTAGCGGACGTTGAGGAATCCGTTGACAATCACCTCGAACTGCCGCGGGTTGAAACGGTCGGCCTCGTCGGGCCCCGCGTCGTAGGAGGGGCTGGTGCCGTGGTCCGAGGTGAGCACCACCAGGGCGTTTCCGTCCCTGACCTGCGCGAAGACGAAAGTCAGGAAATCCGCCAGGTCGCGGTCCAGCCGGTAGTACATGTCCTCGACCTCGATCGACTCGGGACCGTAGGCTTCGCTGATGCGGCGCGGCGTGTCGAGGCAGATGTTCAGCAGGTCGGGCACCTTGTCGTCCCCGAGTTTATACTGTGCAATGGCCTGCTTGGCCAGCCCCAGCACGGCGGTGTTGCCCGCCGGGGTGTAGAGCAGACGTTCGAAATCGTTTGCCGGTTTCAGGCGTCCCGCACCGTTCAGGTCCTTGTCTTTCTTGCTCTTGCCCGCCAGTGCGATGTCGTGGTTGCGGGTGTTGAGGTAGCGGCCGCGTTCGAGCAGCGTGCGCCATTCGGTCGTGATGTACGAGAGGTTGTAACGCTCGCGGTTGCTGCGCTCGATCCATTCGGGAACGCCCGGCGCATAATACGGCGAGGTCGTCCAGTCGCAGCGTGCCGAGTCGAGCCAGAAGACCTCTCCGCCGCGTCCGGCCATCACCACGGCCGACACCGCTTCGGCGGCGACGGTCACCGCGCGGCTGCCGGGGGCATGTTGCAGGAGCGTCTCCGAGAGCGTCGGGGCGATCAGGTGGTAGGCGCCGGGGCCCTTGCGTCCGGCCGTGAGTTCGACGACCCGGTTGGTGGTGTAATCGACCCAGCGGGAACCTATCACGCCGTGGGTCGAGGGCATGGCCCCCGTGGTGAGCGTGGCCAGCGAGACGGGCGTGGTGGTTTGCAGGTAGTCGTAGCGGCTGTCGGTGTAGACCGTGCCGCCTTCGGTGAGGCGCCGGAAGCCCCCTTCGCCGAAGTTCGCGGCATAGCGGTCGAGGTCTTCGCCGCGCATCGAGCCGACGACGATCTGCACGATCAGCCGGGGCTGTGCCGCGGCGCTCTGGAATGCCGCCGCAGCGGCTATGGCATATAGAAAGAGTTTTTTTGTCATCTGTGTGGTGAATTGGCCGCAAATTTACGAATTTATTTCGAGACATCGGCGGAAATATTCGGCCTCGGACTGAAAATCCATCTCCGGGAGTGCGGCGATGCGTTCCAGCTGGCGGCGGCAGAAGGCGCGGTGCGCCTCGCCCTGCGGGTTGCGGGGACGGTGGGCCGCTGCGGCGGCGATGGCTTCGGCCTCCGGGAGCAGGTTCCGGGCGCGGTCGGAGAGGGCCGCGGCGGTGAATTTCTCCCAGATGTAGGCGACGGCCTGCGGGGCGGGATGCACCAGATCGTCAGCATAGAAACGGTAGTCGCGCAGGTCGTCCGTAACTATTTCATAGGCCGGGAAATATTCGACGCAGTTAAACCGTTGCTTCAGCTCCTCCGCGGCCAGCCGCAGCGCGGCCTTGCTCACGGCGTTGCCCGCCAGGGTGTCTCCGATGTGCCGTACCGGACTGACCGTCAGGATGATCTGCTTTCCGGCGAGCGGTCCTTCAATCAGTTTCGCGAAAGTTCCGACGATCTCCCCGACCGAAAGCCGTCTTCTCGAAAACTCCGCGGCGGGTCTCCGGTGACAGTTGGCAACGACCTCGCCTTCACGCTCATAGACCCATGCCGTGCCGAATGTGAGGATCACGCGGTCGGACGTGCGGAGCGCTTCGGTCCCGGCCTGCCGTGCGGCGTTCATCCGCCCGAGGGCCTCTTCGGCCGTCGGGGCCGAGAAATCGCCGTGGAACCCGAAATGGTACCATACGTCGCCGTCATATCCCAACTCTTCGCGGGTGACGGGAACGGAATCGGCGTAACTGCGAATCGCCGCGGCGATCGACAGCGGGTTGAACAGGATGCCCGAAGGATTCGCCGTGACGCGGAATTTCGCCCCGGCGAGCTTTTCGGCGATGTGAGCGGCGAAGCACGAACCGAGTGTCAGCACGCGGTTTTCATAGCCTATCTGCACCCCGAGGGGCGATGTTTCGATTTCGGTGCGGAATTTCATACGGCAAAAATAGAAAATTCTTACCTTTGTTCCATGATCTTACAGGCAAACTGCAAAATAAATCTGGGCCTCGACATCCTGCGCCGCCGCGCGGACGGATTTCACGAACTGGAAACCGTGATGTTTCCCGTCCGGGGCCTTTACGACGAGGTGGAGGTGACGCGCACCGGAGCGCCCGGCGTCACGTTCCGCGCCGAAGGGCTGGCCGTGGACTGCGCTCCGGAAGACAACATCTGTCTCAAAGCCTTCCGCCTGATGCAGCGGCGTTACGGCGTGGACGGGGTCGGGATTCGTCTCGACAAGCGTGTGCCGTTCGGGGCCGGGCTGGGAGGCGGTTCGTCGGACGGTACGACGGTGCTGCTCGCCCTGAATGAGCTGTTTGCATTGGGTTTGTCCGAGGCGGAGCTGATAGCGTGCGCCGCCGAACTGGGCAGCGACACGGCTTTTTTTGTCCGCAATTCGCCGCAGTTATGTAAGGGAAGAGGTGAGGTGATGACACCTTTCCCGCTGGACCTGAGCGGAATGACGCTCGTGATCGTCAAACCCGGCGAGGGAGTCTCGACGCGCGAAGCCTATGCCGGGGTGCGGCCCCGGGTGCCGGAGGTGCCGTTGGCGGAGCGTCTGCGGCGGCCCGTCGCGGAGTGGCAGGGGCTGGTGACCAACGATTTCGAAACGCATATCTTCGAAGCACACCCGGCCATCCGCGCCGCAAAGGAACGCCTGCTCGCCGAGGGGGCCGTGTATGCCTCGATGTCGGGCAGCGGATCGGCGGTCTTCGGGCTCTTCGCCGGACACGAAAAAGGCGGACGACTGAACGCCGTCTCGCCCTTCGTTTTCGAATTGTGAATCCCGTTTATTTACAGCCTGCGACGGGCATCTTGGCGATGCGTGCTTCGTGGCGTCCGCCCTCGAATTCGGCGGCGAAGTAGGCATCGAGCATCTTGACGGCTTCGTCGTTGGTGATGAACCGGGCCGGGAAGACAATGACGTTGGCGTTGTTGTGACGGCGGATCAGCGAGGCGATCTCGGTGTCCCAGCAGAGACCCGCACGGATGCCCTGGTGCTTGTTGAGTGTCATGGCCATCCCTTCGCCCGAGCCGCAGAGCGCGATGCCGCGTTCCAGTTCGCCCTGCTCGATGGCCGCGGCCAGCGGGTGTGCGAAGTCGGCGTAATCGACGCTTTCGGGCGAATGGGGTCCGAAATCGAGCACCTCGTAGCCCATGGCGTCGAGGTAACCCACCAGAAATTCTTTCATTTCGTAGCCGGCATGGTCGCTGGCGATACCTATTTTTTTCATCGTATATCGGTTTATTTGTGTTCTGTTCTACAAAGTTAGTGAAAAACCGGACGGCAGCCAAACCGGGTTGCGGCCTGTTCTGCACGGCCTTCCGCTTCTGAAAGCGCCGTTACGACACCAAAGATAATGAAAAATCGCATGGCACGGCATTTCCCGGCCCCGAATTTATATTATTTTTGCGTCGTGAAAACCCTGCTCGCCATACTGGGCTGCATCGCCCTCGCGCTGGGTATCGTCGGCATCTTCCTGCCGCTGCTGCCCACCACGCCGTTCCTGCTGCTGGCGGCGGCCCTGTGGGTCCGCTCGTCGCCGCGGCTCTATGCGTGGCTCCTGTCGCACCGCTGTTTCGGCGAGTATATCCGCAATTTCCGCGAAAACCGAGCCATTCCGCTGCGGGCTAAAGTCTTTTCCATCGTCCTGATGTGGGCCGCGATGCTCTACTGCATCTTCGGGATACTGACCGGATGGTGGTGGGCGCAGCTGGCGCTGCTGCTCGTGGCAGTCGGCGTCACCTGGCACATCCTCTCGTTCGCAACCCTGCGAAAGTGATTTGCCCGCTTAAGAAGCGGGTTTTAGGGCTGCATCGGCATTTTGCACACCGGAGCCCGATTTCCGCACCGACCCTTTCTAAAGCCCGTCTAAGAGACGGGTATTCCTTCGGAGGCCTTTTCCTCGCTCGAGATCAGTTTCGTCCGGTGGTATTTCACCTCGTAGTCGGCCTTTGCATCGTCGTATTCGGCGACGGGGCGGATGAGGAGCCGGGCTTCGTAACCCGGCTTGAAATCGAAGCCTTCGATCTCCCACGGGAACGGCTCCCAACGCGGGTCGGTATAGCGCATGTCCTTGAACCAGTAGGCGGTCATCCGGTTATCGCCCCGTTCGGAGGCGATGGTGACGTCGAACTCCGGACTGAATTGCAGCGGGTCGACGTCCGACTGCATCAGCGTGCGTGAGATCGGCTTTTCCATCGTGTAGCGGTATCCGGGACCGTCGGCCGGGGGATCGGGAATCGGGTCGATGCGGACGAGCATCTCGGTCTGATACCCCTTTTCGAAGGTGAAATTCCCGATGGAGCCTGAAAACGTTTGCCACCCGGCGTTAGGACCTGTCTTGACGATGTAGGCGGGAACGTGACCGAATCCCATGAAGATACCGGTGACGCCTTTTTCGGAAGCGACGGTCCAGGTTTCGACGCGCGATTCGTCGTCGTCATCGCAGCTGCCGAACGCAAGCGGCAGCAGGAGCCATAAGAAGCAAAGTTTTTTCATAGGAGTTTGAGGTTTTCCTTAAAACGGAGCCAATGTCCTGATACTGCACGGACTATGCAAAAAAAACGGACCGGAGTCCGTTTTTTTATCATGCCAGATAGCGTTCCGCGACGCTTATCAGGAAGCCGACCAGTACGGCGTTGAGCAGCGTCGGCACGGGACGGCTCTCCTTGCCCGAGCCGACCGTTGCCGCAGGGATGGCGATCATCAGCGCGACGCCCATGCCGTCGGCCCACCAGGGCAGGTAGGGCAGGTCGCTGTAAAACGTGATGACGGCGGCGAACAGGTAGGTGCAGAACGCTGCGACGCAGTGTCGGAACGACGCTTTCTGGGCAATCATCGGGATGGCCACCAGCGCCCCGGCAGCGGCGCCTACGGCCAACGAAAGGGTGAAATGGTCCATTGTTCCGGGGTTATTTTGCCGCGCGTTTGCGGTCGTTCTCGTTCAGCAGAATCTTCCTGAGGCGCATCGAATGGGGCGTAACCTCGACATATTCGTCGCCCTGGATGTATTCGAGGGCCTCCTCCAGCGTGAAGACCTTCGGCGGGGCGATCGACGTTTTGTCGTCCGAACCCGATGCCCGCATGTTGGTGAGCTGCTTGGCCTTGGTGACGTTCACCGTGATGTCGTTCTGCCGCGTGTGCTCGCCGATGACCTGTCCTTCGTAGACCTGCTCCATCGGGCTGATGAAGAAGCGCCCGCGGTCCTGCAGCTTGTCGATCGAGTAGGCGTAGGCCGTGCCGGTCTCGCCCGAGATGATCGAGCCGTTGGTGCGCATCTCGATCTCCCCGACCCACGGTTCGAACCCTTTCAGACGGTGGGTCATGATGGCTTCGCCGGCCGTGGCGGTCAGCATGTTCGACCGCAGGCCGATGATGCCGC